>JAEEOY010000190.1 GCA_016284515.1 Kiritimatiellia bacterium | reverse complement strand
CATCCTCCGCCGTGAACCGGAACTTCGCCCCTGCGGAGAAGGTTACGCTCCGCACCTTGGTTGTAGCACAGCCTCCGAAAGTCGAGCTTGAGCTTACCGATATGGCTGGCGAGCCGTTAATCGTGCAATCGTTGTTTAGAAGCAACACGCCGCCATCCACAGTTATGGCTGTTGAGATAATGTTAACCCCGTTGTCGGCTATTATGGTTCCGCCCTTGATAGGAGCATCAAACTCAAATCGGCCATCGCTGGTCAATCGCATCGTTCCCGTAAACCCGGTGAAGTCTGTATAGAATCTTACGCGGCGACCTCCATCCCAACGAGAATCGAAAAGGAGATAACCAGCGCCCGTGAAAGACCCCCTGAAGTCCAAATTCATCGAATTGCCGCCACGGCATTCGCGATTGTACCATTCGTTGTCAGTGCCTTCGACTACTTCGACATTCCAAACCGTTTCATTGTTGGATCCGCCTTTTATTCCGAATCTCTCAATTACTCCTCCGGCCATCTTCAGGTGCGACGAGGCCCCAAGCGTTGTAGTGCCATCAAACCCAGGCTGAATGGAAAGACGGGCATTGTTGGTCAAAACGACATTTCCCGCAAAACCCGAGAGCTGGGTTGTGTTGTTCAAGGTCAACTTGCATGCATCAATCACGACCTCGCCAGTGCCGTCAATCTTGTAGGACGGAGTCCAGTCCTTTCCACGGACAAGTTTCCCGTTGACGGTGCTGTCCATGTGAAGTGATGTGAGCAGATTGACCGTTCCCTCAGCAAACAGCGCCTTGCTGACATCGACATCGCCCTCAAGCGTATGTTCGAGCGCGACGTCCAGATTCAGCGGGCCTTCCGCGTCGCCTGCGAAGCCGACCGTGCCCTTGACTGAAAGCTCGGCAGGCGAGAACGTGCCGTGGCCCTTGATGAGCGCGTATGAGTTCTCGCCCGTCACCTCGACATCTACGCCAAGCGGCGCGACTTCGGAATTTACGAGGACAGTCTGGACGGTATTGTCCTCGGTAATAACGAACGCCGCACGATCCTTTTCAGTGAACGCCCTGACAGTTCCGCTCGTCTCGCCCTTCCATGTGTCGGCGGCGGTCCACTCTCCGCCGTCGGTGTTAATGACCAATCTTTCAAGACCAGACACAGTAACCTTGAGAACATTGTTGTCGACCGTGTAAGCGAGAGTCGCGACACCCGGCAGGCCGACAATGTCAACGTTGTCGGACGTAATGGTCGTGTCGACAAGTCCGCCGGAAAGCGTGACAAGATCATAGCTGCCGTTCGCGCTAATTCCGCCGGAGACATCGACGACAAGCGTTCCATCCTCGTCGATCTTAAGAGGCTTCTTCACTTCGCCGCCCATAGCGACGACCATGGCGCCGTTGGGGGCAATCTCGAAGGAATCGATCTGCTCGAAAGTGGACGAAGAGAAGGAAATCACGCCGGAGCGGTCAGCGCCGGTGAACACAGCCTTTATCGGCTGCTCCTCTGCGGCAGGCGTCAGATTCGCAGAAAACGTAGCGGAATGTCCGCCGGACGCAAGTCCGATGCCGTTCGCGCCGACAGTCATAGGAACGTCGGCAAGCCAGTCCGCCTTATCCGTAACAGGCGCGAAGGAGCCGCCATTGACGTTTAACGCCCTCGTCGCTTCTCCGCTTCCCATAACAATATTGTCGGTGTGGAACGTGCCGCCTGTCAGGTTCATTGTAGCCGAATTACCATGCTCGGCGAAGTAAAGGTTCTTTCCTGAGCGCAGATAGATGTCGCCGCCGGACATATTGACTGTACCCGAACCGTTCCAGGCGATGTGGAATGTATTACCGCAGTTCACCGTTCCGCCCTGCATGTTGAAAGTACCAACGGCGTTTGCGTTGCCGCCGACAACGATATCCTGGTCGTTGTCCGTTTCAAGCGTACCGCCGGTCATAGTGAATGTCGCTATGCAGCCGCTGCTTGTGTGGTTGTAGTGCGAACCAATCCAGAACTTCTTTGGGGTGAAGGTGCCTCCCGAAAGAGTCATTTCGGCGGTCGAGCCAGTGCCGCTCGCAAGGACGAATTCGTTGTCCGTGTCAAACTCGCCACCACTTATCGAAACCGTAGCTCTCGTATTTGAGCCGCGTCCAATGGTCGAGAAACCTCTGTTCTTGAATTTTCCACCAGACACCGTCAAGCTACTAGACCCATTATTCTCGGACATGAATATTTCGGGAACGGAGACCTCGCCGTCTGTCTGGTTGTAGATGCCGATGCAACCAGTATTGTTGCCCTGCCCGATAATGAACACGTTGCCATTCTGAAAGAACGTGCCTCCGTTGACGGTCATTGTCGCCGTGCGGCTATACCCGCCGTAGCCGATGCATGTATAGGACTGGTTGGTGAACACGCCGCCATTTAGCGTAAAATACGAATCCGTGGCGCCATTGCCGATCCAAAGTTGCTTGGGCATGTAATAGACGCCGCTTTCTATCGTCAAGCCGCCGTGCTTGCCCGTGCCGATGTTGAGAGAATTGTTCGTCCCCCACGACGACTTGAGACCCGCGCCTTCTACCGCATTCTCGGCAACACGCCAAACTACGTTGGGCTTTGTTTCGTTCTCTACCCAAACGCCGTTGGCAATCTCAACCAAATTCGCGAACGTACATACAATCGGATCCGTGTCCGGGAGATTCTGCACCTTGGCACCTCCAAACACCCAGTTGCCGGAGCCATCGCCTGCTCCCCAGTTGGCGTTGTCGGTCCAGTCGGTTGTTGCCCCTCCGCCCGTCCAGTGCCTGTCGGCGTTTGCCGCAAGCGACAAAGCGCACGCGGCAAGTGCGAGAACTGTTGAAATCGACTTGTTTTCTGATGTCATAACAAGACCTTTCCTTGATGTTTGTCTATATTCTATCAAAAACACCGGCACGAATTCTTCCCACTTTTGGGGGTATATGCGAAAACTTTCGACGACCTTCCTCAAGCGGGCTATTTGTCCCTGATCTCCAGCTTCACCATGTAGAACATCTTGTCCGAATGGCCCGCGTCGTTCTGCATGGCTTCGCCAAGCGAGCCTTCGGCAACCTCTGACTCCATCCACGGAGCAAGGCTCGGGCTCCTGAACAGGTGACATTTTATTCCATAGTCGCTCGTTCTCGCAGACTTAGCATCGTACCTTGCCGTGGCGATTTTCACCCCTCCTTCGCCGTCATGCACCTCGAACGACATCTCCGGCTCGTACAATGGCTTCTTCTCCGCACCAAAGACCCCGAGCGCATATCCCTGCCCATACGTGTACAACGCTCCTTCTACATGAGCATCCGCATACACGCCCTCGGGCAGCCCGTCGTCCCATCCGACGGGAAGCGAAAAGAGGTTGCCCATCGCGTCCATCGCCATCTCTGGCGGCGCGTACGCAAGGTTCGCCGTGACGCGTCCCTCGGCATCCGGGTCGGAGTACGCAACGCGCCATTTCGCGTCGTCGCCGATCGCAGGCATCCCGTCAACAAAGAGCACCGAACGGTTCGTGCCCGGTCGCGTCGGGAACACGGCGACAGGATACCGCTTCGCCGCGTCGAGCCGAGCCAGTCCGGACGATGAAACATCAACCCGTATAAAGGTCTTGGTGGACATCACTACCCGACAGTTGGCAAGCGATGTGACTTCCGCGCCCGACGCATCGAGCGTAAAGCCAAGAACCCCTGCCTCAACTGCGATCGTCGACCCGTCTACTGCGCCGAACCTCGGCCCGAGCATCAGCGTCGATGTATCGCCTACCTTGGTCAATGCGACGCGCGACACGGTGAACCTGCCATTGATGACAGAGACTCCCCCTTCCTTCGCGCCGACCTCAACCTTCACGCCATGGCGCACCTGACGCGTGGAGCCGATCCTTATGCAGGCTTTCTCGCCCAACTGGCGAAGTGTGCCGAACGATATCGCAGGATCCCCGGCGGAGACGTCGAAAATCGTGTACGTCATCTCTCCGTCGCGCCACACGCTGAAGTTGTCCGGCAGTATCCATTCGGCGTCTGCCGATCCAGACCGCCAGCCATAGAACCCCGTCGCAGGAGCCATCGTGGTGCCGCTTATCGTGCACGTCCCCGCAAATCCCCCGCAGTCTCCAGTCAGCTGCGCGCCCCGCTGCCTTGTCGATCGGAAGAGAAGCGTTCCCGATCCAGTCAGAGCACCGCGTATGGCAAGGTTCGCGTTGTCGGCAAATATCTCGTTCATCGTGCCCTGGGCAATCTCAACATCATCGGCGACGAACGCTCCGTACGCGGTGCCGAGGTAGAGCGTGCCGCCTGCCATGCGCAGCCTGCCGTAGGGCAGGTCAAACGTGTCGGATACGAGAGCCGGTGAAAACCACGCGCCCTCCCCGACCTCAAGCGTGCCGTGAAAGCCGTCGAACACCTCGCGCGAACTCCATGTATAGCTTCCGTCCGTTATGCTGAACTCGCCCGTTCCCCAAACCTCGGAGTCGAGATTCTGTCCGCCGCTCACGGCAAGACACCCGTAGACCTCGACAGGAGAGTACAGTCCGCTCTTCATCCGCACCTTCGCGCTCTCCTCGACAGTGAATCCGGTCGCAGGCTCCTCGACCGCGACGGATCCGACAACGATGTCGTCGTTTCCTCCGAACACAAGGTCGCCCGCAGTAGTCACTCCGTTCGGGATCGAACATCCGAGACGCACTCTTCCGCCCGTGTTGACGCGAAACGAATCGGCAAAGACCGTCCCGCCGAGGAATTCGTACGTGTTGTTCATCGGCGCGGTTACGGACACGTCGCCCGCCGTCTCGGAGCCGATGATTTCAACTTGCCTTGTGATGTTTCTCGCCCCGCGCGGAAACGGAGTCCTGTCGAATATCGCCGAATCGCCGCTTGCGAACGTGATCGTCTCGCCCCCTGCGGTCCATGCAGCCGCATCGTTCCATGCGCGCTGGGTTCCGTTCCACGTCAGCGGACCCGAGAGGTTCACCCTGGCCCTCACGGTCCGCGTCGATTCATCGACATAGACTTCATACGACGACGCGCTGTTGAGACCGATCACGTCAATCATCGCAGGATCAGGCATGTCGCCCTCCAGGCATGTGCAGAGGACGACATCCGTCTGCCCGCTCCACGCGGCGATGTCGGCCACGAACACAAGTCGCGAAGTTCCGTTGAGCGGGGACGACCTGAGAGTCATTCCAGGTCGCATGTACAGCCTGTCGTTGCTGCCTATCGCTATCGCCTCGATTGTAGCGCCGGGGACGTATATACCGTCGTACGCAGCGGATGTCGAAGCGCCGTATGCATTGACGGCGGTTATGCGGTATTTCGAGCCGGCCGACCTCGTTTCCGCGTCGACCCAGTGAAGGTCCGCCGTCGTGCCTATCCGCGTCCAGGCTCCGCCGTTCTTCGAGCGCTCGACGTAATACCGCTCGGCGTTGGCGCTCGCCGTCCACCTGACGTTCATCGCGACGTCGTCTCCGCCAGTCGTAACCGCAAGAGGCGCCGCTGGTGCTGAATGCGAGACGACGCCATTGAACCCCGTCATTGAGATGCACGAGACTTTCGCAGTAACGGAGGAGCCGTCACCTGATCCAATCGCGATTCCGTAGTAGAGCGTCTTTGGCATATCCCTGTACGAACCGCATCCACGCGCAGTCCAGCTCGTTCCGTCCGGCGACCAGCTTGTGTACACCCACTCGCCGTAGCGCTCGATCCTGACCCAGACTGGATACGGATCAGGAAACGCCGAGCCGCCCTTCTCCCAGTTCGCTCCGCCTCGCATCTCTGACCATCCGCTGTAGAAGTATTCCATTTCGGATGTTTCGTTGGCGTTCGGCAGCACCGCGCTCCATGCCTTCATGGGGGAGGTGCCTACGGGTTCCGAGCGGAACATCGCCGCTACCTTTGCGCGCGAATTGCCGGATTCAAGCGAATCCACACGAAACACGAGCGAGACGTTCTCGTTAGTGAGCGCAGTGCCGAGGAATAGGCATCTGTCGCCTCCGTCGGCAGGATGCTTCCAAAGGTCGCCACCGATGCAGGAGAGCGTCCAGATGTCGCCAGAGCGGACAGCGGAGGGACTATCGACGCCGATGTTGTACACCGTCAGGTTCCCTTCGGGTGAACCGCCATTCGGCGTGCGCCACGTATGCTGCACCGCAGTCGATCGGTCGTCCGGGAGCCAGCAACACCAGGAATCGCCGTCCTCAATCGAAAGATTCCGCTTCAGGTCGAGCCACGGCGTGCGGAATCCGAGCCTGAACCTGTAGGCGGTCGTCAGCATCGCGCACATGCGCCGTCCGTGCGCCCAGCCTCCCAGGGCTGGCGCGGTGTATATCCCGTCAGTGTTGCCGTGCGAGACAAAGGCAGGGTACACGCCAAGATCCTGCGCGCCGTAGAATTCGCCCGCCGCGAGCATTCTGTGGTCGAGCATTGTGTACAGGTCAATCCCCTGCTTCCATGCCAGTTCGCAGATGTAGGCGTTGGACAGTATGACGCCGTGCGAATGGCCCATGTCTCGCCCTGCCTCGTGGTTCTGTCCCGTCGGAAGGAATCCGTCGAGACATCCGACGCGGTCACGGACAAACACGTCGAGAAGCTCGTGGAAGAGCTCTTCGTCGTCGCAGAAAACGGCGACGCCGAAGGCGCCCGCCATCTCCAGGGCGCCCTTGTTTGCCGGGCCCATCGTCTTGTGGAGATAGCCGGTCGCGGGAAGAATTACCTCCCTCATCCACTTCTTGACGACGGCGGTATCCTCATCCGTCCAGCCGCTCCAGCATCCACGCAGAATATCGGCCGCGCCGCAGAAGTAGTAGACGTGCTCACCTATGTCAAGGCAGGCCTCGTATCCATCGAACACCTTCTGCGTAGTCGCCCAGCCCACGATGATCTCCCTCGCAATCCGCGCGTGTCGCTCGTCGCCGGTGAAGTACCACATGCGCGCCTGGTTGTACGCCGCCACCATGCTCTGTTTCCAGATTCCGTTGTTGACGGACCTTCCCGGCCAGCGCTCGACAGTCTCGACCGGCGTGCGCGGAACGTATGTGGGCTGGGAAGTTCCCTGGCTTCTCAA
>JAEEOY010000189.1 GCA_016284515.1 Kiritimatiellia bacterium | reverse complement strand
AGGAAGGTTTGTCGCCTACTTTCACGCAGACCGCGACGGATTCGACCAGGCTGGAGAAAACACGACGCCGTGGCGCGTGATGCTCGTGGCGAAAGACATCCAGACGCTGTACGCGAGCGACATCGTGCAGCGGCTTTGCCCCGAGGCGCCCGCCGATCGCGCGAAAGCCGTCAAGGAGCGTTTCGCGAAGCCCGGACGCTGCATCTGGCAGTGGCTTCCCGCGGGCGCACCGAAATTCCATGAGCAGAAAGACTGGTACAACCGCACCAAGGCGCTCGGATACGAATACTACCTCATCGACGAAGGCTGGCGCGGATGGGGTGACGACACGACGCGCTGGACGAAGCTGAAGGAGTGCATAGACTACGGCAACTCGATCGGCGTGAAGACTTTCATCTGGGTCAACTCCAACGAGATGATGAATCCGCAGGCGCGCAGGGCCTACCTCGCGAAGACTGCCGCCTCGGGCGCCGTCGGCATCAAGATCGACTTCGTCCCTCCGCCTAGCTGCAAGATCATGAAGTGGTACGAGGAGACGCTCGCGGACACTTTCGACGCCGGACTCATCGTCGATTTCCACGGCGCCGTAAAGCCCACGGGACGCGAGCGCTTCTGGCCGCACGAGCTGGCGCGCGAAGCGATTCGCGGACACGAGTACCACATCACCCGCTACAAGCGCGTGCTGCCGTTCGAGCACGACACGATACTTCCGTTCTGCCGCCTCGTGCAGGGACACGGAGACTACACGCCGATGGTGTTCGAGAAGAGCCAGCTCATCCACTTCACATGGGCGCGCCAGCTGGCGCAGGGCATCGTGTATGCGTGTCCGTTCCTCTGCTTCGGCGACTTCCCGTTGAACTACCTGAACAACCCGGCGCTCGGAATGATCCGTTCGCTTGCGGCCGTCTATGACGAGACGCGGGTGCTACCAGGCTCCGAAATCGGAGAGTGCGTTGCGCTCGCGCGGCGCAAGGGCGAAGAGTGGTTCGTCGCCGTAGAGAATGGCGCGGCGTCGCGGGAGTTCGACGTCGTGCTTGACTTCATCGACGGACCAATGGAGGCTTCCGTCTTCATGGACGCGCCGGATCGCCTCGACGCGTACACGACGGACTTCAGGGCTGTGAGGAAAGGCGATGTTCTGCATGTGGCGATGCGCGAGGGAGGTGGCTATGTCGCGCACCTTAAGCCTGCAAAAGGAGGACAGGCGTACGCTCCGGACTGGGGATCGCTCGCTCGGCACAAGACTCCCGAGTGGTACGAGCGCGCCCGCTTCGGCATCTTCTGCCACTGGGGCATGCAGTGCGCCGCGGAGGATGGCGACTGGTATGCGCGGTCGCTCTACGACCCGAAGCACTGGCAGGGCAGACACCACCGCGAGCGCTACGGGGACCCAAAGAAGTTCGGCGCGAAGGACCTTGCTAACGCCTGGAAGGGAGAGAACTGGAACCCCGATGAACTCTGCGCGCTCTACAGGAAGATGGGTGCGACGTTCATCCTCGCTATGGCAAACCACCACGACAACTTCGACAACTGGGACTCGAAGTACCAGCCGTGGAACTCCGTCAACATGGGGCCGAGACGCGACGTTCTCGGCGAGTGGAGCGCCGCGGCGCGGAAGAACGGACTCCGCTTCGGCGAGAGCTTCCATGCCGCGCATGCGTGGACGTGGCTGGAGGTGTCGCGCGACTACGACGGGCTAATGACAAAGACCGACGGCAAGGGCAAGTGGTGGGAAGGGTATGATCCTCAGCAGCTCTACTGGCAGAACCACGAGCCGTCGCCAGACTACAAAAACCTTGGGCTCATCCACGGACGTTGGAACTGGGACAACGGCGCAAGCCGTCCGAGCGAGGCGTTCATGGAGAACTTCCGCCTGCGCACTATGGACGCCATCGCGAAGTACAAGCCCGATCTCATCTACTTCGACGACACAGTTGTCCCGTTCTGGCCGATTTCCGACGCGGGGCTCAGGATCGTCGCCGACTTCTACAGCATGAATCCCGATGCAGTCGCCGCAGGCAAGGTCCTGGATGAGAACCAGCGCAAGGCGGTTACGTGGGACGTCGAGCGCGGAACGCCTCCGACGCCGATGTATCCGAAGTGGCAGACCGACACATGCATCGGAAACTGGCACTACCAGCGCGGCTTCAAGGACTACAAGAGCGCGGCGCGCGTCGTCCAGATTCTTTGCGACGTCGTGTCGAAGAACGGCAACCTCTGCCTTTCGGTGCCGATCAGGAGCGACGGCACGATTGACGAACTGGAGCGCAAGATATGCGAGGAGGTTGCGGACTGGATGGCGATCAACCGCGCCGCGATCTTCGAGTCGGATCCCTGGGAAATCGCGGGGGAGGGCCCGCAGATAAAGGCCGCGCCTCCGCTCAGCGCGCAGGGTTTCAACGAAGGTCGCATCCCGAAACCGACGAAGGACGACGTCCGCTACATGAAGTCCCGCGACGGCCGGAGCGTCTACGCGATCGAGCTCGCGCCAGACGGACAGCCCCCGCACTGCCCCACGCTGGAGGCGAAGGGCCTGAAGCTCGCCGAGTCGTTCAAGACAATCCCCGGCATGCCGGCGGTCCATGTCTTCGAGTAGTCTTCGGAGGATCGAGGGTCGGAGATTGTGGTGTACCGTTATTATGCCAGTATGAAAACTAAATTCCTTGTGACGCTTGTGTTTTTCGCGGGTCTTTGCGTTTTGGATGCGAAGGCCGCGAGAGGGCGCTTTCAGCATCCGGGCATCGGACTCAACCGCGAGCAGCTCGACCAGCTCAGGAAAACGTGCAGGATGGCGTGGAGCCGTGGAAGAGTTTGTTCGAAGACCTTACGAAGCACAACCACGCCTTCTCAAAGAACCCGCGCATGCTTTCGCGCGTGCGGGCTTCAGTAAATCGCTACCCGAAAGTGGGATGTCCGGACAGTGTGCGTTTTGCTATGCTATACGGCATGAAAATCACGCTGTTGTCAGTATTTTCCGTTGTCGCGTCCGCCGCATTTGCCGTGGAACGCGACGTTGTCAATGTCGTCGCGCCCGACGGCGCCAGGGTGTGCGAAGTGTCATTTCCGCAGCTCGGCGCGGGCGCATCGCTCGAGACGACGAACATAGCCGGTGGAGTCGCATGGCGCATCAGATACGAAGGCCAGGGCGAGCGCACCGTGGCCGAGGAGACCTGGACAATCGACTTCGGGGACGACCTGCGCTGCTGGCCGGTAAGCCACGCGCAGGGCGAATACGTGCCGAAGACCATTTCGACGATCGCCGAGATCGCGCCCATGCCGGACCAGTACCGGGGCGACGGCGCGGGCAAGGGGCGCAGCTACGAGCATCTCATCGAGGGATCGGCGGAGTCGCCGCTTGTGGTCGAAGGAAAGAACTTCACCGCCGTCATCGGAGATGCAGGCGTCGAGGACTATTCGCGCATTCGCTTTTTGCCGGGATCGAAAAGAGGCGTCGTCCGGGCGGTCCTGGAAGGGTCTTCAACCGTGACGCTTCCCTGCACGACACCGTGGCGGTACGTCCGCGCGGCGGCCGACTGCTCCGCTCTCGCGCAGGGACAGGACGCGGTGCTTCGTGCGCTCAATCCGCCTTCGCGCATCGCGGACGCGTCGTGGGTCAAGCCCGGCAAGGTGCTGCGCGTCGCCAAGCTGACCACGAAGATCGCGCTTGACACGGTGGATTTCGCGGCGCGCAACGGCTTTTCCTTCATCGAGCTTGACAGCGGCTGGTACGGCGACGAGCGCACGATGGACCCGCTTAAGCCCGGCCTTGCGCCCGAGAATCTTGCGAAGGGCGAGGAACTCAACATCTTCAAGGTGATCGCCGCGGCAAAGGAGAAGGGTCTTGGCATAATCCTCTACGTAAACCGCGAGCCGCTCAAGAAGAACGCGGAGGCGATATTCGACAAGCTGGCGGAATGGGGCGTTGCGGGCGTCAAGTTCGGCTTCGTCAACGTCGGCGGCCAGAAGTGGCGCAAACAGGTCGTCGACTGGATAAAAATGTGCGCCGACAGGAAACTGATGGTCGATATCCACGACGAGTTCCATCTCGCGGGGCTCCAGCACGCGTGGCCCAACATCCTCACGGCCGAGGGCATTCACGGCAACGAGGAGATGCCCGTAGCGAGGCACAACGCTGCGCTTGTGTACACGCGCTTCCTGGACGGCCCTGGCGACTACACGCCGTGCTGGAAGAACGGACGCGTCAAGAACTCGCTAGCGCACCAGCTCGCATTGCCGTGCGTCTACACGAGCGGATGGCAGTTCCTCTTCTGGTATTCCCGTCCGGACCAGATCGACGAGAAGAACCCTGCGCTCGACTTCTGGCGCGAGATACCCACCGTCTTCGACGAGACGCGCTTCATAGACGGAAAGATCGGAGAGATCGCAGTTGTTGCGCGCCGCGCCGGGAAGAAGTGGTTTGTCGGCTGCCTCAACGCGGGCCAAAAACGCGAATTCTCCATCCCGCTCGATTTCGCAGGGAGCGGCGCGCTCAAGGTGCGCCTTTTCCGCGATGCGAATCCTGACGACGCGAAGCCTCTCGGAGCGATCGCCATCGACGTGCTTGTGCTTTCAGCAAAGGACAGGCTCAACGTTGCCGCCGCTTCAAACGGCGGCTGGGCTGCGATTGTGGAGGAGCAATGATGACCGGCGCATTTCTGCTTGCTGCGACGTTTGCGAATCCCGTTCTGCCGGCGGATTTCAGCGACATCGACTGCATCCGCAGCGGCAACCGCTTCTATGCGATAACGAGCACACTCCACCTTTCGCCAGGCATGGACGTCCTCGAGTCGTACGACATGGTCGACTGGAAAGTGTCCGGACATGTCGTCGATGATACGTCAGTGTTCGGCGATGACTGGACGTGGAAGAGGATGCGCCGCTACGGACGCGGCGTTTGGGCTGGCTGCCTCCGCGAACGCGGAGGAAAGTTCTACTGCTACTTCGGTACGCCAGACGAAGGCATGTTCGTCGCGACGGCGGAAGGTGCCGCAGGTCGCTGGTCCGCGCCGCGCAAGATGTCCTTTTTCACGGCTGGGTGGGATGACGCTGGTGTTTTGTTCGACGACGACGGAAAGGGGTATCTCGTAGCGACGCATTTCGCGGGCGGATACAAGACGTACGTCTTCGAGCTGACCGCCGACGGACTTGATGTCGTCCCCGAAAGCCGAGCCCTCGTCAACGAGGGACACGGACGCGAGGCGAACAAGCTCTACAAGTGGAACGGCATATACTACCACCTCTACAGCGAAGTGGCTGGAGGCGGCAGACGGCTGATGATGGCGCGGGCGAAGAGCCCTAAGGGTCCGTACGAGGAACGCCGCGTGCTCTCCCATCCGCAGCGCGAGGCGGACGAGCCGAACCAAGGCGGTTTCCTTGTCGACGACGCGGGAAACTGGTTCTTCTTCACTCACCACGGACATGGACAGTGGTACGGGCGCGCGGCGAGTCTTTTGCCAGTGACATGGATTGACGGCTGGCCGATCGTCGGCAGGCCTGACAAGGACGGCGTCGGCACGATGGTGTGGAATCCCCCAAAACCCGTCATAACTGGGAAAGCCGCCATCTTGGCGGCGGTGCCGAAGGGCTTCCTTTCCCCCGACTGGGCATGGAACCATGCGCCTCGCCTTGAGAAGGTTCGCATTAGTGAAGAGCGTCTGGAACTTGACGCGTTTCATCCGTTGAAGCAGGGCGACTTCTTCTCCGTAGGCAACGTCTTCTCGAAGCGCTCGTGGCGAAATGCGACGAACGAGTTCTCCGTCTGCCTGTCGACGGCGAAGATGTCCGATGGACAGCGCGCGGGGATCTGCCACTTCGGCAAGACATCGTGCGAGTTCGGTGTCAAGATGGAAGGCGGCGTGAAGTCGCTTTACTGGCGCAATGGGAAACGTGACATTGCGTTGGAATGCGAGGTGGGGGAGAAGATCCTTCTTCGCAGCGAGTGGGGCGTGGATGGCATTGCGCGCTTCGCGTGGTCGTATGACGGCAAGGAGTGGAAGGAAGCAGGTGAGTCCTACAGGATGACGTGGGGAAGCTATCGCGGCGACAGGACGGGCCTATTCACGTACAACGAAAGCGGAGACGCTGGCACCGCCATTTTCACAGACTGAACACAAGGAGTCGCCTACCCGAAAGTGGGATGTTGTGAGTGGGTGTTTTCTGCTATTATACAGTTATGAAAACTAAATTCCTTGTGACGCTTGTGTTTTTCGCGGGCCTTTGCGCTTTTGACGCGACGGCTGCGCAAGGACGTTTTCGGCATCCTGGCATCGGGCTGAACCGCGAGCAGCTCGACCAGCTGAAGGCGAACGTTCAGGGCGGGGTAGAGCCGTGGAAGACTCTCTACGATTCGCTCACGAAGCACGACCACCGATTCTCCAAGAAGCCGCGCATCTTCGCGCGCCGCGGCGAGGGCATCACGCAGATCGACAGTCCCGACTTCGACAACCGCTGCGCATGGGATTCGCAGACGGCCTACTACCAGGGCATCATGTACGAAATCACCGGCGAGGCGGAGTACCGCGAAAGAGCGCTCGACTACGTCCGCTGGTTCTACACGCACATCACGGGAGGGCGTCCCCACTGGGACTCGCAGTTCCGCTGGCCAAACGCCGAGGGATGGTACCTGCGCGCGGCGGAGCTTCTGCGCTACACGGGGCCGAAGACGGGTCCGCTCGCCTGGACGAAGGAGGATACGGACGGAGTCAACCGCTTCATCGCGATAGGGCGAGGCTTCTGGTGGGGGCGCTGGACATACCTCAACCAGCTGCAGTTCACGCTTGGCGGACCTCTGGCGCGCGCCATCTGGGAGGACGACTGGAATGCATACTGCGAGGCGGTCGAGCTTCTGACGGCGAATAAGAACGGTCCTGTAGGTGAATGCAACGGATCCATCCGCGAGATGTGCCGCCTCGTGACGACGAACGAGCTGACGGGTGCGCAGGTGAAGCCGCACGTCCAGTATACGGAGATGGGACGCGACATCGGGCATCCGTTCCCGGGCGCAGGCCAGCTCGGCGAGAACCTCACGATCCTCTGGTCGCAGAAGACGTTTGTCGATCCGGTGACTGGTGAAGTGTCCGCCAAGAAGGACGCAGTCGACCCAATCGAATTCCTGAATCACCAGTACCTGCGCGGCGTCAACCAGATTTGCAAGTACAACCTTGGCTTCGACATAGAGTGGACGCCCATCGCGATAAACCGCAAGAAGGGCGACTACTGGAAGCGTCCGGCGAACTGGGGCGGCGGACGCGGGCGGATTTCCAGCGAGGTCGACATCGTCTACATGCACTACAAGTGGGGCAGGGGCTGGGACCTCTCGAAGTCGGAGGAGACGCGGTACATCGGCTACGCCCTGGACATGAGGGGCCTTGACTATTCGCACGCGTTTCTCTGGCTTCCGCAGAAAGCCGCAGGCAGGTGTACGCTCGAGCGGCATGACCCGGGTAAAGACGGCGTCAACCGGTTTGCCGAGTTCATCCAGCCGAGGATTCAAGGGCTGTCGGTGGAGAAGGACAAGTCAACCGGCGCGCAGTACATTTCTTTGACGGACAAGGCCTTCGTATTCCCGATGTTCCTCCCGTTCCGCCGTCCGCTGACGAAGCCGGGGGAGTACACGATCCGCTACCGTTGCGACGGGCCGAGCGGAATCGGCGTCATAAATCCGGAGGACTACAATACGGAGTTCGAAGATCCGGAGACGTGCGAAAAGCGGATATATGTCGAGAAGGTGAAGCTGCCGCCCACGGGCAGGGAGTGGAAGGAGCACACCTTCGCGCTGTCCGCTCCGCCGAACCGCAACCTGGTCAAACTAGATTTTCGCACCAAGGGCAAGCGCCTCGACCTCGAGTGGATTAAAGTCCCCTAATCTGGAATACCAAAAATGAACAGACAGCTAGTCATTGTTTGCTCATTCTGCGCAATCGCCGCCACGGCATCCGCCGGAATGCGTCATCCTGCGATGCCGCTCAACCGCGAGGACCTCGACTTCCTGAAGGCGAACAAGGAGAAGATGCCATGGAAGACGGGCTGGGACATTTTGAGAAGCCAGGGAACTTCCCAGCCCACATACGTTCCGCGCACGCCGGTCGAGACTGTCGAGCGCTGGCCGGGAAGGTCCGTCAACAACGGAATCTGGAAACAGAGCATGGTGGCGGCGTACAACC
>JAEEOY010000028.1 GCA_016284515.1 Kiritimatiellia bacterium | reverse complement strand
GGCGAGACCGGGAAGGACGGGGAGACGGGCTTGCTCGTCCCGCCGGGCGACGCGAAGGCGATGGCGGAGAAGCTCGACGAGATGCTCGAGATGCCCGAGGAGGCGAAGGCGAGGGTGCGCGCCGCCGCGGTCGAGTCGGTGCGCGCGAACTTCTCCACCGCGAAGATGTGCGAAAAGACCCTCGCCCTCTACCGCGAGCTGCATGGGGAGGGGGAATGAAGAAGTCGCCGCGGATACTTTTCGTGGGGAACTTCCTGATCCGCCACTGGGGGAACGGGAGGAGCGGAATCGACATGCGCCTTGAGGCCGGGGCGATCAGGAACGGATGGCAGGCGCTCACGTTCTCCGAGCGCGACGTCGCGCGGTTCCTCGCGCCGCTCGGCTTCATGCGCAGGGTCGGGGCGAAGATGATGAACGACCGGCTCGTGAAGACTGTGCGGAACTGGAGGCCCGACTTCGTCTTCGTCGCGCACTGCGACTACGTGGCGAACGAGACGCTCTGCGCGATGCGCGAGGCCGCCCCGGGCGTGAAGATAATCCACATCAACTGCGATCCCGTCGAGACGGAGCACTGCTGCGCGCAGATACGCCGCCGCATGGACTCGTGCGACGCGATCTTCGTGACGACCGCCGGAGACAAGCTGAGGGAGTGGACGACGGGCAGGAACGTCGTCGGGTTCTATCCGAATCCGAGCGATCCCTCGTACGAGACCGAGGACAACTCCGCGAAGTCCGACTTCAGGTACGACCTCTTCTTCGCGGGGAGGCCCGCTGACGCGGACCAGCGAAAGGCGCTGCTCGCCGAGCTGATGCCGAAGATCGACCCGAAGGTGCGGCTCGGGTTCTTCGGCATGGGGCGTCCGCTCGTCGTCGGGCGGGCCTACGAGGAGGCGATCGCGGAGTCGAAGATGGGGCTCTCGATAAACCGCTTCGAGGGATGGAAGTGGTACGCGTCCGACAGGCTCACGCATCTCATGGGCAACGGACTCCTCGCGTTCCAGTACGAGGGGAACTCGATGCAGGACTTCTTCACGAAGGACGAGACGGTGTACTTCCGCGACGCGGGGGATCTCGCTGAGAAGATCGCGTTCTACAACACGCACGACGACGCGCGGCGCGTCGTGGCCGCGGCGGGCATGCGCAAGTACAGGAGGCTCTTCGATGCGCGGCGCGTGCTCAGGTACATGGTGGAGACGGTCGCGGGGGAGACTCCCTCCGAGTCCTATGAATGGGGAGCGGAGGTCTATCGGTGATTTTCGAGGCGTTCAGGAAGTTCCGCAACGAGACGCCGGACGCGCCGGCGTTCCTTGTCTCGTCCGGCGACAGGGCGGTTCCGATTTCGTGGCGACAGTTCACGGACGACATCGCGGCGGTGGTGTGGGCGATCGGCAGGTACTGCCCCGGCGCGACGATCGGAATCCTCGGCGAGAACTCGTACCAGTGGATCGTCGCCCACGCGGCGTGCCTACTTTCGGGGTCAATTGCGGTTCCCCTCGACGTCAACCTCACGGCGGACGAGATATGCGAGAGGCTCGAGTTCGTCGGGGCGAAGACGATTGCGCACTCGTCGCTGTACGGCGAGAAGGTGTCCGAGGTCGCGCGCCGCATGCCGGGCGTGCTGCGCGTGGGGTTCGGGTCGCTTGCGGCGGACATCTTCATGCAGGGCGGGCACACGAAGGAGGCGTTTGCCCTCTGGGACGGAGACGGTCCCGCGCGGATCGGCGCGGACGGCTCGCCGGCCGTCGCCACGATAGTCTTCACCAGCGGAACGACCACGGTTCCGCGCGGCGCGCAGCTCACGCTCGCCGCCATCGAGTCGTTCGCCGCAACCGGCTCCAAGGCGCTGCCGATGGGCGCGGGCGAGCGCTCGCTGATGCTTCTTCCGCTCCACCACATCTTCGGGATATCCTCCACGTACCTCATGCTGGTCAACGGCGTGGCGCTCGGGGTGTGCCCGGACTTCCGTCGCATCTACGATGCCGTGAACCGCTTCGGAGTTGACTTCGCGTTTCTCGTTCCGGCGCTTGCGGACATCCTCGCGGCGAAGTGCGAGCAGCACGGCGTTAAGGGGCTCAAGTGGATACTCGTCGGCGGCGCGCCGATCTCGCCGCGGACCGACTCGCGTCTCGCCGCGCTCGGGATCCGCGTGGTGACGGGATACGGCCTCACGGAGACGGCGGCGCTTTATTCGCTCGCGCCGCTCGGGGAGCGCACGAGGGGCGGCAGCGCCGGCAAGGTCTCGCATCTCCCGGAGGTGGAGACGAAGGTGTCGGAGGGCGGCGAGCTGATGGTGAGGGGTCCGAACGTAATGCTCGGATACTTCCGCGCGCCGGAGAAGACGGAGGAGGTGCTTTCTCCGGACGGATGGTTCAGGACCGGCGACATAGGGCGCATCGACGCCGACGGCTTTGTCTGGATAACGGGGCGCGCGAAGCGCACGATCGTCCTCTCCTCCGGAAAGAAGATCGCTCCCGAGGAACTCGAGGGCAGGCTTCTCGCCTGCCCTGGAATCGCCGAGGTCGTCGTGACGGGCGAGTCGGAGAGCCGCACCCTGACGGCGGAGATATACGCGGAGATCCCAGAGGCGGATGTCCGCGCCGCGGTCGCGGCCGTGAACAGCGCGCTTCCGCTCTACAAGCGCATCAAGCGCGTCGTCGTAAGGGACACGCCTTTCCCGCGTACGTCCTCGGGCAAGATACGGCTGCCTGTCGCGCCTCCTCCGTCCGCGAAGCAGCGTCCGTCCCGTCGGCATGCGCTTCCGATTCCCCCCGTCCCGCGCGGATGGTGGCTTGCGCTCGCGCTTCTCGGCGTGGTGGCTCTGGCGCTCGTGGTGATCGCGGTGTGCTTCATCGTCTATCTGGGGATGTAGCGATGCACAGAAGGCAGAAGAAGAGGATTGTCCAGCGCATACGCCGTCCGTTCGAATGGGTCGGCATCGCGCTTGGCTTTCTCGTCTTCGCGCATCTTCCGCGCCGCGCGATGCAGGCGGTGTGCGACTTCGGCTCTGCGGTGATGTACTTCTTCGACAGGCGCGGACGCGAACTTGCGCTCGCGAACCTGCGCGTCGTCTTCGGCAGGGATGTTCCCGGAGCGGAGAAGATCGTCCGCCGCAGCTACCGCAACATGGCGCGCGCCGTGGGGCATGCGTTCTGGACGTGCCGGAACGCGGCGAAGCGCGCGGCCGCCGCGGGCGAGATGAGCGAGGAGGGGAAGGCGTTCCTCGCCGCGAATCGACCTGCCGTCACCGTTTCCGCGCATCTCGGATGCTGGGAGATACTGTCGCAGCTCGCGTTCCTCGAGGGCCACAGCATGATGTCCGTCGCGAAGGACGTTGGAACCGACGCGATGACTTCGCTCCTCATGAAGGCGCGTCGGTCGATCGGACAGGAGATCGTCCGCGCTGACGGCGCGTTCCGTCCGCTCATGCAGGGCCTGAAGGACGGCAAGTCGCTCGG
>JAEEOY010000027.1 GCA_016284515.1 Kiritimatiellia bacterium | reverse complement strand
ATCTTGTCGGCGAGCTCCACGCCGGGAATCGACCCCGACGCCTCCACGACGATGTCGAAGCCACCGTTTCCGAGACGCGCCACGCGCTCTTCCGCGCCCTTCTCCGAGAGGTTCACCGCCGCCGAAACGCCCGCCTTCAGCGATTCGTCCAGCCGGTTCTGGTCAATGTCCGCGACAACGACCTTCGCGCCGCGCAGCTTGAGGAACATCGCGCTGAACTGTCCGATCATGCCCTGTCCGATTACAAGAGCTGTCTCGCCCTCCTTCGGGTCCGCTGCCTCGACGCCGCGAAGCGAGATCGCCGCGACCTCCGCCGCCGAATACGGGAGATACGCGTCTTCTGCGAGGCCCTGCGGAAGCAGCACGGGCGAGTCCTCCGACTCGGTGTCGTAGACGTGCATCCCCGCCTCGCCGCCCCACATCACGTTCATGTCCGCGAAGCGCGCGGAATTGCGGCAAGAAACCATGTCGCCGACGCGGAAGCCCTTCACCTCCGCGCCAACCTCGACGACTTTCGATATCGCCGCATACCCCGGCACGAGTGGATAGTTCCCCTCCGCGCCGTAGTGTCCGCCGAGGACGCGCAGCTCAGTTCCGGGCGAGACGAACGTGAAGAGCGTCTTCCCGACGATCTGCTTCGGTCCGCATTCGGGGAGCGTCACTTCGCCGAGCCGCACTTGGTCGACTCCATCGTACACGATTGCCTTTGTCTTCATTCCCTGTTCCTCCTCGCCAAAAGATCGGCGGTTATCTGGTCCATCTTCGAAGTCGTTATCGGATAAAGCGCCATCACAACGGCGGTCGCGGCAGCGATGACGCCCGGTATCCAGCTCATGAGCATCTTGATCCCTGGAATCGCCCCGGGAATGGACGCCGCCACTTTTCCGTCATAGCCGTATCGCGCGAGGACGACGCCGATGAGAAGCCCCGCTATGCCACCGCCGAACTTCATGGCGAAGGACGTCGCCGAATAGATGAGGCCCGTCGCGCGGCGTCCGTTGCGCCACTCGGAGTAGTCCGCGACGTCGCCCAGCATCACGAAGCAGAGCGTCGGGAATATCGCCGCGAAGAGCTCCGACACGACGCCCAGCGCGAAGATCGCCGTCACGTCCGCCGCGCCGCAGAACCACAGGAGCGAATTCACGGCGCCCGACGCGACAAGCGCACCGACGAAGAGATTGCGTTTGCCGAAGCGACGCGCGAGCGGCGACGTGATCGCCGCGCCTGCGACCGACGCGAGCATGAGCGCCGTCATGTACGTCGCGCAGAGGAGCTCGCGGTTCATGTAGTGCGTGAAGTAGACGATGGTTATGCCCTGCTTGACGGAGTTGTAGACGTTGTAGAGGAGCGAGACGACCAGAAGCACGATCCACGGGACGTTTACCATGAGCTGCTTCAGGTCGGCCAGCACGTCATTCCGCTGGTCCTTCGGTGGCTCAACACGCTCGCGCGTTCCAAAGAAAGTGATCGGCATTAGGACGACGAGAACAGCCGAAAGGATGTAGATTGGGATCGTGTAGGAGTCGAAGTATTCCTTCAGGACGAGCAGCAGCCCCTGGACGAGCATCCCGCCCGCGAATGCACCGACCATCTTGTAGCTCCCGATGGACGTGCGCTCCTTGTCGTCGGCGCTCATCACCGAAAGGAGAGCGCCATAGGGAATCCCCTGTGCGGTATAGACGAGCGTAAAGACGATATAGGTTACGTATGCGTATACGAGTCGCCCTGTCAAGGAAAGCGACTCAGGACAGGTGAAGAGCATCGAGAGCATCACACCAAGCGGCAGCGCGCTCCAGAGCATCCACGGACGGTACTTGCCCCAACGCGTATTCGTGCGATCGGCGATTACTCCCATCGCAACATCCGATATGCCGTCGCCGAGCCGAGCCACGAGCATCAGAGTTCCCACGGCGGCGGGATTGAGACCGAACACGTCAGTATAGACGATGAAGAGAAACGCCGCGACTCCGCGCCACGCGATGTTCGCGCTTGCGTCGCCCATTGCGTAGCATATCTTCTCCCGGACGGAGACTCTATCGCTCTCGAAGTTCACGAGAGCATTATAGCATTATTTGATTATCCGTTTGCGCACGAAGTTATGGTTGAGTCGTGGTTGTGGATGGGTTGAGGTTTCCGATGGTTGCCTCGACAAGAAGCTCCAGTATCCTCTTCGCCGTCCTCTCGCTTCCCTTCCCAAGCCCTATCCCGACTTTGTCCGGGATGTCCAGCCGAGGATCCGCCTTTGAGCTGGAAGGCGATGCGCCGCGCCCAGCCCGGCACTCTTCCTTTTCCGCCTCGCGCGCCTTCAGCACCTCGCCCATCGCCTCTTGCATCGACAAGGGCTTCTTCGCCAGACTAAATTACCGCTGAAGTTGAAAAGGCATGGCAACACGGTGAAAAATTTTCTGCCGCGACCTCAAAAACCCCTCCGCGCACCCTTCGCGGCACATCGCGCCGATTTCCCTTGATTTTCCGTCCCCCACTTTGTCCCCCACCTTGTCCCCCACCTTAGGGGTGTAAATCAGCGTAAATGTTTGTAAAGGCAAACAATGCCGATTTGCCGAAAACCCTTGATTTTATTGGGTGAAAATGGGATAAAAAGTGGTCGGGGCGAGAGGATTTGAACCTCCGACATTCTGCTCCCAAAGCAGACGCACTACCAGGCTGTGCAACGCCCCGTAAAGATGCCGCTGAACGCGGTATTGGGGATATTATATCAAATCTCGCGCGGACGCGCTACCAGGCGAGCGACATCGATTGCTTCACTTCACGCGTGGTCGCGTCCGATGAACTCGCAGGGCGCGCGGCGGGCGAGGAGTCCGCCCATGAAGCGGATTCCGTACGTGACGTGCGTCGCCAGGACCCCGCAGGCCGTCATGAGCCACACAAGCGGATTGAACGCGAAGGTAGTCAGCGCGACAAGCACGACATAGGCGAGAATCGGAACGGAGACGGCGAACTGCCAGATGCAGAACAACTCTACCGAAATCTCTTCCGGCTGCGGAATCATCACAAGCGCCGCCCAGACAAAGAGGTAGAGGACGAACAGGCTCGGAATGAAGTAGGAAAGATGCAGCGAATTCGACGGGAATCGCTTCACGAAATACCCGCGGTGGAAGGCGTAGCGTCCGAGCTGGCGCAGGTGCGGACCGAACAGCGCGCGGCGGTGGTGGTAAACCACGACCCACGGATCGTACACGATGCGCTTGCCCGAGTCCACGACGTCCTTGCAGAGGAGCGTGTCCTCGCCCGGCCAGAAGTCGGTGCGGTATCCGCCGAACGAATCGAGAAGAGCCTTGCGCACGAAAAGGTTGCAGCTCGGATAGTCATCCACGTCGCGCCTCACGCCGCCCGCCTTGTAGCGGTAGCGGTAGTTCCCCGAGACGAGCAGGTTGTCGTAGACGCGGCCCCCTATACGCGCGAGGAACGGATCGTTCGGAGGCGTCACACCCGGCCCTCCGACCGCGCCTACGGTCCCGTCGCCGAAGTAGCGCACCGCGTATTCGATCCAGTGCGCGTCCGGATACGCATCGTCGTCTATGAACGCGACTATCTCGCCCTTCGCCGCCTTTATGCCGAGGTTGCGCTTCTCGGCGGGCCGCACCTTGCCGGTGGGAATGGTTGAAAGTTGAAAAGTTGAAGGTTGAAAAGTTGAAAGCTGAAGGTCGCACCGCTCCCCTGTCCCGATGTCCGGGCTCTGCCCGGACAATTCCCCGTCCGGCAGCACTATCACCTCGAAATTGCGGTACGTCTGGGCCGCAAGCGCCTTGAGGCACTCGTCTAGCATCCAGCTCCCCTTCGGACACGCTATCACCACCGACACCATCGGGTCGTGGTCGAGCTTCGGCGGGACCTCCGCGTGCGCGTAGTACTTGAGGACCTTAAGCCTGTAGAAGACCGCGAGCGAGTCGAACGCCATCGTCCTGACGGTGTGCGCCTTTAGCGCGCCGAACTTGTTGCCGAACCTGATGACGACCGGCGCCTCGGCGATCTTCGCTCCGCGCTGGTGCGCTATCGACAGAAGCTCCAGGTCGAAGGCGTAAGTCTTCACAAGCATCCTGCCCAGCGCCGCGCCGAGCACCTCGCGCTTGAAGAGCTTCATGCCGGTCTGCGTGTCGGTTATCGGGAGCCCGATGAAGATGCGCACAATCGTGAAGTAGACCCAGCTCACGAGGCGGCGGTGCCACGGATACTGCACGACGCTTCTCGGATGCCTCTTCGAGCCGATCACGATGTCCGCACCCTTCGCCGCCATCGCCTCGAAGAACCACGGCGTCTGCTTGGGGTTGATGTCGAGGTCTCCGTCCAGGAGCATCACGTACTCGCCCGTCGACGCCTCGAAGCCAGCCCTGAGCGCGGCACCCTTGCCGCCGTTCTTCGCGCAGACCACCGGCCTAACAACGACGTGCTCGTACTTCGCCTCCGCCGCGCGCCGAAGCTCCGCCGCCGTGCCGTCCGTCGAGCCGTCGTCGACTGGAACGAGCTCCGCGCGAAGGCCGTGCGAATCGAAGAGCTCCGCCGTGCGCGCGATGTTTGCGGCGATCTCGGAGGCCAGGTTGTAGACGGGCATGACGACGGAGAGGCGGCCGGACCCGACCGTCTCCCGCGCAATGGCCCATTTTTCACCGAGCTTCGTTCTGCCTTCTGCGGACATATGGCGGAGATTATACCATATTTCAGGCTCGATTCGCGCGCGCGCGCAGAACTCTGAGCGCATGCGGCGCGACCCACGAGAACATGAGCGCGTAGCCGAACAGCTCCACGCTCTCCTCCGCGAACCGGCTGAACGACGCGGCGTCCGCAATGCCGAGCGACCGCCAGAGCGCCGAGCGTCCTAGGAACTGAGAGACGAACAGCATAAGCGCCGCACCGCACGCGAAGAGCGGGAACCGCCGCGAGCGGCGCATCGCCCTGAGTCCCGGATAGAGCGTCTTCGCGTAGCGCACCGTGACGGCGACGAACGTGAGCGTGACGGCCGAGAGCGCCCACGGCCAGATGCACGAGCCGAAGGCCCAGTCCATCATGAAGTCGATCTCGCAAATCGCCATGTCGAAGAAGAAAGCCGCCACAAGCGCGTGCGCCCCGCGTCCGGACTTCGCGCGCAGCGCGCATAGAGTCATCAGCGCGCCGGACAGCGCGGAAAGCGCAAGGCCCGCCCACTCGACGATTCCGTTCTCCGCGCACCCCGTTCCGTTGACGAAAACGTCCGCCCATACCGCCACCCCCGCGGCGAAGCTCGCGGCGAGCGGAACAAGAACGTCCCCGGCGAGCCCGAGCCACACGCGGCGCCGGGAGAGGCGTATTCTCTCGTCGTCGGGATACCGCATCGCGCGGAAGGGAATCGGGTCGCACGAAGGCGACTTAAGTGCCGCGATCTGGTGAGCCGTCTCTTCGGCGGTGACCGAGGAATGGACGACGTTGGAGCGTCCAGTCAAGGCGCGGAACGACTTCTTCAGGTCGTACACGTTTGCGTCGACCATAAGTTCGTGCCCGGAGGTGTCGCGTTCGCGCCGCCAGACCGGGGACGGATCCTCCACGACGATGACGCGGAACGGACCCGAGCCGCACTTCCTGGCCTTGTTGCGCCACACGTGCCAGCTCTTCCATCCGTAGAACGCGGCGAGATTCGCGGCGAAGTGCCGCTTCGGCCACTCCACCTCGAAATCCTTCACGACGCGGAAGCGCTTCGCGATCTCGTCCGCGATCTCACGCTCGTGCGACCGCGCGGCGGACCACAGGACGAAAAGGAACTCGTTCGTCACTTCGCCCCCCCGGACTTTCCCTCTCGCGACTCGAGGAGCGCAAGATCCTCGGCCGTAGGCGTCTTGCGGAAGTAGCGGTAGTTGAGCACCCAGCAGGACGGATGGCGTCGGATGACGCGCTCGAGGTCCCTTATGCACGCCTGCGTGAAGCCCCAGATGTCGCGCGCGTCGCCCGGCGCGTACGTGCGAAGCACCTCGCAGCGATAGCGTCCGTCGCGGAGCGGACGCGACCAGGCGATCACCACTGGCGCCTTGCCCTTCGCGGCGAAGAACGCAGGCGCCGCGGAGACGGGAACGGGGCGCCCGAAGAAGCGCACCCACACGCCTCCGTTCCTCGGCTTCACGACCTGGTCGACGAGAAGACCGAGCGACTTGCCGTCCTTCAGGCCCTGCATGAGCGGACGGAACGCGCCGTCAGCGCGGACGATCTCCTGTCCGATCGACCGACGCGCCTTCATGAGGAGCGAAGTCATCGCGTCGGTTCCAACGT
>JAEEOY010000188.1 GCA_016284515.1 Kiritimatiellia bacterium | reverse complement strand
CTGGTAAAAACAACTTTGAAAGAGGTGCGCGGGCGCGGGGCCTTGCGCCAAAGGCAAGTTGTTTCAAATAGTTGTTTCCAATCATCAGAAGGCTCGGCGGTGAATTACGCAGATGCGCCCTGTTCTCGTGTTTTCGGTTGGGCGGCGGGATATCCCCGCCGCCGTCAGCTCCGCCGCCTCAGGCGGAGAAGCCGATGGGGCGGCTGCGCTCGCCGTCCTTCTTGACCGCGCACTCCTCCTTCAGCGCCGCGAGGCGGTCCTCGTTAGTCGCCTCCTCGCCGAGGTAGAAGAGCTCCTGCCTCACGGTGCGGAAGTCTCCCGGCGCGAGGTTGCGGAGCTCCTTGAGCTCGGCGGCCTCGGCCTCGGAGAGCTTCGTGCCGAACATGCGCTCGAAGAAGGCGCGCGAGCCGTTCTCGTCGAGGTAGCCGAACTCCAGCTTGAACGTGAAGCGGCGCATCGTCGCCGGGTCGAGGTTCTTCGAGAAGTTCGTCGCGGCAATCATGATGCCGTCGAAGTTCTCCATCTGCTGGAGGAGCTCGTTCACCTGCGTCACCTGCCAGCTCTGGCGCGCGTTCGCGCGGTCGTGGAGAAGTCCGTCGACCTCGTCGAAGAACAGGATGGCGTGCTCCGCCTCGGCGCGGCGGAAGGCCTTCGCGATGTTCTGCTCGCTCTCGCCGACCCACTTGGAGAGGAGGTCGCTTCCCTTCACCACCATGACCTTGCGGTCGAGTTCCCTGCCGAGGTACTTGACGAACTCGGTCTTGCCGGTTCCGGGAGGCCCGAAGAGGAGGACGTTCATGCGCGGCCTGTCGACCGACGCCTCGCCGAAGGCCGTGTCGAAGTAGTTGCGCGCGGCCTTCACGACCTTCTCGAGCTTGACCTTCCCCTTGATGTTCAGCCCCTCGAGCGAGTAGTCCTTCGCGGGGAGGAAGCGGTTCGAGTCCTTCACGCCCATGAGCTTGCAGTGGGGCTTCATGAGCGTCGCGACGAGCTCGTCAACCTTGCCGGCGGCGGGAGCCATGCGCTTCACGTTCGAGAGGACAGTGGAGATTCCGCCCGCGCTCGTCTCGTACTTCGCGGAGTACTCGGCGATCTTCCCCTCGGGGATGAGTCCGCCGAGCTCGTGCTTCGCGACCTGGTTGCGCCAGATCGCCGCGCGCTGCGCGCCGTTCAGGCGCTCGAAGCAGATGGAGTAGTCGAAGCGCCGGCGCACGGACTCGTCCATCGCCGAGGCGGGGGCGTTGGAAATCCAGACCGCCGGGAGCTTCATCTCGTCGAGGAGGGTGTTCATCACGCCCTTCTCGGTGGACTTCCCGCCGCCGAAGTCGAAGCCGAAGAGGCTGAAGCCGCAGGAGCTCCCGCGCAGCAGCTCGTCCGCCTCGTCGACAATCATGATGCTGTCGGACGCGTCCTCCTGGGTGTTGCACACCTTGATGCCGACCATGCGAGCCTCGGCCTTCATGTTCTTCCCGTCTTCGTCGCCCTGCTTCACCTCGAACGCGGTGCGCCCGAGCTCCTTCGCGAGGCTCCGCGCGAAGCTCGTCTTGCCGGTGCCGGGCGCTCCGTAGAGGAGGATGTTGCACTTGCCGACCTTGCCCGAGAGCATCTTCTTGAGAACCTCTCCGTCGCCCTTCGAGAGCTCGCCGTAGTAGTCCCACGGAAGGACGTCGGCGAAGTCGGTCTTCGTGTAGAAGCGCCTCTCGATGGTCTCGTCCGTCGTGCCGTCGAGGTATCCTCCGAGCGTGCGGCGGCTGAAGTCGTAGTCGTTGTCGAGGAGGTTGAACTTCAGTATCGCGCCGTCGGGCGAGAGCGCCTTGACGACTTCCGCGTACGAGCGGTCGAGCGCCATCGCGTAGTGGAGGGGCTTCTCGCGGTCCTCGATGCGGACCGGCCACGCGAAGCACGTCTGGTCGCGGACGTACGCGAAGACCAGGATTTCCATCTCGAGGTCGTTCAGCTTAAGGACGCGCTTGAGCTCTGCGAACCTGCGCGCCACCATGTCGCGCGAGCCGTCCGAGCAGTCGGACTCCATACTCTCGAAGACCGCCTCGAGCACGGCGCGGCACTTGCCGCGGCTGCCCGCGTTGTTCCAGAGCGCGCAGAACACGTCGCCCAGCGTGTCGGAAAGGTCGAGCCTGCAGCTGCGGCACTTCGCCCTCGACATCTCATTCAGCTCTTTCTCGGTGTACGCTGCCTCGATGAGTTCGACGGCTTTGTCGTGGTCGAAGCAGTTCTGCACAACGTCGAAGAAGTCGTTGTCGCGGCAGTCGCTGTCGAAGTTCTTCACCATGTTGCGGCAGTACTTGACGAGCTTGCGGAACATGAACGACTGCGGAACCTGTTTGAATTTTGCCATGATTGATGTTGCCTTCCCTTTGTTTGTTTTTTAAATTGGTTGGAGTTAGAGCACCTTGTCGACGATTCCCCACGCCTTGGCCTCCGCGGCGGACATGAAGTGGTCGCGGTCAGTGTCGTTTTCGACGTCATCGACCTTCTTCCCCGACGCCTCAGCGAGGATTTCGTTCAGACTCCCCTTGAGGCGCAGTATCTCGCGCGCCGTGATTTCGATGTCGCTCGCCTTGCCCTGCGCGCCGCCCCACGGCTGGTGCACCATGATGCGCGCGTGCGGGAGGGCGAAGCGGCGCCCCTTCTCGCCGGACGCGAGCAGCACCGCCCCCATCGAGGCCGCCTGCCCGACGCAGTACGTCGCCACCGGACACTTCACCATCTTCATCGTGTCCAGAATCGCGAGCCCCGCCGTGACGCTTCCGCCGGGCGAGTTTATGTACATCGCAATCTCCTTCTCCGGATCCTGCGCCTGGAGGAAGAGGAGCTCCGCCACGACCGCGTTCGCGGAGTCGTCGTCGATTTCGCCGCCCACGAACACGATGCGGTCCTTGAGGAGCCGCGAGTAGATGTCGTACGCGCGCTCGCCGCCGCCGGTCTTCTCGACCACCATCGGAATGAGTCCTGCCTTTTCGTTCATTGTTTTTTCCTCCTTGTTTTGCGTCATCCCCTGAAAAACTCCTCGGCGCTCATCAGCTCGTCATCGTCTGAGGCGCAATCATCCACTGCTCCCGGCGCTTTCGCTGCAGCGAGAACTGCGACCTTTTCCGCATCGCGGTCGGAGATGATCCTCTCCGCCTTCGCGCGCGTCACGCCGTAGATGCGCATCACCATCCGCGCCTTGATGTCCGCGAACGTATTTTTCGCGCGCCTTTTCCTCGGATGCAACCCGCCCGCGTAGCCTGCGCCCTTCGCACCTTCAAGTTCGCCGAAGAATTCCTCAGCAGTCATTATCTCGTCGTCGTTCTTCATTTTATTTCCTTTATTAATTCACCTGACATTTAGCATGAACCATGCCATGATCGCGTTTCTTACGCACCGTACGAAATTTTTTAGTATTTCGTTCATGACCTGAGCGAGGCTGGTCAAATTGTTAGCACCACTTCTGGGCGATGAGACCTTTCGCCGCTGCATTCAGCGACATGCGTCACCACAGCACATCCTCGAGGCTCGTGATGTTGCACTTGACCTCAAGCGCCTTGCGTATCTTCGCAAACGCATTCTTCTCAATCTGTCGCACTTTCTCCCTGGAAATACCGAACATATCCGCAGTCTCCTGTAGCGAATGCGGTACCCCATGGTCCAACTTCAGCTCCATCTTATCCAGCATTCGGTTGCCTCCTTACGTGTAGCCAGCAGCCGCGCCCTTGGACGCCTTGACAGTGCATGGGTGTGTTGATGTTTTTTTCGGATTCGCCCCAGACGATGAGCGATCCGATCCAAGGGCGCGGCCGCAAGACCAGCCATTATATATGAACAATGATCTCGGTGTAATCTGACAAAGAAAATCAGGATCCAATTTTATAGCGACCCAAACTCCGCATTAAACCGATTTCGACACCTTGCTCCTT
>JAEEOY010000187.1 GCA_016284515.1 Kiritimatiellia bacterium | reverse complement strand
GGGATCAGCGAGTTCAGGACCTCGATGTAGTCGCAGTCGCGGTATCCGTCGATGACGAACAGGTTCTCCGCATCCGACTGCTTCAGCGCGAAGTCGATCTCGGCGGACTTGTAGTTGATGTTGAGCGGAAGGAGAATCGCGCCGATCTTCGCCGTTGCGAACATCAACACGACCCAGTGGGGGACGTTCGTCGCCCAGAGCGCGACCTTCTCGCCGCGCTTGACGCCGAGGGCCATCAGCCCCTTCGCGACATAGTCGACCTCCTCGGAGAACTCGAACCACGTGAGGCGGTAGTCGCGGTCTGCATAGACGACCGCGTCGTTCTCTCCGCACCTCGCGACCGTCTGGTCGAGAAGCTGCCCGAGCGTGTACTCGCGCGTAATCGGCAGATTGTGCCACGGCACGCCCGTCGAGACGGACTGCGTGAACGGCGCCTTTCGCGGCGCGGTTCCAAATGGATCTGTCAGCTTGAACATGGCCACACTCCTCACACCGGCATGAACACGATGCCGTAGATCGACGCGGGCTGTCCGTTGAGCGCGCGGAGTCCGTGGCGGACGCACGAGTTGTAGTACGCCGTGTCGCCGGCCTTCAGGACTGTCTTGTCGGGTCCGTACGTGAGCTCGACCTCTCCGGCGAGGCAGATGATGAGCTCCTCGCCCTCGTGCGCCTGCACGGCGTCGACTCCGTCGGCCGCGAACTCGATGCGGAACGGATCCATATGGCGGTCGGGCTTGCCGATGGCGAGCGAGTGGCTCGCGTAGCCGAGCGTGTTCATTCCCTCGCCCGCGACCTTCTTCGCCTCGATGTCGGCGGCGCGGGTGATGATGGGGTCGGGCTTGAACTGGTCGTCCATGAACGTGCCGAGACGCTGGCCGAGCGCGCGAGAGAGCTTAACGAGGACTCCGAGGGCGGGCATCGTCTCGCCCTTCTCGATGGCGTTGATCACCTTCTCCTCGACGCCGGACTTCTGCGCGAGGTCCCAGACGCTCCAGTCGTTTCTTTCGCGATATGCGCGGATGCGCTCGCCTGCCTTGATTTCCTTGCTCATGTTGCCTTTCGTTTTTTAGTTGCCCCCTGAAATCGAAAAGCGGACCGCAATTTCCCTGCGATCCGCCTTCTTAAGTGCTCTTGAGTCGACCATGTGATTATGCGCGCGGCGGCTCAGCGGATCTGCACCCGTTAAGTCGAAGGCTAAGTCGAATAAAAGCGAACTTGTTCATTTGGGCGGATATTATATCATAAATTTTCGCGCCTGTGCGGGGGAATTTTTCAGGGATGTTAAAACCCCGCGCGGCGGCGGGCGGAGAGGCCGAAGAGACCGCCGACGTAGAAGGTCCGCTCGTTGCCGCGGAACTCCACCCTGACGGACTTTCTTCCCTTCGTGAGCTCGCGCGGCAGCGGATACACGACGTCCGCAAAGTCTCTGCGCGCATCGCCCTCGAACGACAGTGTCTCGCGCTTGATGAGCTTTCCGTCGACGAAGACGTCAAATGTGCGCCCGGCGTCTCCGCCGAAATACGTCGCCACGAGCTCCATCTCCTCCTTCGGATCGACGGCAAGGGTGTAGCCGAAGCTTCCGGAGGCGCCCTGGGCGTGCCTGTACTTCCTGTTCCGGAAGTCTCCCGCCTCGCTGTGCTCGCCGGAGTAGTCGTGGTTGACCTCGCTCTGCTGGAAGCCGGGCTCCACCGAGTCCACCGTGCGCTTGGCGAGCTCCTCGCGCTCCGCCTGCTCGCGTTCGAGCCGCGCCTGCTGCGTCTTCCATTCCTCCGCGCTCATCACGGGGAAGTACATCGTATAGTGCTCCTCGTAGACCTTGTAGTACGGCATCATCGGGACGTCGTGCGGCTGGAGCTTTCCGTCGACTAGCGTCGCCGCGCGCTCCATCGTCCCGGCAGGAGCTGCGAGATGGTCGTCCCAGCGCTTCTTCGCTGGATCGGGCACGCCCTTCTCCGGCGGAGTTATGCCGACCATCAGCAGCGGACCGTGCATGAACGCGGCGAACTTGTCCTCTGCGTGGTGCAGCGGCTCTATGCGGTCCGTCATCGGCATTCGCACGCGCACCTTCTCCCCGCCTTTCCAGACGCGGTCCACGACGAGGTATCCGTCCTCGCCGAGCATGCCGCCGCAGGCTTCCGTACCCTTCGCGGCCGGCGTGACGGCAAGCTCCGGCTTTTCGCACCAATACGGCTTCCTAATGCGCAGCGCGAACCGGAGGGGCTTCTTCGCGGCGACGCATATCGTCACCGTGTCGCCTTCCGGGAATTCGGTGTCCTGCGCCAGCTTTACGCCCTTCTCGCGCCAGTCGAGCGTCGAGGGCATGAAGAGGTTGACCCACAGGTTCTTCTCGTCGTGGAAGTAGGCCTGCTCTCCGTAGCGCATCGGATTCTCCATTCCCGTGCCGACGCAGCACCACCACGCGCCCTCGGGCGTCGAAAACACCTTCGTCGCGACGGGCCTCGTGGACATGAAGTATCCGAACTCGCCCGGCTTCTCGCCGATGTTCGCGACGATCTGGTTGAGGAGCGAGCGTTCAACGAAGTCCATGACGTGCGCTGGAGAAATCGCCGACGAACCGGTGGACGCGACATCGTCTGCCGCCCACGAGAAGACGTGCGCCGAGAGGCGGTGCATGTTGTTGATGTTGCACGTCTCGGCGGTCTGCGGACCGAGATGGCGCGCCGTGTCGCGCACGGGATAGAAGTGCTCGTGGTCGGAGTGTCCCCCATTCGCAAAAGAACGATCGTCGACGACAGCGCGCCAGTACGTCTCAACGGCCCTGCGCTGCGCGGCGTCACCGGTCATCTCGTATATCGTCGCAAGTCCCGTGATCTTCGGCATCTGCGTATTGGCGTGCTTTCCGTCGAGGCGGTCTTCGCCGCGGCGGAGCGGATCGAATATCTCGCGGTGGTTGAAGCGGTCCTTCGCGACGGTGAGGAACTTCGCGTCGCCCGTGTCGTGCGCAAGGTCGGCGAACGTCTCGTTGAGCCCGCCCCACTCCGAGCGCATGAGCTTCTGCATCTGCTCGTCCGAAAGCCCCTCGATCATGCGGCAATACCAGTCGCCGAGCCCGCGCTCCACCTCGAGCGCCTTTTTGCTCCCGGTCCAGCGGTAGGCGTCGCGCAGTCCGGCGAACACCTTGTGGATCGTGTAGTTCGGAACCCACCAGCTGCATATGTCGAATCCGCCCGCGGCAAATTCGCCGCGCCGCACCTTGTCCCACACGGCGGACTGCGGGATCGTCATGACGTATCCGTCTCCGTTCGCGCGCTGGCACTCGGCGAGCTCGTCCACGATGTAGTCCACGCGCTCCTTCGCGCGCACGTCGCCCGTCGCCGCGTAGCACGCGGCGAGCGCGGTCAGATAGTGGCCGAGGGAGTGTCCGTTGATTCCACCGCCCTCCCAGCGACCGCCGTAGCGCTTCGCCTTCTCCGGAAGCCCCGCGACGCGGCGGAACTCCGCGAGCAGGCGGTCCGTGCGGCCCTTGTCGAGGAACTCGAGCAGGTACTCCCTGTCTATGTCCTGCTTGTGCCTGAAGACGCCGCCTGTGACGCGGACGCGGTCCAGCGGGAACTGCACGGCCTTCGGCGCGGCGGAGGGTGCCGCGGATGCGGAAAAGGCCGCGAGCGCAAGCGCCGCGGCGGCGGACGATATAAAGCATGTTCTCATGCCGCCATTATACCATTGCAACGCGGCACAAGTCCATACCCCATTCGGGTGGCGAGGGAAATCAGAACTTCAGCTTGCAGCCGACGTAGACCATCGCGCCCGGCATCTCGTAGCCCGGGAAATACTCGTAGTGGCGGTTGAAGACGTTCTCGCCCGCGACGTAGATCTCGCCGTCTAGCGGCGAGAACGCCTCAAGGTCGCACGCGAGGCGCACGTTCGCCGTCCAGAAGCACGGAACCTTGGAGAGGTCCGAGGGGTCTGCCGAGCGGACCGTGTACGCGTACATCGACGACGAGTATTCGACGTCCGCGTCGAGATGCAGATACTCGAGGAAGCGCCAGCTCGCCCCGACGACGCCCGTCGCCTCGGGAAGGCGCGAGACGGGGTGAGTCTCGGCGATCGTGTACGTCGCACCGGCGTAGAACGCCAGGTCGTCCGTGGGCGTGACGCGCGCGGTGAGCTCGAAGCCCGTCGCCTTCAGGTCGCTCGCGTTGTGGTACTGTCCGGCGGCGTCGAGGTCGAAGCGGTCCTCGATCTCGTTGCGGAACGCCGAGGCGTGCACCGAGAGCCACTCGCACGGCTTCGCCCTCACACCGACCGTGAACGTGTCCATCGTCTCCGCTTCTATCGAGTCCCACGCGGCGGTGTTGGCGCGGAACACGAGCCCCGGGTAGTGCACGGCGCGCGCATAGGACGCGAAGACGCCGAACGCCTCGGTGCCAAGCGTGACGGCGGCGGACGGAGCCCACTCGCCGTGGAGGTCGCTCATGAAGTGGTAGCGCGTGCCGACGGACGGCGTAAGCGTCCACTCGTCGTCGAGGTGGAAGTCGTAGCGCGCCGCCGCGTAGGGCGAAGTCAGGAACTGATACTTCTCGCCCGGCGCCCAGGTGCGCTGTCCGGTGCGCTCGTTGACGGTGCGCGTCCTGCCGCGCTCGACCATCTCGTCGAGACCGAGCGTGAACGTCGCGTCGCCCACGAGGAAGTCGTAGAGCCCGCGGTAGCCCCACGTCTGCCAGTCGGTCTTGGACCATCCGGGCGGGGAGTTGCGGTTGGTGTCAGAGATGTGGTCCTTGTGCCAGCGGATGCGTCCGTCCGTGACATAGACGAGCGAGCTGCCCTTCAACCACTCCCTTTCGCTGTCGAGCCTGACAGCGTAGGAGTCCATGTCCGTCTCGAACTGGTCGCGCACCGGCGTGGGCTCGCCCTTCGCGCCCGGATCCTGCACCATCGACTCGGCGCGCCTGTAGATGAACGTGAGGTAGTCGCTTTCAGAAAGCTCCGCGCCGAAGCGCGCGAAGGCGTTGCGCAGCTCGGCGGTGTTGTGGTCGCGCTTGCCCTCGCTGTAGCGGTAGGACGCTCCCGCCGCCGCGTCGAACGCGCCTTCCTTGACGCCCGCTCGCGCGCTGCCGATGAGCGACGAGAAGCGTCCGTACGCGAGGTCAGCTTCGCCCGAGAAGCCCTCGTCGCGCTGGCGCCACGTAGTGAGGTCGATGGCGGTGAACGAATTCGGGACGGTACGCGGACGCGGCGACTTCGTCACCTCTATGGACTCCGCGAAGTCGATGGGGTTGAGGTCCATGAGCGGATGGCTGAAGAAGCTCCCCACCGCCGGGACGCCGTCCTGGAACACCGTGAGCGACGAGCCGGGGCGGCTCTCGCCCGTTCCGCGCACGTAGACGCTCCCGCCCTGCGCGCCGCCGTAGCATCCTATCGGCGAGTAGCGCGACACCGACACGCCGGGAACGTGCCGCAGCGCCGTCGGGAGGTCCTGCGCCGTGAGTCGCGCCGTCTGGTCCGCGCCCACAAAAGTGACGTCCGCTCCGTCCGCGGTGAAGCGCTCCTCCTTCGCGATCGGCGAGGCTGTCACCACGACGCGTTCAAGCGTCGTGACTTCGTTGGTCTCCGCCGCATGGGCAAAGGGCGCGAGCGCCGAGAGCGCCACAAGTGCTGCTGCTTTGTTCATCTAGTGTTCCTTTGTGTTGTGTGGGACTTCCCCCATAAAAGTCATTCTACCCTGCGGTCGGAAAGGCCGCGCATCTCGGAGTCGAATGCAACGCCGGAAACGAATAAGTGTCTGTAGCTATCTTCTCCATGAGGCATATTATACCAAAAAGTGACATTAGGCTTTTGGGAAAGGCTTGCATCTGTAAAATACGGAAGGCGCGCCAGTCGGCGCGCCTCCCGCGTTCCCCCTCAGGCAGTCCTCTTAGCGGAGGGTGATCGTGTACGGAAGGATCCTCGGTCCGACGCAGAGGCAGTTCTTGCCGTTGATGCGCATTATCCTGACCATCCAGTTCCACTTCTTGTCGGGAACGTCCTCGGGCTTTTCGGGGACGAGCAGCGTCTCTCCCATGACGAACTTCCGCGAGACAAGCCCGGTGATGTTTCCGGTAGTCGCGCAGAGCACGACATATCCGTCGTCAACGAGCGCTTCGGCGAACGCAGGAGCCGAAATGTCGACCTTTGTAATAGTCGAGACGTCAACGTTCATGGTCACGTCGCTTCCGGGTTCGTTTCCGTAGAGAACGGTGTTGTTCATGTACTTGTAACCCTGAACATCGGCATTCTCCGCAGTGCCGACCGTACGAGGATCAAGCGTGACGTCCGTTCCATTCGGGAACACGATCTTGCCAGCCTTGACCCAGGTCGGTCCGAGGTACAGAGGCTCAGCCGAAAGCGTCAGCGTTCCCGCTCCGTCCTTGATGAGCCCGCCCACATTGCTTTCGGCCAGGGCCGTCGCCCAGGTATAGTCTGCACCATCGTCGGTGAAATAGATCGGACCTGTGGAATCTTTGATGACGCTGGAGACATCGGGATAGTACGGCCCAACGACGTCAACCTGCCTTGTCTCCTTGAAGGCATAGACCACGCCTCCATCCGTGAAGGACTCGCCAACGTCTTCGTCCAGCACCTTCTCGTCCGTCGCATCGTCCTGATTGACATAGACGTACTTAGTCGCTTTGCCAAGTACAGTGTCGTATATCGGCGTCTTCAACGCCCCGCCGCCAAACTGTACTGCATCAGATGGCATGCACCTGATCTCGGTTATGCCACCATTCAGATAAAGCGCCTTTATCTTTTTGGAGCCATAGCCATTGGTAATCTTCATTGTAGCCGCACCAACCTTAGTGATTGTGAACGGACGAGGATCTCCGCCGCTTGTGGTATGCGAATTCAGTGCAAATTCGCTATTCACATCATCACGCCCGCCAATTTCTATTTTTGACGCATGGTCGCCGGACCAGAACTGGCCATTGAACGCTCCAAACTTGTATAGTGTAGAAGCATTGTGGATAAGATACGCGGTAGAATCGCTGCTGTGAGACGGCGACACGTTCCACACCGCATTTTCAGAACCATCTACCCCATCAAGAAAATCAGTGGCATCACGCTGATTGTAGTTGGACGACGTGAACACACCAGTGAATTGACTTACGCTGCCGTGGAACTTCACTCCATGGTTTTGCGAACCCGAACAGTCGGATGTTAGGCTACCGGCGCCAAGCAGCTTTCCGTACAAATGCAAATCCCACCCAGGATAAGATCTGTCGCTTTGCCGTCCAAGGCCCAGATATACATAGTTAGACGTTCCGTCAACGATGACAAGGTCGCATCTGACAATAATTGTTGCATTAATATCCTTACCTAGGTTGTTAATGATGCCAATATTGGCATTAGCAAGCTGGAGCTCTGCCGAACCGTCTATCAAATATGTTCTTAGTGTACGCTGACCGCTTATCTTTGTGTTGCCATTTATGGTCGCGGAAGCAAAGTACACGTCATAGGGAAGATTAACTTCCCAGGCTTCGAAGTCTTCCGCATCGGATGCCGGGAATATGACACTATCCTCAGCTGCTGGAACATCAGCCACAACAATGTCGCCAACCTTCCAGTTTCCGCCAGTAGCCCAGTTGGTGTCTTTTGCGCCTGTCCATGTGTATGTTCCAGCATTGCGCGTAGCAGTAATCGCGCCAGTCGCGGAGTCCACGCTGACACCGTATGTCGTCGGCAGATCGAGCGCGGCGGCCACGCCGGAAGCCTCGCCGACGGTTATGAGCGTAAGCGTACCGCCTACCGTCTCGATTGCGCCCGAGGAGAACGCGATCGTCGCGCCGGAAGCAGCCGTCAGCTTGGAGAACGTGAGTCCAGCGGGAATCGTGAGCGTGACACCGGTCGCAATCTGGACGTCGCCCGCGAGCGTGCCGGATGCGGAGATATTCGCGCTCTCGCTGAACTGAACCGTGTCAATCGCAGCAGGGATATCTGTTGTGAACTGACCGTCTGCAAGCCAGTTGGAAGCGTCATTCCAAGAGCCGCCGTCTTCGCCGATCCAGGTGAATATGCGCGAGGAACCCGTAACCTTGTATGTCCAGGTCTTAGCCGTGTCATCCATCACTATCTCACCAATGCTTGCCTTGTTGCGATAGGTCGCATCCCCAGAAACAGAATCGTAGGCGAACACGACCTCGTTATCCTCTGCGCCGTTAAGATCAACCAATAGCGACGCGCCCTGCGCGACAGTGACATCGCCAACAACCACGCCGTGCGGAAGAACGAGAGTGCCTTCACTGACTACAATATCATTGACTCCACTTGCGGGCAGCTTTGTCACATAAACGGTGCCTGCGCCACGCTTGCATAGCGTCTTGCCAACGAGGGCATTAGCAGACAAGAGATTGACAGAGGTCTCTTCCGATTCGCTTGAATAGAAGCCCACGGGAGCATCTGCATCAACAGTAGTGACTGCCGCCGCCACAGCCGCATTAAAGTCTGCGTCAGTAGTCATGCCAAGGTAAGCGCCCTTATTCGAAAGCGTGAACGCGGCGGGAAGCGCATTAGCGGCTGTAAACTTGACAATACCGCCACCGGTGACCGTCAGACCCGCGCAGTTGATGACCCCATGCGTATACATAACATCTGGGTTAACAGCTGAATCAGCGTTCCAGACAATAGTATTATCAGCACCCTGAAAAGCCCCCGTAAATGAACTATTATCAGTATCCCTACCTCCGATTATAAATGAACTTCCAGTAAAGTAGGCACCTTTGTTTGAAACAGCTGCATTTAATGAACCAAAATAATATTGCTGATTACTGAACGGAAAAGCAGTATATCCAGTTGTCTTATCCGACCTCGTTGGCACACGGCTGCCGTCTGTCGTGTACACATACCACGAAGAAAGAGTATTAGTAGCTGAAAGCGCATCGTTAATCCTACAAACAGCATAATCATGACCAGTTGAAACAAAATTTACAGTTCCAGTAAATTCGGAAGTATCACCTTCAATGTTCACATTTGTATTCATCGCAGTAGCATGTGCCTTCAATGAGCCGCTACCTGACAGTTTGCCAGTGAAAGTCACAGTGTCGCGTATGGCCTTGAGGGTTACAGTTGCCGCAGCATCTATATATATATCGCCTGATATGGTGCGCTTGTCTGTTGAATTATAGGTGTAAAAAGTACAATTGACATACGCCCTTATGTTTGCCTTAAGATTATCCGCATACAGTGCAACTTCGTCGCTTGTGAACACGGCCGTATCGCCTTCTCCCGGCACAAAGTCCGCAATTGCCTCACCTCCGTCCGTCAAACTCCACATTCCTGTTGTTGTACTGAATGCACGTCGTGAACCCTCTACAACAGCTCCTCCAACCCAGTAGTAGGCATTTTCGATAACGGGTGTGTCGCTGGGGCGCACAAACGGCGTGTCGTCAGAAGACGAAACCGTGCAGGCAGGCTCGGCAGAGAATGTCACTTTGCCGCCGCCAACGATGTTCAGTGTACCAGTTCCAGTTACAGCCGCGGCAATGGTGATCTCCTTGCCGTTCGTATCGAGCGTAGCACCGTTGGAGCCGACAGTGAAAGCAACTCCGTTAGCCGGGAAGAAGTTCGCCGTGTCTGTGCCTAGCACCTCAAGCGTGCCACCATCGAGATTTACGCTGGAAGCACCGCCCGCGAAATGACGGACGATGCTGCCGACCTTGAGCGTTCCGCCCTGATTGACATTGACAGTAATCGGTTCAACGCCGAATCCGCCAAGAAACAGCTCACGGGGAGATTCGATGCTACCGCAGGACAGAACACCACCATTGTTGATGTCGACCGTGACATGGCCAACAGCAAGTGCGTCGGGATTGACTTCCGCACTGTCGTAATCTCCCTGCCAGGTTCCCCAAAAGCCAAGTCCGATTGCTCCGTTCGGGAACGCCACAGTCGCATTTTGGATTTCAATATCGGCGGCAAAACCGATGCCAGTGCCGATTTCCGCGCCAAATGTAAACTCAGCGTTGGGATTGCCGTCACCATTCCAGAACGATTCGACCGTTGCACCATTGAACGTATAATTGCCGCCAAGGAACTCAACCTTCGCGGAAGCCCCTGTTCCGAAGCCTGCCTTAAAGAGTCCGCCTGCCGTATAGGTGCCAGAGACGGCCTTAAGAGAACCCGTTTGATTACCAGCATCGGCAACACCGATATTTCCTGCGACCGTCATGCCGTTCGCATCGGATGAAGCCACCCATGTGACTGGCGTCAAAACATCCCCAGTTGCGACCCAAACCCAGTCAGGCGAATATGCACCATCGAATGTCACTGTCTTTGAAGCAGAGTCACCAGTAAACATCGCACCATCACCTGTGCCGGGGTAGGAGGAACCATTTTCCGACCCCCAGTTGGCTGGCGTGCTGTAATAGGTGTCCGATCCGCTTGCGCCCGTCCACCAATAGTTTTCCGCATTCGCAGCGGAGACAATGCCGAGAGCGGCGCCCAGCGCGAGGGTGAATTTGCAGAATGGCGCGGCTATGCGCGTCAGCAGGCCTGATTTTGTTCTTGCCATGTCCGAACTCCTTGTTTGCAGAGGTTAAGAAACCGGTTCCGGCTCCATTACCAACGGTGTTCACTACTTTTCGTTCTGTCGCTAGTATACCACTTTTGGGGTAAGGTGTAAATGCCCCCAGACGGGGGAAGCGGGTGCTACGGGCGCTCGGCGCGGGGTGGTTGCTTGCCAGTGATTCGCTGCCTTGCTGGCGCAAGGCCCGCCTCAAAGCCATGGTGCGACATCGATTTCGCGGCCTTTTACCTTTTTGCCTGTGCCGCCAAGCCTCTCGGCAAAAAGGGCGGCGCGACGAAATCGGGTCGCCCTCATGGCTTTGCGCCGTCGCTCATCATGCTGCGCAACCACCCCGCGCCTCCCGCCCTCCGCTAAAATCATGGTTTTGCTCGCATGGGAATCATACTATAACGGCAACTCCGTTACCGCGGCGATTTGGTCGCGAGCATACTCTGAATAAAGCGTAGGGCGTGAGGCGGGGAAGCGCACGAGAGTAAATTGGTGGCCCGACGTGGCTGCGGCGCATTTCATAAACAGCGGTGGACTTCTAAGCGTAAGCGACAAGCGGTGTATAGAATTGACGGTCGCAGAGCCATGTCGGCGGGCTGCCACCAATTGACGGTTCGGGCGCTGCCCCGACGAACGCCCGGATTTACTGGGGACAGTCCCCTGGATTTCTTTACTAGCCCAAAACTGTCACAATTCTTTAGGGGACTGTCCCCACTAAAATCTTATTGTCCATGAATCTACCGGGAATCTACGGGGGACAGTCCCCGCCAAAACAGCATGCACCACAATTCTCCATGTTTCCTCCCTTCCCTAAATCTACTGAGAATCTACTGGGGACTGTCCCCGCCAAAACAGCACGCGCCGCAATTCTTTATGTTTTGCATTTCTCATTCTACGATCCCCCTAGTTTGCCCGTTTCATCACGCCGCAGTTCGCGCGGGTTCGCTCCAGTCGTATTCGGCGAGACGCGCCACGCACGCTCCGCTTGCGCACGGGAACCGCCACGGAAGCGACTCCAGCGTCTCCTTCACGAACGACACCCTCCGAGAGAAGATTGCGAGCCTTCGTAGCGACATCCGCTTGATGATCTGCGACATCCTGCGCTTTGCGGATCTCTCCCCTTCGTCCTCGTCTCCGAACGAATCCGGAAGCCTTTCGGCGAACACCGCCTCCAGACGCGCCTTCGCCTCCTCCCAGCTCCCGAACAGCCTCTCGTACCCTTTCCGCGCACGTTCGCTTCCCTCGCATGCCGCAGAGTAGCTGCACCATTTCCAGTCCCGGGGATGCGCGACCATCGCCGCCTTCGGAGCGTTCCACTCGACGTAGGCCGCCACGTACAGCTTCGCAAGCTCCTCCTTCTCCACGAGCGTCGACGAGAAGCGCCCGCACCACAGCTGCCCCGCATGGCCCAGCTCGCGGTTGAAGTACTCCGATATGCGCTGCTTCAGGGTCTTCATGTACTGCGAGACGCTGTACATGCGCCTGCAGTAGGCGTCCTTCTCGGCCTCCGCCTCGTCGCCGCGCCCCTTCGAGCGCAGCCTCTCCCAGCGCTCGATGACGCCTCTCGCCCTGGCCATGCTGCCGTAGTAGAGCGCCCTGAGGCGGTTCTCCATCTCTGAGTCGGGGATGGTGAAGCCGGTGCGCGGATGCGGCACCACGGACGCGGGAACGCCGTCCGCCACCGCCTTCACCATCGCCTCCGGCGAGGGACTGTCCCCCGATGGGGTGGGGACGGGATCGGGTCCGCCGACCTCGGGCGTCCACCGCGGCGCGCGGCACTCCGCCGGGCGCATGGAGCGCCAGGAGGCGGCGGGCAGCTCGTCGGGGTCGGTCCAGTACTCCTCCGGGACTGTCGGGACGTGGAGGAATATGTGCAGGTGGTTGTCCATCACGTTCCACGCGAGAACCTCAATCCCGCAGAACTCCGCTATGCCGTACATCCACGAGACGATCTCCGACTTGATCCCCTCGTCCTCCAGGAGGAACTCCCTGTTGGCTATTCTGGATGACACGTGGTAGATGGCGTCCTCCGCCACCAGCCTGTTCTTTCTCGCCATTGCCTTGCTCCTTTTCCGGGCGCCGGTGGAGCGGGGCGCCGCATGCCGCGTTCCCCCGCGCCGCCGGCACCCGCCGGAAACCTCGGAGAGAACACATATATGATAGCAGTTTCCGCAAAAAGTTTTCTGACAATTCACTGATATTTCACTGATATTTCACTGATAATTTTGTCAGTTAAGCTTTTCAAAAACTGCATGGCGGGATCGTCCGACCTCAAGGAAAGGCCTGAAAACACTGGGCGAAACGCATGTGGCCGATTCGGCTCCCCTGCGCAGGGTCAAAATTCACGAAAATTCGTCAACATGAAATTCCGTCAGTTTGGGGTTTTCAGAGGGACTGTCCCCGAGATTTCCCTTGTTATGAGGGGACTGTCCCCGAGTGAATACTGCGGCCGAGACGGAGCTCGGCCCTCCCAAGGTGATTTAGGAGGGATAGTCCCCAGCTTTGAAGGGGATTTGAGGAGGACTGTCCCCGGGAATATGGGGGACTGTCCCCGGGAAATGTCCAGAACAATCCGACGGCTATCAGCCACTGAAACGTGATGCGCTAATTGCCGCGGAGCCGCCATTCGGACATCGTCAGTCCGGTCGAGGACTTGAACAACTTTGCGAAGAACGGCGTGGAGGCATGCCCGCAAAGCTGCGCGACGGCGGAGAACTTCTGCCGCGGATTGGATATGAGTCGCTTGGCGCGTTCGACCCGAATCGCATGTATTTCGTCCAATATCGAGCGTCCGGCTACGGCGCGGAAGCGCTATTCGGCGAGTCTTCGTGAGCAGCTGAACAGCGGAATCACGTCGGCTGCCGTTATTCCGTCCGTGGCATGTTGACGTATAAAATCAAGCGCGCGCGTAACGGCAGGATCGTGACGCTTCGAACGCCTGGTTGTCGAACGAGTGACTGCCTTAGTGTTTGCGAACGACTCGCGGACAGGATGGACTTTCGGATCCTCCATCTGCATCGCGACAAGGTCAACGACGCTGACGCCATCAGCCAAGTCTATTCAGCTTCCCGCATACTCATGCTCTTCGTCAAAATGAATGATCGAAGCGCCATTATTAGCAGCTAACATTATCGGTATCGACAAATCAAACATGTCATTCTCCTATATCGTTGTATTCCAGCTGTCTTCGCCATAATCAGACCTGACTGCGTAATCGCCAGCGCTACAAGCTAGTAAACCAGTGTAGGAATTTGCTCCGCCCAGACCTTATCTCGGGAACAAACTCATACGAGAATGTCTTGGAGAATTGGCGCTCGCCGTCATCCTCATTCGCCTTCTCTGTCGCCGACACGACGATTTGCACATACGCATTGGTCCCCTCCTGCGGCTCAAATCGCTTTGGCAGCCTCATCTCGTGATACCTTGTCACCCAACAGTCATTCGTGCTGGTTTTGTACGCGCTGCAGGCACCAAGTTCCGTCCAATCTTCGTCTACGCTTAATCGCATGCTAACATTATCAAGCTTTGCTGTTTGGATCGACCGGATCGGTGTATCAATAGAGACAAAAGCCTTGAAAAATGCCCGCTCCTTTCCTCCTGCAATCTTCTCGAAGTCGCGAGGAAGCCATGTGATCACCACGCTATCGCCTATAGTACAGTTTGCGTCCGGCATATTGCCTTTGCGCATCGCATCCAACGAATCAGTCTGTCGACGACTCTCTACATCTGGCATGTCATACAAAGCCTCGCGCCATGGAGTGAAAAGCCCCGGAAGGAGCAACACAACAAGACAGATTAACACACCCACAGTAATGATTACTTTAACTAGTTTCATTTATCTGTTTCCTTGTTAGTGCTATGGAACAAATAGTCCCATGTTGCTGATATGCGCGGCCAAGGATTGACGAAATCCTCTGGCGAGTTACCATATATCAAATAAGGTGCTACGTCAAAAACTCCATGCAAGATGGGGTTCGTCTTCGGATTATAGTAGTTGTACGTCCCTAAATTGTAGACGTCAGTAACCAAAACACCATTCATGTCGTATACGGCTTCCAGAAGTCCATCTGGGGAAACGAATTTCACATTGCCAATTGCACCATAGAGCCTATGATATATCGACTCGTCGTCGCCTAACTGTATCCATTTCGCTTTTATCGCCTCATCCATAGATTTGGGCAAATTTGCAGGTTCATTACGACCACGATTACGATTCCAATGAGCCAAGATTCCATCGGCCGTCGGCTGCACTACATTATCTTCCCACCAATCTGTAATACAATTCTTTCCTGAAGGATCAATGTAGAGAATCGGATTGCTCTTGCAGAACTCGTACAGGTTTACCCCCCCTATCAGCCCTATCGGATCCTTCGAAATCCAACGCCCCGTCTCGGCATCGTACCAGCGGCAGCCGAACTCGACGAGACCGGTGTCGGGATCATAGAGCCCGCCCTGGAACCCGAACGGCTGGAAGCCGGGGTTGGTATCTCGCAAGACCCTACCAAAGGAATCGTAATCGAGCCTATGCGCGACATCGCCCGTCTCCTCGTCAACGACGAGCCTCACCGAACCCTGGTTGTCGGTGATGATGCGATAGGTGACGCCATTGCGAACCATGTACGCCGGGGCGGTCGCGCCAGCGTAGACGAAGTAGCTGACCGCATTTTTGGCGTAATCACGTTCCGCGACTATCCGAGAACCAGACCAAAACCAGTTCTTCGGCAACGCGTAACCCACGCTCTTATAACACAGCCGCTGCTGCTCGTCGCGCCGATAGAAGACATCGCCGACGGACAAGAGGCGTCCGAAGAGGTTCCATTCTAGCGCAGCGCCGTTGCGGTTAGTCATCGACCCATTCAGGTCGTAGGCGTAGGTCGCAGAGCCGAATGCAAGCTGGCGGTCCTGCGCGTCGTATTCTCCGCCGAGGCGGTTCCCGTTCGCGTCGTAGGCGTACGACTCCGACACGACGCCATTGGTCGTAACCGAGACAAGGCGCCCGCGCTCGTCGTACTCGTAGCGACTCGTGACAGGGTCGCCAGAAAGGACCCGCTCCTCGCGCTCGACGACGCGGTCGAGCGCGTCGCGCGTGTCTGAAGCGCTGGCGAGGGACGCGCAAACGCGCCTCCGCGACAGGAACCTGCCGCGCCTCACCGCTCGTCTGCTCGCTCGCCAATTCACATTCACAATTACATCAAATCCGTCCGCATGTTTGCGACACCCAAATCCCCATTCATCATCTGGGGAAATCCTTAACAAGTTCACCACTGTCGATTGGCATCCGCTTAAGAGAGCTATAATCCACCTTCCAGACATCTAATTCGAAGGGCCGTCCAGACATGTCTACATATAGTGCCGCACTAACCATTACTCCGTCGACATCTGTGAAATGGCATGAGCCTATCTCCTCGCCAAACTTCCTGCCACCGTCATCTTGACAACCAACCGAGTGGAGTCGAATGCTCCCCATTCCTCCATCGTCCATCTCAGCACACCTTGTCTTTGAGAAGAACTTGGATATGTAATCTTCGTCCTTGTTTGCCGCACGAAGCAAAAAGGACACCAAACATTTTTCCCCTAGCGAAAAATCACGGTACTCCATGGACCCTCCCTACATTGCCTTCACGGAAAGCATCTTTTCAAAAGCACGGAAGTTGCGATCGTTGCGGCGATAGGGAATCGCAAAGCCGATATGGTCAAAGTAACTCGCATACCGCTCGTCAAGGAGGACTTTCCTGAAGCAGGCCGCCACAAGCGAGGGGCTGTTGCCGAACGCCCCGCATCCCCACGCGCCAAGGACGAGATTGCGATGCCCCTTCCGCAACGCCAGCTCCAGGATCATTCGGATGCGCCGTTCGAATACATCAACCAGAGTCCGCCTTGTAAGAAACAGGCCAAGAGCGCGCCTGTTTGGTGCGGCAGCGGAAACGACGGACACCACACGCGGCTCGGAGAGAAGTTCGCTGCGCTCGTTCCGAAATACCACCACGTTAGGCGAGTAGATGAGTGTGTCGGCCTCCGCTCGACGGATATGCAGGTTGTTCTCGCGGTAGAACTTCTTCGCCTCCGGCGACTTCAACGAGGCGTACAACGTCGACCTCCGGCAGATCGACTCCTCCTGCGCATTCGCGCAAAGATAGAATCCTCCGCCCGCGAAATGCGCGTTCGCGAAGTTGAGCACGAGCGGATTCTCAAGCCGCATCGCCATTTCAAGAACATCGACGTTCTCGACGGATATCCGAGCCTCGCCTTGCGCTCCGCGAACCGATTCCCCGTTCGGCACGAGATCTCCCATCCTCCAGACTTCTGCAGCCCTGAAATCTACATCAGGGAAGCGCACGTCCTTGCCATCAACGCGATACGAGGATTCATCAACAATCCTCAGCGTCTCGCGCGTAATGCGTATGTTTGCCAGCTCGCTCATTCTGCGTCCTCCGCCCATGCGTTATGTTGTGAAACGCGCCCAATGATTCTTAGCCCCCCTAATATCAGAAAATATGCAAGAAGGAGTGCCAATACGATTCCTATTATTAACATCGACATAACACACAAGAATCTCTTATCAAGCGCCCAAATATAAAATATCGAATGAAGAGCACCCTGAAGACTCAGCAGCCAAATTAGCGAATACTCAATTGGTGCAAGATCCGTTTCCATATTCGACAATGCATGCTTAAGGTTCAAAGAGCAACTACGACAAAACCTTACTGCCATTGAGATGCAAGGCACAATGGTGACGACAAGAACCATTCTTGCAAGGATATCTAATCCAGCTCCAATTACGTATTGCATATTTTTCATTCCTATTGTATACCGACTATTATCCTACGTATGAAGTTGACATCCAACCAAGTAATCATGACCCCTAGAACAAACAAAACTATTCCGCAAATCAGCCGCAAGACACCAAACCTTAACTCATCTGAAATGCAAATGTTGATTATTGGGCACAACTCCAACACTCTGACACAATTTGTCAAAGATAAGAAAGCCACAAGTAAAATCCATAGCTCCTTCCCGTCAAGCCTCTTATCAGTCGCAACTTTCATAATGCTATAAACTAGAGTCATCCCACCAAAGATAAGATTTATCAAGGCAATCAGAATCCCCAGAACTAGTATACTCCATTCACACGCTATCAGGCTATCCACATCCATAATTACCTCCTAAATATCCTTTGCCCCCAAAACGTTCCTTGGACAAATCGCATTATCGAATCCACAAGGCCTTTTCCCTTAGGGAATTCCAATGATGCCCTGGGGACATTCATGGTAGTCGCAATTCCCCCCCTTGTCCAAGGGGCAGTTGTCTTGAACCAGTTCATAATTGTGGCCTCGCCCATCACAACCCAATCTCCATCATAAATTCCCCCGAACTGCGACCATCTTGTAACAGCCTGTGTAGACCCAGAAAGTGCAATGTCGGGGACACACATTCCTAGCAGCGGAGTGTAGCCTGCCAGTAAACCACAATTATAACTCACCCCATACTTCTCCGGTTCATCACCCCAGACACTGTAGTATGGATCATTATCACTAAACGAAGTAAGTCCAAACATCATGTTGTCGAGTACAGCAAGCAGCGCAGAATCCATCGCCGCAACGGCCTTGGCGCTAGTCCCATCCGCATACGCCTCCCAAAAGCCTTGACCGAATCCCTTTACCCACGCCCATGCTACACTCTCACACATCCCCGTCGGATCGATGCGGTTGATGGGATCGTTGTCACAGAAGGCGTAGACGTTCCAGCCGCCGTCGAGGAGGATGGGATCCTTCGAAATCCACCGCCCCGTCTCCGCGTCGTACCAGCGGCAGCCGAATTCGACGAGGCCAGTGTCGGGATCGTAAAGCCCGCCCTGGAACCCAAACGGCTGGAAGCCGGGGTTGGTGTCTCGCAAAACCCGTCCGAAGGAGTCGTAGTCGAGGCGTTGCGCAACTTCGCCCGTCTCCGCATTCACGACGAGCCTCACCGAACCCTGGTTGTCGGTGACGATGCGGTAGGTGACGCCATTGCGGATCATGTACGCCGGGGCAGTCGCGCCCGCATAGACGAAGAAACTGACTGCGTTATTAGCGTAATCACGTTCCGCGACTATCCGAGAACCAGACCAAAACCAGTTCTTTGGCAACGCGAAACCCACGCTCTTATAACACAGCCGCTGCTGCTCGTCGCGCCGATAGAAGACATCGCCGACAGACATGAGGCGTCCGAAGAGGTTCCATTCAAGCACAGCGCCGTTGCGCTTAGTCATCGACCCATTCAGGTCGTAGGCGTAGGTCGCAGAGCCGAATGCAAGCTGGCGGTCCTGCGCGTCGTATTCTCCGCCGAGGCGGTTCCCGTTCGCGTCGTAGGCGTACGACTCCGACACGACGCCATTGGTCGTCACCGAAACGAGGCGTCCGCGCTCGTCGTACTCGTAGCGACTCGTGACAGGGTCGCCGGAAAGAACCCTCTCCTCGCGCTCGACGACACGGCCGAGCGCGTCACGCCTTAGAGACGCACTATACAGGTCGTCGTCCTCGAATATCGCGGCGTAATCCACACACTCGCCGTATCCGTTGTAGCGCCGCCCGTCGATGACGCCGCCAAGTTCCGTCATCTCAACGAAGCCAGTGTCTGGATTGCGCTCAATGGACAGCTCGCCTATGCCCACAGCATCGCCGTCTTCGTCGTAGACGACGTCGATCTCCGCAAAAGGCATGCTTCCTCCAAGCCTGTAACTGGTGTATGTCGTCTTCGACAGGCGGAAATCGTTATCGTACTCGAAATCGGCACGGAATCCGTCGGAGCTCTCCGCCGTCGTCAGGAAAGAGTCATATTCATACTCGGTTTCGTCATATTCGGAGAAGACGGACTGAAGTCTGCCCACCGAATCATAGGACCTGACCAACCGCTCCTTTTCGTCACCGCGCATCGCAACCACGGCCGCGAGGCGTCCGACGGAGTCGTAGATGTTCGAGACGACGGTGCCGTCAGGCTTGGTGAGCGCTGTCTCCTCGTGAGCGGCGTTATAGGCCTTTTCAAGTCTGCGCCCCGCGTCCTGCGCCTCCGGCGCGGTGTAGGAGGACTGAAGTCCGACGGGGGTCCAGCCAAAGGAATGGGTCTTGCCGTGGGGAAGCGTCGTCGCTATCGGCGACTCGGACCGGTCGTAGGCGTTTGACACAGAATATCCGTCCGGCAGTATAGAACGGATTGCGCGGCCGACCGCGTCGTAGTCGGTGCTGACGGTGCGTCCGAGCGCGTCGGTGACGGAGGCGAGGCATCCGGCTGCATCGTACGAGAACTTCGTCTCGCGCTCGCCCTGCACAGTGCGGACAAGCCGACCTTCCGCATCGTACGCATTAGTAACAGCGAACACGCCGGGCGCTTCGATGACGAGGGGCTGTCCGATGGAATTAAAGACCGTGCGATGTCGGCGTCCAGTAGGCGAGATGGCTGTCGTGCTGTCGGTATCCCTGACAGTCCTCCAGACGCGGTCATTGCAGGTCACGGTATCGCAAACGCTGGTGGCGCTGTAGGCGTCGCCTAGATTCGCGAAGGAGGCGATGCGCTCGGTCTCCGAAACAAGTGAGCGCCCGGACTCGGTCCTGATTCCGCATAGGGAGGCATAGGGAGCGACCATGCCGAAACGAGGATCGGGCGACAACTTGGAGTACAAAAATGAACCGTCGGGGGCCTCGACTTCGGTGCTTCCGTCCGGGTAGTCGGTCGTGACAGTGCAAAGTCCGTCTGGACTTGTTTCCGTCCGCTCCTCTACTCCATCCGGCCGGCGCAAGACGGAGATAAGATTCGTGCGGCCCATGCCGTCAACAACGGTCGTCTTCCAACCCGAACCCATGTCAGACGAGTTGGAGACGGCGCTGAAGGTATTGGATCCGCCGTCTGGATCGAGGTTGGAGATTGTCTTCCCGAGTTCGTCGTACGCCTGGTGGAAGACGTATCCCCTGCGGTTGGAGACGCCCGTGAGGAGTCCTTCGCTGGAATATTCAAGCTCGTTTCGCTCCCCAGCTGGATTCGTCACTACGGCCGGGCGCCCGGACTCATCAAGGGCAATGGTCGTGACCTGTCCGTATGGGGCCGTTACAACAATATTGCCGCCATCTTTCCCAAAAGTCGTTACCAAGCCGTTTGCGTCCTCAATCGAAGAAAGCGCCCCGTCCTCGGAATATCCGAATTTAAGTAGGAGACTGCGGGTCATCGCATCGCGTGTCTCCAGATGTCGACCTGTAGAGCTGAACACGTATAGTTGCGATCCGTCCCTCGACGGAATCACTGTCGAAGCCCCGTCAAATGCGGGCATGGATGGGGAAAACGAATGCACGATGTGATCACTTGACGACACCATGTAAACGGTCCCCCTGTCATCCACATATGGTATTCCCCGCGCACCGCACACGAGCGAACCCTGGCTGGAGTCATAGGAGTCAAAATACGCAACTGGTCCCCATACAAATCCGTCCACAATCCGCGACAGCCAACTGATCGGGCAGTCGTTCCCAACGATGAAACTTTCAAGCATCCATACCTCATTGCCACGGGCACAAAGGAAATTCTCATACCACGTGCCAATCACTCCAAGTCGGGGATGGTTGCTTTGGGTAGAACTGGTCGATTGAGACAAATTGAGCGACGCTGCTTCTGCACTTCCATATACACACCGCACAATTCCGGATCTGTCAAGGCATAGCACATTGACAGGATTGGCGCGCGCTATCAAGATGCTCCCTTCGTCGGTGACGGCAATGGACGTTATTTTCTGCGAGCCGAGGTGCACGTCCGCGGCGGCAACGGAACCTCCGATATTGATCTCGACGTCGCCGTCACCAAGAACCGTAGCTATGCGGCCGTCCGGGGCTATGCGGCGAATGCGCTGGCTGTAGCCGCCATGAGCCACATAGATCGTACCGTCGCGAGTTACAGCCAGAGCGGAAGGATTTCCCACTGCGGCGTTGACGGCAGATCCTCCGTCGCCACTAGTGCCATATTCGCCGTTCCCCGCAACGGTATGAATTATGCCCGCGCGGTCCACCTTGCGGACCACGTTGGCATCGAGGTCTGCGATGTAGAGGTTCCCTACGGAGTCGAGTGCCAGGGCGCACGGCCAGGAGAGCTTGGCATTAAGCGCAAGTCCTCCGTCTCCGCTGTTCCCGGACTCGCCCGGGCGTCCGGCGAAAGTCCGGATCCTGCCAGCATAGTCCACAGCGCGAATACAGTTGTTTCCGCTGTCTGCTATGTAGAGTTCACCTGCCGGACCGACACATACAGCTGTGGGGTTGTTAAGCCGTGAAAACCTGGCCAACCCGTTTCCTGACTCTTCTACAGACCCTCTTTCACCTGTTCCCGCGATAATTCCAGGATTACGCAGCGAAGCAGTTGTCGAAACCTCAAGCGTCTCCCCGGAACCCAGGTACAACTTGCCGGAGACGGGGTCGTACGAATGATGCACATCTAAGGTCCATTCGGCGAAAAGAGGGTCGCGTCGTCCAAGGCAAACATCGAAATCCTCTGATGATCCAAGCTCGATTGGTCTCCGGGCTACCACAAGCTCATCCATTCCGGCGAACTGTCCAAATGTATAAGTCTTTTTTCCGTATTCTGGGAACATCATGGCGGCATAATACCCCTTGTAGCCATAGGATATCCTCAATGTCGCAGACTGAGCGCCAGACACCGCGCGTCCGTATGGATCCATCCCGTCCCACGGACAATGCCAAACTATATTTGTCGAAGGCGCGAAAGATTCTTCGTATCTCCTTCCGGCAATTTCGAATACTGCGTGGACGGACTTCAGCGAATCCGGGATTTCGGCTCCTGTAATGTCGAACGAACACTGAGCCGCAAGCGAACCATCTGTCACGACCCGATCACTGGAATAGACAAGGTTCAGTCCGGTTCCGTTTATCGGGAGGGTTTCCAGGAATGTCCTAGAAGTGAGACCTACACTTCCTCCGGTACTCATGTTATTTTCAGTCGTGGCATCAACCGACTGTCTTGCCTCATTCACATTGTCCAATCTAATCTGCGGAGTAACTTCATCACCATTGGAAACTTTGGCAGGATAGTTCCAATCCACTGCCGAGAAATGCTCAAGGGGAACGCGCCAGAGTTCCGCGCCGACATCATACCGCTCAGCAAGCAGACGCAGTTCATCCTCTGAAAATCCGACAGCAAGTAGGCTCGAAGCAGACTCCGCCGAGCCGTCTCCGTCCATGTCGATTTCCGCGAGACCTTCGGACGTCTTTCCGACGACGGCAATCACCCGGCCGTCCTCCTCCGGCACCCATGCGGGGACTTCGCGGCGGAAATCATAGAAGGCAGATGGAACAGTGCATCCGACGGGAATACCGACGAAGTTCTCGACATAGCCGAATATCTGGCGGTCGAACACGACATGAGAGGCTTCGTCTGCCGACAGTTCAACGCAGTAGGTATACGCCGAAGTCGGAGGTAGTTCCGCAGGCATACGCGCCGGGCCGCCGTCCCCGACGGTGAACTCGGTCATGCGGATTGTGAGCCTGTCCACGCTCTGCGTCACAGAACCCTCAATTGCCAAGGCACGCGTTCCGGACGGGAAAACCAGCGCAGCGGTGCGTGTTCCGGAATCGTCGGTCACGGTGCTTGACACGGCAAAGCAGGCCGATGTAAGCGCCTCTCCGAAATGCACCGTCGTCGCCACAGGATCAAATGCGACGAGCCTGACGTCGTCGACAACCGCGTATCTCTGCGCAACAGGGTGAACAGTGC
>JAEEOY010000186.1 GCA_016284515.1 Kiritimatiellia bacterium | reverse complement strand
ACATACAACGCCCTGGAGCATTACCACGGCTGCCCGACTGACGACCCGGAGACTTACCAGTCGAAGAGCGGTGTCGCGCTTACGCTGCCGTTCAGCGCCGTCTACACGCAGATTCCGCAGGCGGGCGTCGGGTCCTTCCGCAACGCCGACGGACGCCTCCTCATCGCGCGTCACTATTCGCTCAACGAGGACGCGATCTTCACGGAGACTGGCGCGAAGCCGCTCGGATACTTCACGTCCGACTCGGAGCATGCCGGACGCGCCTCGATGCTTCCGCAGCTCTGGGCGATGGCGCTGAACGATCCGACGGACATCGGCTATCTCTACGGCGCGGCGATGGAGACGGCGTATGCCCCCGCGATGCGCGAGTTCAACCGCAACTTCCTCGCGCTCCCTGCGAAGAAGGGCACGGTCATGCAGGGCGGCGCGTGGGGCGCGCTCCAGACCGTCCGCCGCTACGACACCGACAAGGGCGTCACGTACTGGGCTCTCGTCAACACATCGGCAGACCCCGTCACGGCGGAGTTCACTCTCTCGTCAAACGCCTCGGAGCTTTCGCGTGTCGCGGCTTCGGTCGACGGCACGGTGTATCCCGTGACGCAGGGCAAGGTTTCGCTCACGATGCAGCCGATGCAGCTTCTCGCGCTTACGAGCGAAATTCCTGCGGACTCGCCGTACGCGCCGAGCGTCGCAGAACCTGAGCAGTTCGACGGATACGAGCTCTGCTGGCAGGAGGAGTTCAACGGAACTGGCAAGCCCGACCCGGACACGTGGGGCTATGAGCTTGGTCTTGTCCGCAACCACGAGGCTCAGTGCTACACGCGCGACAACGCGACGGTGTCCGACGGACGCCTCGTCATCGAGGGGCGCAAGGAGCGGACGAAGAACCCCAACTACTCCGCGGGAAGCGACTCTTGGAACACGAGGAACGAATATGCCGACTACAGCTCCTCGTCGATAACGACTTCCGGCAAGGCGCACTTCCTCTACGGCAAGTACGTCTTCCGCGCGCGCATCCCCACATCGCGCGGAATGTGGCCGTGCATGTGGTTCCTCGGCACCAAGTGGGAGTGGCCGGCGAGCGGCGAGATCGACGTTCAGGAGTTCTACTGGAAGGGCAATACGCCGACGCTGCTGTGCAATCTCTTCTGGAGCGGAAACAGCCACGTGACGGAGCGTTCGATCTACGATCTCGATCCGGAATGGGACAAGAAGTACCACACGTGGGTGATGGACTGGGATAAGGACTACATCCGCATGTACGTTGACGGCGTGCTTCTCAACGAGCAGCTCCTTGACAGCACGATCAACTGGTCGTGCGAGGAAGACGCGCTTCAGAAGAGTCCGTTCAGGATTCCGCAGTACATCCTCCTCGACCTCCCGATGGGCGGCGACGCAGGCGGTATGATTGACGACTCCGCATTCCCGACGCACATGGAGGTCGACTATGTGCGCGTGTACCGCAAGATCGGCACGACGGACGGTCCGCAGGTCATCCCCGTTGTCGACCCCGTTCCGGGCGAGGGTCCGGAGTACGAGACGTCGTCCGACGCGCCGGCGCGCTACGACGGCTACAGGCTCGAATGGCACGACGAGTTCGCGACGGACGGAACGCCCATTTCGGAACACTGGAATGTCTCGGCCGACAGCTCAGATCCGTCCGTCAACGTCTCCTGCGCGAACGGCGCCCTTGTCATCAAGACGAGCGGCACAGGGGCGTCCGACATGACCGCCGGCGAAGTCAACACCTACGGCAAGCACGACCACATGAAGGGCCGCGTAGAGTTCCGCGCAAGGATTCCTGTCGAAAAGGGCGTGCGCCCCACGGGCTGGCTGCTCTCGCGCAACCGCGACTATCCCGCGGGCGGAATGTACGAGATACTCGACTCCCTCTATCTCGGCGGCGCGCCTGCCGTAGCAATGTGGTCCACCTGGGCTGCGGACGAGGACTGGTATTCGAAGGGAATCTTCGACTACATCGAGAAGGACCCCAAGTGGGCGGCGAAGTTCCATGTCTGGCGCCTCGACTGGGACGACAGCGCAATGAAGATATACCTCGACGGCGAGCTTTTCCACAGCAAGTCGACGAGCGACATGAAGAACAATGGGGAGTGCCCGTTCATCTCCGCCGGCAACCAGTTCTACCTCGGCTTCTCGCTTGGGCTCGTAAACGCAGATGTCACCGCCGCGACTGCGGGGATGAAGTACGAGATCGACTGGGTGCGTTACTACGTTCCCGGCGAGGAGCCCGACGATCCCGATCCGGGCGACGATCCGGACGAGCCGCCGACGCCGTCCGCTTCGGAATTCACATGGACGTTCCCCGAGACCGGAGCTGCGCCTACTGCGGAGATCTGCACCTTCCTGTACGGCAAGACCTGGGCCTACACCTTCGAAATGGACGACAATCCGCTCGGTGCGTACACGATTGCGAAGCCGCTCTTCGACAGGCTCACGGCGACGGACGCGCCTAGCGGCGTTCAGGGCGGCGTGGTCTACTCAATGCCGGGGACGCTGGGCATCATCGCGAACACCATCGACAACATGAAGCCTTCCGTAAACATCACCGTCGAACAGATGAAGGAACTCATCGCCGCGGGCTGGAGCATCTCGAACCACGGCTATTGGCACACCGGCATCCACTGGGATCCGGAAAAGGCCAACGACGAGGCGATGTACCGCCGCGAGTTCTTCTGGGGGCAGTTCTTCATCTCCCATTACATCTGGGACGGACAGCGCTCCTGCACCGCGATGGTGTTCCCCAACGGCGATACGGGCTACGGGCCATATCTCGAACAGTACGGCATCCTCGTGGGGACGGTCTGCGCCAGCACTCCGCACAATGTCCTGCGCAGCGGCACGAACGGCTCGAAGGTCAACTTCCTCAACTGCGGACGCTCCAACCTCGACGAAGGCAACTGGCGGGACCACAGCGATCTCGATCCGCTGTGGCTTCTCCCCGAGAATTTCGAGGAGGGCGACTGGTTCATCGACTTTACCCACGGAATCAGCGAGCCGGGGAAGGGCACGTATGCGGCAGCCAGCAACCGTCTCGAATACATCCGCACGAAATGGGGAGCTGGTGGCGCCGACAACGTGTGGCTTGCCACTACCGACCGCGTGGCGCAGTACCGCAAGGCTGCGGAAGCGGCGACCGTCTCCGTCACTGGCGGCAAAGTGACAGTCAGCCTGCCTGAGACGGTTATACAGTCCGCTCTGACGCTCAAGATCTCCGGCATCCCCGCCAGCGCTCAGCTCACCGCGCCGGAAGGCGGCCGTCTCTACCGCAATGCCGCGGGCGACGTCTTCCTGACGACGCCTGTTATCGGAGAAAAGATCACCAACCATCCGGCTGGGAACCTCGTGAAGGCCCATGAGGCTGAAATCAAGGTAGGCGCTGGCTCCATCGTGGCCCAGGAGATCACGTTCAACGAGCCGGTGTTGTTCGCAGGCATGCGCCTGCAGCAGTTCGGAGACCTTCCGGACGGATTCGACATCAACCTCCGCCTCGTCACCTCCAATGGGGAAGTGCCGTTCAACTTCGCCAAATACAACAAGTATGTGAATCTCGGCAACGCATGGGGAACTTGGCGACTCTTCCCGCAGCTGCCCGACGAAGAGGCGCTTCCGATCATCGGCATCCGCTACAATGCGGCCCAGGCGTTCAAGAAGGTTGAGATATGGGCCGTGGGAGATGAAGGTTCGGACGAGCCTGGCGACGATCCGGACGAACCGGACGATCCACCGACGCCTCCCGCCGAGCAGCCCGACAAGACGATGCAGGCGTGGTTCTCGCGCACTGTTTCGCCCGAGCAGATCGTCGGCGGAGCTTGGCGCACGCCGGAAGGCGACGAGCTCGTCTTCGCCCCAACCGCCGCGTCGCGCGAGCACGATGCCGTGTATGTCGATGTCGAGGTGACGTTCCCGCAGGTCGCGGCGAGCGCGCTGCCGTCCGCAGCCCGCGGACAGGCCGCGGTGTCGGCGGCTGACGGCGCTCTGTACGTGCACGGTTCGGCCGGATGGACGCGCCTCGCCAACGCAACGGTGTCGCAGGGCGTCTCGAAGAGTCTCCGCGTCGAGTTCGACTACTCGTCGCAATCGGCGCCTCGCGTCCGCGTCTGGGAGCACGGAACGGATTCTTACACCGAGCTCAAGGACGCTGACGGCAACTCGTGGTTTGCGTGCTCCGGGAGCAAGACGTTCCTCACCTCCCTCGCCTTCGGAGGGGACGGGACGATCGGCAATTTCGCGGGATACTGCGAGAACGGTCCGCGCGAAATCGGGACAATTGAAGTGCCGAGCTTTGTCGGTCCGGACGGCGTCACGCGCGGCGGCGTCGGAATGAAGGACATCGGAGGCAATGCAGTCTTCGCTGTGACGATTGCGAACGCGCAGAAGGGCGCGTACTACACGGCATTTACCTGCATGACGCTTTCCTCCAGCGCAGCGGACTGGGTCGCGGAGAAGACGTCGTCTCCGGCTCCGCTGGACGGGCTTCTCGAACTTGACGTCGAGGCGTCCGACGCGCCAAGCAAATTTGTGAAAATCGTTGCCACACCGGTGTCAATAGGAGCGGGCACGCGACTATCGGACATCGAGTGAAAAGCCAATTCGGCAGGGGAGAATGTCGACACGGCAGGGGAGAAGACGGTCAGCCGGCAGGGGAGAAAAATTTAAACAAAACTTAAAACAAGGGAACAAACAATGAACAAGACAATAGCAGTAATCGCAGCAACGCTCGCAGCGGCGGCATCTTTCGCGGCGGAATACCA
>JAEEOY010000185.1 GCA_016284515.1 Kiritimatiellia bacterium | reverse complement strand
ATCACCTCGAGCGAGTAGTCGTTTCCGAAGAGGTTCTGGTACCAGCGCGCGATCTCCTCCGCCTTCTTCGGATTGTTCCCGCCCTTCACGGACGTGTCGAGGTAGTACGCGATCTCGCCCGCGATGCACGCGGACGAGCAGTGCAGCCCCTCGTGGTACTTCTCAAGGAGCGAATGGTCGATACGCGCGTTGTAGTAGTATCCGTTGATGTGGGCCTCGGACATCAGCCGCACGAGGTTGTGGTATCCGACGAGGTTCTTCGCGTGCAGGCACAGGTGGAAGCGCTTCTCCTTGAGCCCCTTGTGCTGTTGGAAGTACTCGTGCCTCTCGCGGTAGTCGTGGTCCACGACATAGGCCTCCACGCCGAGGATGGGCTTTATGCCCTGCTTCCTTGCCTCGTCGTAGAAGGCCTTCGCCGCGAACAGATTGCCGTGGTCCGTAACCGCGAGCGAATCCATCCCGAGCGCCTTCGCCTTCGCGACGAGCGGGGATATCCCGCACTGCCCGTCGAGCAGCGAGTAGGTGGTGTGGAGATGTAGATGCGTGAACCCCGCCATCAGCGAGCGCCCCGTCAGACCTTCGCGAGCGCCTGCTTGAGGTCGGCGATGAGGTCGTCAGGATCCTCAAGCCCGATCGAGAGGCGGATGAGGTCCGGCGGAATGCCCGCCTCCTTGAGCTGCTCGTCGGTGAGCTGGCGGTGCGTGTGCGACGCAGGATGCAGCACGCAGCTCCACGCGTCCGCGACGTGCGTGACGATTCCGATGACCTTCAGGGAGTCCATGAACTTGATGGACGCCTCGCGTCCGCCCTTGATGCCGAACGTCATCACGCCGCACGGCGAGTTGCCGTCGAACTGCTTCTTGAGGAGCTTGTGGTACTTGTTGCCGGGAAGTCCGGCGAAATTGACCCACGCGACCTTCTTCTGCGTCTTGAGCCACTTGGCGATCTTGAGCGCGCTCTCGGCGTGGCGGCGTATCCTGAGGTGGAGCGACTCGAGGCCGATGTTCACGAGGAACGCGTTGAACGGGGACGGAATCGAGCCGAAGTCGCGCATCAGGTGCGCAGTGCACTTGACGATGTAGGCCATCTTGCCGAAGGCCTTCGTGTAGCTGAGGCCGTGGTAGGAGGGATCCGGCTCGACGAGCCCGGGGAACTTGTCCGCGTGCTTCGTCCAGTCGAAGTTGCCCGAGTCGACGATGCATCCGCCGACCTGGCTGGAGTGCCCGTCCATGTACTTCGTCGTCGCATGCGTGACGATGTCGCATCCGAACTCGAACGGACGGCACAGGATCGGAGTCGGGAACGTGTTGTCGACGATAAGCGGCACGCCGTTCTTGTGGGCGATCTTCGCGAACTTCGCGATGTCGAGGATCGCGCCGGAGGGATTCGCCACCGTCTCGCCGAAGACGCACTTCGTGTTGGGTCGGAACGCCTTCTGTATCTCGGCGGGGGACGCATCGGGGTCGACGAACGTGAACTCGATGCCGAGCTTCTTCAGCGAGACCGCGAAGAGGTTGAACGTTCCGCCGTAGATCTGCGCGGAGGAAACGACATGGTCGCCCGCATTGCAGAGGTTGAGGACCGCGAAGGTGGACGCGGCCTGTCCGGAGCTCGTGAGGATCGCCGCGACGCCGCCTTCGAGCGCGGCGATCTTCTTGGCGACCGCGTCGTTCGTCGGGTTGGCGAGGCGCGTGTAGAAGTAGCCGGACGCCTTCAGGTCGAACAGGTCGGCCATGTGCTGGGTGGTGTCGTACTTGAACGTCGTCGTCTGGTAGATAGGAACCTGGCGGGACTCGCCGCAGGAGGGCGTCCAGCCTCCCTGGACGCAGAGTGTGTCAATCTTCATCGAATCCTTTCGTGTTTTTCGCTTCGCGAATTTTTTCAATCCGCGTATTATATCAAAATCCGTGGACCTGCGCGGACGGGAACGCCGCGCCGTCGGGCATGCGCTCCTCGAACTCGCTGTGCGACTGCATTTCCGGAGCGTATAGCGCACAGTACTCGTCGAACATCTGCTTCGCGCAGTTCGTCGTCACCGTGTCCGCACCGACCGCAAACGCCCTGAGGACGAGCGGAAGTTCGTCAAGCGTCCACACGTTGAACGACAAGCCCTCGCCCTTGACCGCAGCCACGAACTCCTCGTTCACTAGGTCGGCGTCGAAACGAACGCCAACTCCGTCTGCGCCGGCCTCGCGCGCCTTGGCGACGAGATCCCCCGCGGAGGCGACACCCTCAAGCTTGCTGAGCAGAACGACCCTGTAGTCCGGCATCGCCTCCTTGAGCGCCTTGCAGCAGTCGGGGCAGAAGGACTGGAAGAGGACATTGCCCGGCGTTGCGGCGGGCTGGGCCGCCATTGCGGACTTTATCGCGGGAACGATCTCCGCGCCTCCCTTGACCCTGAGGTAGATGGGCCTTCCGCTGCGCGCGAGCTCAAGGACATCCTCCAGCGGAGCGGGCGATCCCTCGGTTCCGTCCTGGAAAGCAACGACGCGTCCATCATTGGAAGGAGCGACCTCGCACACGAAGCCGAATCCGCGCTCTATGGCCAGCCTGAACGCCGCCATCGTGTTCTTGGGCGCGTCGGACGCTTCGCCGCCTCGCGCAACAAGAGTGTCGTACGCGGGACGAGTCACCGTGGCGCATCCGGCGAAAAGCGCGGCGACCGCCGCAGCTGCGAACAATCTTGACATCACGTTCATCACTTTCTCCTTTCTGTTTCGTTTGAACTCTTTAATCTTTCGAATTTTCAACCTTAAGGCCCCAGGAGTCCAGCTTCGCGGCCATCCAGTCGAACGCGGCCTCGTGCATCACCTTCGACTTCGCGTTCGGAATCACCGGCCCGCACGCGACGCGGATGTCGTACGCCGGGTCGAACGGACCGAAGTCCTTGAAGACCTTCTTGAAGATCCCCTTCTCGCGCGTGAGCTGGCAGCGCGTGTCAACGACGACTGGCACCACCGGGCAGCCAGCCTTCTCCGCAAGCTTCGCGCCGATGGAAGAATAGACCTTGCGGCTGAAGACCTCCTGTCGCGTCCCCTGCGGAAAGATCAGGAAGCTGTCGCCGCCCTTGATGCGCTCCTGCCCTATGTTGAGCACGGTCATCAGGTCCTCGCGCGGCGACTTGCGGGTAACCGGCACCATGCGCATGTGCTCCGCGGCCTTGGAGAGGAACGGAAGATGCGCAAGCGACGCCTTGGCGACGTAGCTGAACGGACCGAACGGAAGCAGCGTCGGCATGAGCAGAATCGTCTCGGTCGTCGACATGTGGTTGCAGAGGTAGACTACCGGACCGTCATGCGCCTGGCGCTGGGCAAAGCCCTCGACGATCACGTTTAGTCCGAGAGCCTCGGCCGTAGTAACGGACGAAAAGCACACCTTAGCCCACTTCTCGGTGGTGAGGAGTCCGAAAGGCTCCGTGATTGCGCAGTACGGGAACACCTTCGTCACGCCCATCGTGTACCTCAGAGTGTTCCATGCCGAAGCCTTCGCGCGCTTCGCGGCGCGGCGCTCCGGAGGCGTGGAATATCCGCCCGTGCGGCGGAGCTCGTCCTGATACTGTTCGAAACTAGTCTTCTGCATTGCCTTCAACCTGCTGTTCGTTCATGCGGGCGGAGCGTTCCGCCTCGCGCGCGGCGCGTTCCGCCTCGCGCTCCTCGCGCTCCTTCTCCGCCGCGTCGCGCTGTGCCTTGAGCTCGTCCTTGAGAAGCTGAAGTTCCTTGCGCTGCTCCTCGCGCTCAGCCTCGCGCTTGGCCCGCTCCTTGGCCTCTTCGGCGGCGCGCTCCTGCTCGCG
>JAEEOY010000184.1 GCA_016284515.1 Kiritimatiellia bacterium | reverse complement strand
GATGACGACAAGCTCTGGATGGTTGAAGAAACGGGGCAGCGGCGTCGATTCGCGAGCGAGGCCGCGGGAGACGACCATGGTCGTCGTGTCGTTGAGGCGATAGGCGCCGCCCGCGCGCCGCGGGAACAGAAGCCTTTCGCTGGGAGCCGGACCGCCTGACGACGGACCGCAGACGCCGAGTCCAAGGCCCGGGATTCCCCACTGCCCGCCGTGGAGGTGTCCGGAACAGATGAGGTCGAAGTCGTAGTCCGCGTATGCACCCGAGTATTCCGGACGGTGCGAGAGAAGAACCCTGAGCCGTGATGGATTCGCCGCGGCGGCGACAGAGGCGAGCTGTCCGAGCCATTCTTCGTCCGCCATGTACGTCGGGTCGTCTATTCCGCAGAAATCGATTTCCACGCCCTTGATCACCGTGGTCCTGACCGTTCCCTCCAGAACCGTCACGCCCGCGGACTCGAGAATGCCCCGCATTTCGGGGACTCGCTCGCTCCAGTGCTCGTGGTTTCCGAAGGCATAGAAGCACGGGCGCTCCTTCGCCACCGCAGCGAGAAACTCTTTCACGTTGTCGTCCGGCAGCCTGTCGTCGAAGATGTCGCCCGACAGCAGGATCGCGTCGGGATTAAGCGAGAGTATCTTCTCGGACAGCACGCGCTGTCCGACTCCGTAGCGGCACGAGTGCAGATCGGTCACAAGCGCGAAGCGAAGTCCCTCCGCCGGAACCTTCCCGCCGTCCACCGAAACATCGTAGTGCGTGACGCACGGCAGTTCGTACCAAACGCCGGCGATGGAAACGAACGCCAGAACGAAGACGGCGAACCTCCTCGCGCGCTCGCCGAAACGTCCCATCCGCCGCCACAGCGAGGTGCGCTTGGACAGGACAGACAGAAACGCGATGTGCAGCGCGCAAAACGGGACCATCGCCGCGACACCCAAGAAGGAGCCGAAATCAGGCAGGAACCCCGTCGTGCATCCGACGGCCAGGAGGTACGGTCCGCAGAAGAGCATGAGCAACGCCGCCGCGATCGCCGGAGCCACGACATCGGACTGCGCCGACTCCGGCGGCACCATGGCGAAAGTGACCGCAAGCATCACCACAAAGCCAAGGCCGAGCAAAGCCAGCCGTGGAATGCGTTTCATCATTGTCGCTATCGTTGCCAATTTCATTTACGGTCATTATACCATATTCCGCGGCGGATGCGCCGCGGCGATATGGTATAATATCATCAACCAAAGGAGAGATGTTCAATGACCTTCGTATGTCCATACTGCCAGGCACAGACCAAGACAAACATTGCGTCTGCATCGTTTCGCGGCTACGGATTCGGAAAGGCAAAATGCTCAACTTGCGGACGGAATTTCCTCTTCATGCCTATGTCGATGAGGATGGAGGACGAATCGGCATGGAAGCACTTCCGCTCCGAGGCTTACACCGACCATGTAGAGTTGGTTCTGATTGTTTTAGTCATCGTAGGCATCATCATCGCCGCCATATTGGGATTTGCAATCATCCCATAAGTACATCAGCGAAACCGTTTTCTGCTCCGCTGGCCGAGGAATGCGCCAAGCGCGACGCAGGCGACAATAGGGCCAAGACCAAAAGAATAATAATCGCAGAAGGCGCTTCTCAGAAATGTCAGGGCCAGCATCGCCAGGCTGCAGATCCCCGTGTAGATGCTCATAAGACCGACTTTGTCCCTGACACGCAAGTCGGGCCACGCAAAGGAAGAGTACGCCATGTAGCCAAGTGCAATCGGGACAATGCCGACAAGCCGCCCCGACGAGAGCCCCAGCCCCGCGAAAACCACCTGCGCGGCGACTGAAGCCGCCATAAACGAGAGGAAGAGCACGATGAACCTGCGATGCCCGGCCCGTCGCTCAATCGTGGCGAGCGGAAGGAAAAGCAGGAAGGCGAAAAGCAAGGCCGCCCGTCCGGACATCTGGACAAACGGGAACGAGAGGGCCGTCAGCGGAGAAGATACGTCGAATCCGCACTTTTCGGCCATGGTCTCCGTCAGTATCCATGCGCTGCGATAGTACACCCTCCCTTTGACGCCAAACTCCGATATACTTGTCGTAATGTCGTGGAAGCTGTAGAACACGCAGACATGGAAAACCGGCAAGGCGAGCGCCAGCGCGATGGTGAAGATCGGCGACAGCGGCTTGACCGTCCGCCAGAGAGTCGGCGCGCCGACGACGATGCGCGCGACGTCGCGCAGAATGTCTCCGATGTCGTAGTCGCCCGGCGAGGCTTCTTCCGGCAGCGAGTCAAGCATCGAGGCGGCGTAGCGCTCGCGCGCCTCGGGGGTCGCGCGCTCGAGTATCTGGCGCATCGTCGCCTCGCCCGGCCTAGGCGGAGCCGGCGGCGCAAGCGTCTCGTATTCGCCCTTGTCGCACCAGACAGAAAGGCAGCGTCCGCAGACGTCGATCTCCAGCTTGTCCTTCCCGTCGCCGACCTTCAGCAGCGTCATCCGTCCGGCGCATCCGGGGCACAGGCATCCGACGTGCTCCGCTGCGCGGGCGGAACGCGTCAGCGCGGCGATGCTTCTGGCGTCCAGGGATTCGCGGAGGACGGGAAGCGTCACGGCCATGCCGCCGCATGACGGACAGCGAAAGCACACCTTGCCCGTCGGCGTCGCGCCGCGCACAAGTTCGCGCCCGCACCGCGGGCAGAAGCCTATGTCCTTTTCGTCCATGCAGCGACAATTCCCTTTTCGCAAACATTATACCATATCCGCGGCAAATGCGCCGCGGCGTTGAAAGCTTCAGGCGGACTCACCGTCCGCCTACGACACCCGCCCTGGCTCGCCGCTCCGCGGACTTGCGGATGAAGCGCGGGAGGTTGCCCCAGACGGAATGGTAGCCGAATCCGCCGTTCTTCATCTCGTCTATCGCATCGTCCGCCGTCCAGCCCTCGCGCAGGATGCGGTACATCGCGCACATCGTGCCCGTGCGGTCCGCCCCGTGCTGGCAGTGCACAAGAACAGGCACGGCGTTCGTGTCGTCGACGATGGAAAGGAACTCGTCGACGTATTTGTCCTTCATGTTGGCGGTGAATATCTCGATTCGACGCGCCTTGAGCGGAAGGTCGCCGATCTCGTCCGAATCAGAATGGTTGTCGCGAAGATTCACGACAGTCTTTATGCCAAGCGCAACGAGGTTTGTCATTCCCTCCGCCGTCGGCTGTGCGCTGCGGTAGAACTTGTCCGAGACTTTGTGCAGATTGGGAACGCCAGCAAGCGTCATCGGTTCGGCCCACGTCCCCTGCCGCACCACAGACTTCGTGCTGGATGCGGCAATCGTCGGCGTCGTTATCCAGACAGCCGTCGGACCGTCATCTCCGCCAATGATGCCGATAGACTGGGCCGTGCCATTGCCATCGCCACACCCCGCCAGGCAAAGCGCCATCGTCATGCCTACAACATAGGGTGCAAACAATATTTTCATATCAATTTCGCCTTTCCCTTTCAGTCTTTGTCTTAGACACCGGAGCTTCAGACTCAAACACCAAGCAAGGAGGCAAAGTCGCGGCGCTTGTAGAGGATTCTATCGACATATACCGACTCGCTTACGGCATGATAGAAAACCAAATAGCTTCCAACCGCCAAAAACCTGTACTCGTCGGTCGTGAACGGCAACGGCCCAACAATCGGATAACGCAACGCTCGCCCAGGAATGCGCTCTACTGCGGATAGGATATCTCCGACAACAGCCTGCCCCTTGCGAGGGTCGTTTAGCTCGTTTGCGAAATAGTCATATATTTCGTCAAGGTCAAGCTGAGCCTGCGGCGAATAGAACAGATGCTCAGTCATGGACGCGTTCCGCGAAGTGCTTTTTCAGGTTCCGATGAGAAATCCACCCCTGTGTTTCACCGGATTTCTTGCCACGCTGCAGTTCATACGAAAGGCTCAGCACGCTTTCGATCCTGCCGTAGTCGCCGATGTCCATCAAGACATACCGCCCCGTGCCGTTCTTCGTCAGATATACCGGCGCACCCTCCCCTACGCTCTTGAGAACCTCGGGGTAGTTCCTAAGGTCTGACACTGGTTTTATAATTGGCATACGAACTCCTTTCGTAAAATTTTACGAATGATATGATACCATATTTGCCGCCGCATCACAAGGCCACATTGAAAAGGATGCAACGGGCGATTTATGCAAGGATGCAGCAAAGTGCCCGCATCTGCGCATAGCGCATATATTGGCGTATATGTGTTTGTTGCGTCGCGGAGCGATGCAACCCCCTGTAGCGCGGCGGGATGCCCGGCCCCTTCCATGGAGACGCGGCTTCCAGCCGCGTTGCCCCCTAAACGTTCTTGCCTGTAACTTAACTATAATTCCAAGCCATTGCTTTCGCCGCTGGGAGTTCTGGAGTTTTGGAGAACTTGAGATTCAGACGCGTTCTCCCAAACTCCGAGACTCCCAATAGCGAAAGCAATCAAATGCAGCGTCGACGCAACCCCCTGCCAAGATTCGTGGTCCCGCGAAGCGCAAAACATGACAACATAGACTATGCAGCGACGTTTGGCACTGCATAAATGTCTTGTTGCACCCCATTGAAAATCTCAGCGACTCCGCCTCCATCGCCTCGACCTGCGGCAATTGCGTCTTGAACTCGCCCACAATTCCGCGCACGGATTTTTCATCTAGGCAGCACGTCTGGCACTCTACATTTCACCGATGATATTTGATATAATATCTTCCACAAAGGAGAACTCGATGAAGCATGACATTTTCTGCATTGTAGTCGGCATTCTTATTGCGCTCACAGGTGGTGGCGGATATCTGCTTGGACGGAACTGCGCAGTGCAATCCGCCGAACAGGCGAAGTCTCAAGCACAGGAAGAATTCAGGCTGCGATACGGTTTTGGGGACGTACTGCTTGTAATGCAGGATACACCAGCGGGCACCGTCCTCACGAAAAACATGCTCGGGTACAAGACCGTTCCGATGACAGGCCTTTCCGGTCGCGGTTTTCACAAGGAAGATCTAGACGAGGTCTTGGGGCGCACGCTGGCGTTCGATCTAAAGCACGGCGATGCCATCCTGAAGACAGACCTGCTGCCGAAGCAGTAGCCTTCGACGTGCGCCTCGCGAGGTGGGCATTGGGTACCTCGCGAGGTGAATCCAAACATTTCCAACAGAGATGACTTGGTTAATTTGACCTATCTGACTGCACCAATCGGACGACCGTCAAAAGTCCAGGTTCCGTCATTCTCGAGCTGCATTCCTTGCCGATTCACACCACGAAATTCCGACAAAGCGTTGGACCTGGAAAAGGCATCAATGGAGATGTGTGCATCTATGAGGTTCATTGTCATTTTGAGATCTCTCGAACAGCATGAAAACGCATGCTCTCTGATGCTCTTCACGCTCGATGGGATAGTCACGGACTCAAGATTCTCGCAATTGGCGAAAGCATAATATAAGATTTCGACAACTCCTTCAGGGATGACCACCTTCGTTAGATTCTTGCAACCCTCGAATGCATAAGGCCCTATGTTCGTCACTCCCGGCGGGAAATCCACATGTTCAAGCGAAATACAGCCCTCGAATGTGAATGCATCTATGTTAGTCACTCCCGACGGGATTGATATTGACTTTAGCTCATTGCATCTGGCGAAAGCGCCCATACCAATGCGGACAACTCCTCGAGGAATCACTACCGACTTCAGATTGCTGCCGCTAAACGCCCAGGAAGGTATGTTCGTCACACCTTCTGGGATTGTCACGTCTCCGCCGATGCAGCGGACAAGGCTTTTCCCGCCCTTCGTGCAGACGAGTCCGTTGGTCTCACAATAGCTCTGATTGTCTGGACTGACAATGTACTTTCGGACATTCATGCATTGCAGCGCATTCTGCCCAATGTTTGTAACTGTCGAAGGAATCGAAACAGAATCCAGCCCGACGCCGTTGAACGCACTCCAACCAATTTCTTTCACTCCCTCAGGGATCACTATCGACCGAACAGGGTCGTTCCGCTTGAAGATGCTCCCCCACACTCCCGTAACAGGATATCCATCCAGCTCTGCCGGAATCACGACATGACTGGAGAAAGGCTTGGATCCCCGTCTTATCGCCTTAACTATATGCGCTTCACCATCAATAACCGCGTAATGCCATTTTATTCCGCCAACCGTGGCAGTCCGCTCCGGCACCGAATTGAACCGCACGCGAGAACCATATTCCTCATCTGGCTCTCGGTTGTTCCAGTACCCCAAAGCGCCGACAGCCGTCGCCAATATAATAGCGACACAATAGATGAGTTTTGTTTTCCTGCTCTTCGTCATGTATCCTACCTTCCTTTCCGCGGCAGATGCGCCGCGCGGCACAGTGTTTCTTTGCGGCCTTTGCGCTCTTTCTACGGACGCAGCGCGGATATCGGGCAGACGACGATTCCGTCTGTACGTCGGTAGGCGCAGTCGCCTGTCGCGGTAACCACCATTTTGAACACTACGGGCTCCTGCCGCGAAGTGTCGACCAGCCCTGAAAGCGCGTTCAGCGTCGCGGCGCCTTCTTCAATCAGCGCAGAGCCGCCAAGCTTGATCTCCACAAGTCCGCTCGTGCGATTCCGTTCGGTGATTTGACGCGATTCCATTCGGTGATTTGACGCGGTTTCGTTCGGTGATTTGACGCAGTTTCGTTCGGTGATTTGACGCGGTTTCGTTCGGTGATTTGACGCAGTTTCGCTCGGCCTAACGGAGTGGCAGCCATAGCCGGCGATCTTCATCGCAATTCCCTACGGATGAATGTCACGGCAAAATACCATATCCTTGGCAGATGCGCCGCGCGGTCAGTCTGCCGCGAAGCGGCGGGAGGCGGCGGACCAGTCGAGATGCTTTTCGACAACGGCCTTGGCGTACGCCGCGCGCTGGTTCTGCCAGTCGAGGTAGTACGCGTGCTCCCAGACGTCGACGACGAGAAGCAGCTTGACGCCGGTGGTTCCAAACGGCGTGTCGGCGTTCGCCGTCGATTCGACGGAGAGCTTTCCGTCCTTCGCGACGAGCCATGCCCAGCCACTGCCGAAGCGCTTGACCGCGGCGTCCGCAAGCGCGGCCCTGCACGCGTCGAGAGATCCGAACGCCGCGTCGACCGCGGCCTTGAGAGCAACCGACGGTTCGCCGCCCTTCCCCTCCGCCGCGAGCGAGTTCCAGTAGAAGTCATGGTTCCACGCCTGCGCCGCGTTGTTGAAGACGGCGGTGTCTCCCGCCGCGCGAGAGGCGACGACGATCTCGCCGAGCGAAAGTCCCTCGTACTTCGTCCCGGCGACAAGTCCTTTGAGCGTGTTGACGTAGCCGGCGTGGTGCTTGCCGTAGTGGAACGAAACCGTCCTGGACGAAATCGTCGGCTCCAGGGCGTTGTCAGCATAGGGCAGGGGCGAAAGCGTAATCTCATTCATCGTTCGTGTTCCTTTCGGTAGTGCGTTGCCGAACGCGGACAGGGCCGCGCACGCCGCCCCACCGCAAAACAGCCGTCTCGTTGTCGTTGTCATGCCATACATTATACCAAATCCGCGGCGCCTTTCCACTGTCAGAGGAACCGGCCGTCGATGCGACGCATGCACATCAACTGCTGCAGCCAATCGCCTTGCATTCCGTCATGTCGTGCGGCGGATTCCAAAACCTGGTCGTAGACATACCCTTCAGGCCCAACCGTGTAAATCACCTCAAGGTCAGGGCGGTATCCGATAGGTCTGGAAGAGTCGAACGGATCCCTCGGCACCACGTCCAGAAACTCAGGCACTAGTTCTTCAAGTCCGGCAGGCTCGTCGCCGTGCTTGCGCCTGTATCGCGCAATGGCGACAGCAAGTCTGCTGGCGGCGTCGTCAAACGCTCTGGCGCCGACACCGCGCCACATTCTTCCATGGTCGAAGAAACAATACTTCCCGATTGAGTTGCGACTAAACGGATGGAACTGCGACAACTCCTCATGCGCAGACTCCTCCGCGGCTAGACGAGTGCGGGTCTCCGACGAATAAGGCAGGTCAAACACCTGATTGCAGGACTTGCGCGTAGCCGCTGCAACGTCAGCAAGAGTCCTGTTCGGCTGGAAGGCGTAACGTCCATAGCCTGGGTAGTTCCGGATAAAACATTCAACGCCCTTTGCGAGATCGGTCAACCATCCGAATTCGCGATACTCCCATTTCGGCATGAGGAAGCCCGACGGGAAATACCGCCCATACAGCTCCCCTCGGTCAAGCGAAAGAAGATTGCTCAATCGCCAGACGTGAAACATCTCTCCGCGGCGTCGAGCTTCTTCCCTCAATTTCGCCCATCTAGTCAGCGCAGCGTCGATGGCGGCGCATTTTTCGTCGTCAAGGTCATCGTACACGGCTGCCTCGCGCAACTCGTTGATCACGCAGACGACATGCCGCACCAACTCGACGACCCCGGACTCGTTCTCGTAGGAAAACCTCGCAAGCATATCGCCGTATCGGAGCAGTTCGTCAACCGCTTCCGGCGAACGCCCACGCTCGCGAAGACGACGGGCGCGCAGGGCGACAAGAGTATCATAATTAGCCACCTGGAAGCTGAACGACCACAGGACGTTGTACTGATATGTCCCGGAGATTCCCCTTATCGGCAAGGTGAACTCAAGCTCTTTCGGATACCTTGCGCGCGGACACGCCGCAGCGACATCGAGCGCCGCGAATAGCGCGGCGTTGGTGGCAAGCAACTTGTCTACGAGCGCAGCAGCCTCCGCTTCACTTAAGGTGCAGCTGACGCCATCCAGAGTAAGTGCTCTGTTCCATTTCGGGTCTAGATAGCGGTCCGCCAGCCGATTGTCGGAACGAGTCATCACCAACAGGTTCGTCGCATCCATCAAGACCGGCACCATGTTTTCCGACGGCTCCACCGGCGGGATCGGCGGCGGCAGGAGGTCGCTGACATCCGGCGGATTGATGTCGCGCCCGGCGATAAAGAAGAAGACGCTGAGCCCCGCCATCGCGAGAACAGCGGCGGCAACAACGATTCCAATCCCTTTCAGGACCTTTCGAGCGATTGCATACTTTTCATCTGACATACACGATATTATATCAATTTCCGACGCCTTCGTGTGGGGACGTCACCCCTGCATTTTCGGCGAGGAGGATGTCGGATCCTTGCGGGTGCGAGCCTTCAGGAATATCCTGAGCGGCGCGCCTTCGAGTCCGAAGCGGGCGCGGATGTTCTTCTCGATGAAGCTGAGGTACGCGGGCGTCACGAGCTTCGGGTCGTTGACGAAAAGTCGTATCGTCTGCGGATTCGTCGAAACCTGGAGTCCGTAGTATATCTTTAGACGCTTCCCCTTGATCAT
>JAEEOY010000183.1 GCA_016284515.1 Kiritimatiellia bacterium | reverse complement strand
CGCCCACGCGTGGTCTGCGAGACACTTACTAGATACGCAAGTATCCCCGTATGCGTATGTCATACCACGCGCGCGCACGCGAGGCTGTTTTCCGATTGTTGCTTGTTGTCTTTCACTTTGCGCCGCTCTTGGAACTTTTGTTCCTCCACGGCGCTGGAAAGTTTCCCAGGCGTTAAGTCACTTTAGCGGGTATCATGACGCGAGATTCCGCCGCTTCAAGATATCTCACGCAGAGGCGCTGAGAAGCAGAGAGCGCAGAGAGGTTTAGCTGGGTAGCCCGCCGCCCACGCTCCGCACGGGAATGTAAATGAGGATAACCTTGGCGGTTGCTTTCGCTGTTGGGAGTTTCGGAGTTTGGGAGAACGCGTCTGAATTTCAAGTTCTCCAAAACTCCAAAACTCCAAGTAGCGAAAGCAATGGCTTGGAATTATAGTTAAGTTATAGGCAAGAATGTTGAGGGGGCAACGCGGCTGGAAGCCGCGTCTCCATGGGAGAGACGAGAATCCTGGCGCGTCGAGGTTCGGGAGTGACGCGGCTGGAAGCCGCGTCTCCATGAGCGCGGCGAATGTGCCGCGGTGAAAATTTGGAGGCTACAGGCGGGCAGTTCGAATCCGGCCGCTGATGGCGCGGAAATTATGATATAATATCAGGCAACCGTCATGCGTGACGGGAAATTCCGAGATAAACTCTACAAGGAAGAAAAAGGTAAAAATGAACTACAAGTACAACTGCCTGAATCCGATTGCGGACTGCGGGCTCAACAACCTGGGCGAGAACTACGTCCGCACCGAGAAGTTCGAAGAGGCCGACGCCGTGTTTGTCAGAAGCGCCAAGATGGACGAGCTCGTCCCCGGCGCGAACCTCCTCGCCGTCGCCCGCGCTGGCGCGGGAGTCAACAACATCCCGCACGCCGAGTACGCGAAGAAGGGCATAGTCGTATTCAACACGCCCGGCGCGAACGCAAACGGCGTGAAGGAGCTCGTCATCGCGGCGATGCTTCTCGCGAGCCGCGACATCGTCGGCGGCATCGAGTGGGTCAAGGAGAACGCCGCCGACCCTGCTATCAACAAGACCGCCGAGAAGGCGAAGAAGGCCTTTGCCGGAACGGAGATCCAGGGCAAGAGGCTCGGCGTCATCGGCCTCGGCGCGATCGGCCAGAAGGTCGCGAACGCCGCGATCGAGCTCGGCATGGAGGTCTTCGGCTACGACCCCTACCTTTCCGTCGACGCCGCATGGAACCTCGACCACGCTGTGAAGCACTGCAAGAACGTCGAGGCGATCTACCGCGCGTGCGATTTCATCACGATTCACGTTCCGGCTCTTCCCGAGACGAAGGGCATGATCAACGCCGACGCCATCGCCATGATGAAGCGCGGGGTCATCATCATCAACGCCGCGCGCGACGCGCTCGTCAACGAGAAGGACCTTCTCGCCGCCATCGAGGCCGGAAAGGTCCGCAAGTACGTCTCCGACTTCCCGAACTCCACGACCGCCGGGCAGAAGGGCTGCATCGTCATCCCGCACCTCGGCGCGTCCACGGAGGAGGCGGAGGACAATTGCGCGGTCATGGCCGTCAAGGAGATGCGCGACTACCTCGAGAACGGGAACATCGTCAACTCCGTCAACTATCCGGCGTGCTCCCTCGGCGCCGCCAACAAGGCCGGACGCGTCGCGATCTGCCACAAGAACGTGGCGAACATGATCGGGCAGTTCACGTCCATCCTCGGCAACGCGAAGGTGAACATCGACGCCATCGCGAACAAGAGCCGCGGCGACTACGCCTACACGCTCATCGACACCGACTCGCCGATTCCCGCTGACGTCGTCAAGGCGCTCGAGGCGTCCGAGGCGGTAATCCGCGCCAGGGTCATCAAGTAAGGCCATGGGCTACGCGAAGAGGAAGACGTCCGCTGCCGCCGCCGGAAAGCCGGCGGCCGAGGCGCCTTCCCCTTCGGCGGCGCCCAAGGCGAAGCCCCAGTCGATCTGGGACGTGCAGCTCGGGGGCGGACGGCGCAAGACGGCGATGAAGCCGGTAGAGGTGCTGCTGTTCACCTCCGAGCTCGCCGACCTCATAGAGGCCGGCATGACGCTCGGGCAGGCGCTGCAGGCGCTCTCCAACCAGGGCGAGGAGGATTCCGCCCAGCGCTACGTCGGACAGGACCTCTGCGACAGAATCGTCCGCGGCGAGAGCTTCTCCGACGCGTGCGCGCACCACCCGAAGAGCTTCCCTCCGCTCTACTCCAACATGATCCGCGCGGGCGAGGCCTCTGGTGCGCTCGTCGAGGTGCTGAGGCGCCTTGCGGACCACTACGAGCGGAACGACAACATGCGCGGGAAGATCAAGAGCGCGATGTCGTATCCGGTGATCGTGCTCTGCTTCGGCGTCGTTGCTGTCATCGGCGCGCTTGTGTGGATCATCCCCAAGTTTCAGAAGGTCTTCGACGCGATGGGCGCGGCGCTTCCGCTGCCCACACGCATGCTGATAGGGCTTTCCGACTTCTTCATCCACTACGGCTGGGTGCTCGCGATACTGGCCGTGCTTTTCGGACTCTGGTTCCGCAAGTGGAAGGACACCCCGGCCGGCCGCCTCAAGGTCGACGGTTGGAAGCTCCGCGCGCCGCTCGTCAAGGGAATCGTCGCGGCGGGGGCGTATTCCTCGCTTGCCTATACACTCAAGACGCTTCTCTCCAACGGCGTGAACGTCCTGCAGGCGCTCAAGATATCTGCCGAGACGTGCGACAACGCGGTCATCGCGCAGGCGCTGGAGATGGCGAGGAAGCGCGTCACGGACGGAACGTCGATTTCGGGTCCGCTCGCCTCGTCGGGCGTGTTCCCGCGCATGATGACGGACATGCTCGCGGTCGGCGAGCAGGCGGGCGACATGGCGTCGTCGCTCGAGCACATCGGACGCCGCTACCAGAAGGACATGGACAGGAACATCGCGTCCTTCACAAACGCCCTCGAGCCGATAATGATCGTCGCGATCGCGGGTGTCGTCGGCTTTGTCGCGATCGCCATCCTCATGGCGGTGTTCAAGGTCTCCGCATCTATGGGGTGACGGCATGGAGCGCACTGCGGAGGAGATCGGCGCTAAGATGGACGCCCTTGGGCTCTGGGAGGCCGTTTCGCAGTGCAACTGGGCGGTCTGCCCGAAGGGGACTGTCTTCCCTTACTTCTGCACCGCGATCATCGAGAGGAACACTCCGGTGAAGGCGCGCTTTCTGATGGTCGAGGGATGGCAGACCTTCCACGACTTCGTGCGCACGCGCATCGACCCCAGCTTCGGCTTCTACTCGACGCCGATGGAGATATCGCACTTCGAGTTCGTCGTGTCCAACGCCGGGGAGATGCGCCTCTTCCGCCACGATCCGTGCTACATGCCGCGTCTTGCGAACGAGCGCGAGCGCGCCCTGTGCGCGAGGATCATGTGGGAGTCCTACGGCTTCATGCTCCGTCTGGAGTCCGATCGCTCGCTGCCGATGCGCTTCGCGGCGGACAAGGCGATGTTCGCAAGGGTCGAGCATGCGGACGGGAAATGGGACGACGAGGCGCTGCCGATACCCGACGCGCGGCCGCATGTCGAGAAGATCACCTTCGCGAAGGCCGACCTTGCGAAGGCGAAGGACCTTCCCTTCGCCTCGGAGGACAAGATCGCCGTCGATTTCGCCCTGCTGCCCGGCCTGACGACGAAGGAGCCGCGTCCGCGCTGCGCCTACAGGCTTATCGCGATCGACATGGGCGCGAAGCAGCCTATCGTCTCGGACATCGTCTCGCCGGTGCCGGACGGGGGTCTGCGCCAGATGTGGGAGGGCGTCGCGCCGCGGCTCCTGAAGCATCTCCTCGCCCACGGGAAGATCCCGGGCGAGATAATGGTCCGCACGCAGCGCCTCTTCAGGATGCTGCGTCCGCTCTGCCTCGATCTCCCGCTCAAGCTCTCGCTCCACGATTCGATTCCGGAACTCAACGTCCAGTAGAGATGGCGAACGGAATCACAGAGTCCGTGCTGGAGGAGATCAAGGCGAGGATTGACCTCGCCGATCTCATCGCGTCGTACGGAATCCAGGTGCGCCACGCTGGCGGATCGGTGAAGGCGTGCTGTCCGTTCCACCACGAGAAGACTCCGTCGTTCAACATCAACACGGCGAAGGGCTTCTACCACTGCTTCGGATGCGGCGAGTCGGGAGACGCCATAAAGTTCGTCGAGAAGCAGGAGGGGCTAACCTTCGTCGAGGCCGTGAAGAAGCTCGCCGAGCAGTGCGGAGTCAAGATCGAGGAACGCGCCGACCCAGAGGCGGGGATGCGCAAGCGCCTCCACGCGCTGATGGCCGAGCTCGCCGCGTTCTACCACCGCTGCCTCCTGCAGGCGAAGGAGGCGGAGCTCGCCCGGCAGTACCTGAAGAGCCGTGCGCTCGACGGAGAGGTCGCGGAGGACTGGTGCATAGGCTACGCGCCGAACGGAATCGCCAACATCCTCAAGTGGGCGGAGAAGTACAGGTACACGCCGGAGGAGCTCGAGGCAGCGGGAGTCGTCAAGGCGCCGAACCGTCCGGGCGACAGGGGGTACCACCGCTTCGGCGGACGGCTCATGTTCACGGTGCGCGACAGGCAGGGACGCGTCGTGGCGTTCTCGGGACGCCAGCTCGTCGAGCAGAAGAACTCCGGCAAGTACGTCAATTCCCCGGAGACGCTGATCTTCAAGAAGTCGAACGTCCTTTTCGGATTCGACCGCGCCTCTCGCGCGATCGGGAAGGATCCGCACTGCGAGGTGATCGTCTGCGAGGGGCAGATAGACTGCATACGGCTCCATACATGCGGCTTCGCGAACGCCGTCGCCGGACAGGGCACGGCCTTCACCGAGGAGCACGTCAGGATGCTCAAGCGCGTGGCGAGCCAGGCTGTCCTCGTGTATGACGACGACGCAGCGGGGCACAAGGCGACGGTGCGTTCCGCGCGCATGCTGCTCGCCGCGGAGATCCCGGTGCGCGTCGTGTCGCTTCCGGACGGGGATGATCCGGATTCCTTCCTTCGCACGAAGGGCGCGGACGCGTTCAGGGCGCTGCTTGAGAAAGGCGAGTCGATAATCGAGTTCCAGTGCCGCACGGACCAGGCGAAGGAGGCGAATCCGAAATCGATAGACGCAGTGGCGCGCGTGTCGAAGTCGGTGCTCGCGACCATCGCGTCCTGTCCTTCGCCCGTCCTCAGGGCGAGCATGGTCGGAGAGGCGGCGAAGCTGCTGGGGCTTCCCTCCGCCGCGCTTTCGGAGGAGCTCGCGAAGACCAAGGTCGTGCAGAAGCCCGCGGCCGCGAAGCCGGATGCCGAGATCCAGGAGCCCGACGGCGACATCCAGCAGCCGACTGGCGACAGCCTGCTCCCGGCGGACGACGGCGCGGCGGTTCCGAAGGGCGCTGAAGCGGCAGTAGCCGCGCCTCCGCCCGAGCGCGAGATGGCGTTCATGCAGTTTCTGATGGCGAACGAGCGCGACGCGACGCTGGACGGAATGGCGGGCGAGTTTCTTCCGCGCGAGGTGTTCGCGCACGCCTTCACGTGGCGATTCCTCGAGACGTGGCGGATGGAGGTCTCGAGCGGAGACGACGCGTTCGCCACGTTCGCGGCGAGCCTTTCGGACGTCGAGCGTCCCTGGTTCGACAAGGTCTGCATCGAGGCCGGGAAGACGGAGTCCAGCGCTCTCAGCGCGACGGACATACTGCAGGACTTCGTCCGCGGACTCTGGGAGGCTCGCCTCAGGCGCGTCCGCGGCGATCTGCCCGCGAAGGGCGATCCAGAGGCGGACCTTCTAAGGATGCGCATTTCGATGGACCTGAAGCGGCTTCGCCAGTCGCGCTGGGCTGTCGTGAAGGACATGATCCGCGACTACCTCCGCCACCCCGCCGCGGGGGAGTGACGGCCGTGGCGGCGTGCGAGAAATCTGGCAAAATTTTCGCACCGTGCTGATGGATTATGGTATTATAGAAGAATGAAAACTATTAATGGATGTTTTTTTGCTGTCGGGCTGGTTCTTGCTTCCAGCGGAGCGGAGTTCAGGTCGACGACATTTACGGAACGCTGGCGCGACATGTCAGCGTCCGTCGAGACTGCCAATGTCGCCGATGCGGACCTTAAACTTGATGTCTCCGCCGTCGACCAGTCGGTGCTCGGGTTTGGCGTGTGCGCTAGCGAGCTCAGCTGGAATTCGCTTTCTGCTCTTCGCGAGGAAGACAGAAAGTCGATACTTGACGAGATGTTCTCGAAGAGCGGAGGGGCGTTCACGGTGATTCGCACGCCCATCGGCGCAAGCGACTTCTCAACCGACTTCTATTCCTATTCCGAGACGCCCGGCGACTTCGCGCTCGAGAAGTTTTCCATTGAGCGCGACCGCAAGGCGCTCCTCCCGCTCCTCAAGGACATCCTCTCGCGCAGCGACGGGACGTTCAGGGTCTGGGCGTCGCCGTGGTGCCCTCCGCTCTGGATGAAGAAATCCGGTGCGTATGCTTCGAAGCCGCAGACCGATCCGTCGTGGCCCAAGAACGACTGCTCTCCGGAGCAGCAGGTCCGTGAAGGCGAGGATGGTTTCCTCTGCGATGACGCGCACTTCAGGGCCTACGCGAAGTACTTCAGGAAGTACGTAGACGCATACCGCGCCGAGGGCGTGCCTGTATGGATGGTGATGCCGCAGAACGAGTTCAACAGCGACCAGGTGTTCCCGAGCTGCACATGGCAGGCGAAGTCGCTTGCGACGTTCGTCGGCAAGTATCTTGGCCCCGCGCTTGAGGGCAGCGGTACGGAGATGTACTTCGGCACGATGGAGCGTCCGTCCTTCGATATGGCGCGCACGGTTCTCGACGATCCCGACTGTCGGAAGTACCTTAAGGGAGCGGGCTTCCAGTGGGCTGGGAAGGGGGCGATCGGCAAGGTGCGCGAGCGCTATCCGGAGCTCGTGCTCATGCAGACGGAGCAGGAGTGCGGCGACGGGCGCAACGACTGGGCCCACGCGCGCCATTCGTGGGAGCTGATGAAGCACTACTTCCGCTGCGGCGTCTCGTACTACTGCTACTGGAACCTCTCGCTCGTCGACAATGCGATGAGCCGCTGGGGGTGGCGTCAGAACTCGCTCGTTAGCGTTGTTCCATCCGAGCGGACCTTCAAGTGGAACGTCGAGTACTACGTGCTCAAGCACCTGAGCCACTATGTCAAGGGCGGTGCGCGGCGTCTGAAGACGGCGGAGGGCGACTGGCTCGCGTTCGTGAATCCCGACGGCTCGATCGTCGTCGTTATGGGAAATGCCGGGGCCGCGCGCAAGGCGTCCGTGGCTGCGGGAGGCCACGCGTGGTCGGTTTCCCTCCCCGCCGACTCCGTCTCCACGCTTGTGCTTCCGCCGATGTGAAAAACTACGCAGAGATAGATGCGGCGAAGGAAGTCGCGCGGCTGGTCAGGGATGCGGGCGGAAGAGCCCTGCTCGTCGGTGGATGCGTGCGTGACGCGCTTCTCGGCAAAGAGCCGAAGGACATTGACGTGGAGTGCTTTGGCATCGTGCCGGACAGGCTCAGGGCGGTTCTGTCGGAGCGGTTCGCCCTCGATCTCGTCGGCGCGAGCTTCGGCGTCCTCAAGCTGTCGCACCTCGATGTCGACGTGGCGATTCCGCGGCGCGAGACCAAGCTCGGACTCGGCCACCGCGCGTTTGAGATGGAGTATGATCCGGGTCTGACGGTGCGCGACGCATCCGCGAGGCGCGACTTCACGGTGAATGCCATCTATCGCGATCCGCTGACGGACGAGATTGTCGACCCGTGGAACGGACGGGCGGATCTCGAACGCAGGGTGCTGCGCCATGTCTCCGACCATTTCCGCGAAGATCCGCTTCGCGTTCTTCGCGGCATGCAGTTCGTCGCGCGCTTCGACCTCGACGCCGCGCCGGAGACGATCGACGTCTGCCGTGCGATGACTCCGGAGGGCCTTGCGAGCGAGCGGCTCTTCGGGGAGTGGTCGAAGCTGATACTGAAAGGCACGAAGGTTTCAAAGGGACTCAATTTCCTGCGCGACGTCGGATGGGTTAAGTACTATCCCGAACTCGAGCGGCTCATCGGATGCGCCCAGGCGCCCGAGTGGCATCCCGAAGGCGACGTGTGGAACCACACCCTGTGCTGTCTCGACGCGTTCGCCGCGAGGCGGACTGGCGACGAGGCGGAGGATCTTCTCGTCGGACTTGCCGTTCTCTGCCATGACTTCGGCAAGCCGGCGTGCTCGTCGTATGATCCGGTGAAGAAGCGCATCCGATCCCTCGGCCATGACGAGTGCGGTGTCGAGCCGACGCTGTCGTTTCTTCGCAGGCTCACCAACGAGGAGAGGCTCCTCAAGGAGATCCCTCCGCTTGTGCGGCTTCACATGCGTCCGTTTGCGATGTGGAAGGACAAATCGTCCGACGGAGCCATACGACGCCTTGCGGCGAAGGTCGTGAGGATCGACCGGCTCCTGCGCGTCGCGGCGGCGGACGATGCGGGGCGGCCTCCGTTTCCGTCGAACCCCGCACCGATAGAATGGCTTGCGGAGCAGGCGAGGCGTCTCGAAGTCGAGGCTTCTGCGCCCAAGCCGATTGTGATGGGACGTGATTTGATTGCGCTCGGAATGAAGCCGGGCCCCGGGATGGGAAGGCTCCTCGCCTCGCTTTACGAGGCGCAGCTCGACGGCAAGTTCGGCGACATTGAGTCTGGACTCGCCTATGCGCGACAAGTCATGGGATGACTGGCGGTCGCTCCATGAGTGCTTTCCTTTTTGCGGAAAAAACTTCATTGGTGCGCCTTTATTATGCGGGACGGAAAGGTTCCGCAAAGGCAAAGGAGGCGCACCATGGAGAACAACACGGAATACAGAATCGCAGACTTGGCCGAGCTTGGCCGGCGTTATGAAAAACAGGGCATCTTCTCTCGCATGAAGACGCTTGCGACGGGGCTGGCGAAGCCGCGCTGGACGAGGGAGTACAAGCTTGCGCGCATCGAGCTGCAGAGGCTTGCCGCTCCGCTTTGCGCGGTGGTCGTCGTTTCGCTTTTCGCCGTGACGCTGGCGGTCGTTACCGCGGTTAAGTCAAATGGTTTCATACTCAGAGATCCCATAGCTGTGGTGCCGCCTGAGACGGATCCTGTCGAGCCGCTTGAAGATCCGCCGGAAACGGATATCGACATGACGACGGACATCAACATCGAGATCGCCGTGGACGTTCCTGTCCCTTCGGCGCCCGTCGAGACGCCGGCGCCGCCGAGTCCGAAGACTGGTGGCGAACCGAACAAGGTCGTGTCCGCGCCGAGTCCGGTGCAGATGACTGCGATAGCGGGGACGGTGAAGATGCGCGGGCTTGGCGACGGCGATGGCGGCGGATTCGGCACGCAGCTCGACGGCGGACCGGGCGGGAGGCGTCCGGACACGGAAGGCTGCCTCATCGGAACGATCATCGACGTGAAGAGCGACGCGGAGGGCAAGGCGCGTGCGGAGTACAGCGCTGACGGCACGTACTGGAAGGACGTGCGCAGCCTGGTCGAGGGGAACTTCAGCGCCGAGGCGATGTCGAAGTTCTTCGTCGCGCCGAAGAGAGTTGCGCTGACGCACCTGTGGGTTCCGCCGCAGGGCGCCGCGAACGGCCCGGCCGCCTTCGGCGTTCAGGACACGGTGAAGCCGAGCGGATTCGTCGTGTACTACAAGGGAGATCTGCGCTCGCTCACGGGCGGCGGACGCTACAGGTTCTGGGGGTACTTCGACGACTTCATGATGGTGCGCGTCAATGGCAAGACGGTTATGGACAGCGCGTGGAACACCGGGGGCCTCGAGGAGGGGAAGATGACCGGATGGACGACGTCCGACAGAAGGGCGGTCGGCACGGTGAAGTGTCCGCAGGGCGGCGGGAAGATGGCGCCTGGCGACTGGTTCTCTGTCGACGGGAAGCATCCGGTCTCGCTCGAGCTCCTCGTCGGGGAGCGTCCGGGCGGAATGGTCGGCGGGCTTCTGCTCATCGAGCAGGAGGGCGTGGAGTACGCGAAGAACGCGGACGGAACGCGGATACTTCCGATCTTCGCGTCGCGTCCGCTTTCCCCCGCGCGCAGGGATGCGCTTGAAAGCGACGTCGTCTACAGGATGAGCGCCGATTCGCCGCGGTTCAACGCGAAGCCAGTGAAGGTGGCGGAGTTCAAGGGCGATGTCACGGTAGACGTAAGCATCTGACCGCGGCACATGCGCCGCGCGGGACGATTTATGCTATAATGTCCCGCATGCGAACGCCGAACGTATACGTGGTCTGGCTGGAGTGGCCGGAGAAGTGCTTTCGGGCGAGCGGCGAGGACATCAGGTTCCTCAAGTCGCTTGTCCCGGAGGGGAGCCGCGTCGTGCGCGTGCGCAGCGAGGCGGCGTTCTTGAGGGCGCTCCCCGAGGCGACGCACGCGATAGTGTGGCATTTCAGCGAGGAGTGGTTTGCGCGCGCGCCGCGTCTCAGGGTTCTCGCGACGCCGGCGGCCGGCAGAGAGCTTCTTCCGAAGGAGGGTCCGAAGGGCGTGGCTGTGCACTTCGGCGGATTCCACGGCGCGATAATGGCGGAGACCGTTGCGGCCTACGTCCTTGCGTGGGCCAGGGGGCTGTTCTGGATGGCGGGCCGCGGGTGCAGTGTGCGCGACTGGCCGCGGACATGGCTTTCGGACAAGTGCTTCACTGTCGCGGGGACGAAGGCGGTCATTGTCGGCTATGGGCGCATCGGCCGCGCCGTCGGCGCGAAGCTGGAGGCGCTTGGGGTATCCGTCGTCGGAATAACGCGCCGTGCGCCGAACGACCTGAAGTCCCGCGAGGCCGACCTGAGGTCCGCTGACTGGCTGGTGCTTGCGCTGCCGTCGGATACGGGGACGGACGACATCCTGAACCGTCGGCTCATCGCGAAGCTCCCGCGCAGGTGCGTGGTGGTCAACGTCGGGCGCGGCAACGCGGTCGACGAGGGGGCGCTGCTCGCCGCGCTGGAGTCCGGACGCCTCGCCGGCGCCTGCCTTGACGTGTTCAAGGGCGAACCTACGTTCCGGCGTGGCGAGCCGACTATCCTTGCGCGCGGCGCGGCGCATCTGCCGCGCAATCTTGTGACGATGCCCCATGCGAGCGCATTTTCGTCCCGGTACCTGAAGGAATGCTTCAAAGAGCTTAAGTCGGACGGCCTGCTGTAATGGCAAGGCCCGGCAATTCCAATTCATCATTCATCATTCATCATTTTCCCTTATGCTATCAGGTGAATTCCAAGTCAATTCGGTCGAAGAGACGTGGGCGCTCGCGCGGGAGCTCGCGAAGGAGCTGAAGTCCGGCGACGTCGTGTGCCTCGAAGGCGACCTCGGCGCGGGCAAGACGACGTTCACGCAGGGGCTTGCCGCGGCGCTGGGCGTTCCGGGGCGCGTCACGTCTCCGACGTTCTGCATCGTGCAGGAGCACAAGTCCGAGAACGTGCTGCTTGTCCACATGGATCTATACCGTCTTCACGGGGAGGATGATGTGGAGGCGATAGGCTGGGAGGACTATCTCGCGAGGGGCGCGATTTTCGTGATTGAGTGGCCGGAGCGTGCGGGCTCCCTTATACCGCAGTCCGCGCGCCGTGTGGAGTTTCGCCATTTGGGGGAAGAGAGGCGGCTTGTCGCCATTGACAAGTGAACCAAATTTGCGCTATAATATTCACCAGCATGGTAGAAATGTCTAAACGATTGGCCGTTTGGTTCCTCATCTCTTGCGCCCTTGTGGGCGTGGGCGGGTGCCAGTGGCTTTCAAATTTGTTCGGTCCGTCAGAGCCTGCAGGCCCTGGCGTGAGGCCGGAGTGGGTTGACCCGTCGACGCCGCGCGTGCGTCCTGGCGTGGGTCTTGTCGTCGTCGTAGGGTCCGGGGTTTCGCAGCCTGTCACGATGCAGGTCCTCGTCGATCAGAACGGCGACATCACGCTTCCGCATCTCCTTCAGGCGCCGGTCGCCTGCAACAAGCTTACGCTTGATGCGCTGAAGCAGAAGCTCGTGAAGGCCTATTCCGAATACTACAAGCAGCCGCAGATCACGGTTACGTTCGCGCCGTACGACGGCAAGGGCGTTAGCCCGTGGGGCACGGTCACTGTTCTCGGCGAGGTTGCCTCGCCTGGTCCGGTGAACATGCCGCCGACGATGGACCTCACGGTGACGAAGGTCCTTCAGGCTGCGGGCGGTCTCAGGCCATTCGCCGACAAGAAGAGCATCAAGGTGAGCCGCTGCGACAGGGACGGCAAGATCACCAAGTACAACATTGACCTCATCGAGATCGGCGAGAAGGGTCGCATCGAGAAGGACATCACGCTCAGGGCGGGCGATGTCGTCTGGGTGCCTGAAACCTGGTACTAACAGTCAATTCTTCAACAAAAGGGAGATAAATAATGAAAAAACTACTGATGGTAATCGCGATGGCGCTGGCGGGAACGCTGGTGGCCCAGGATAAGGCCATGACGCTGGCGGACGCCCGCGGCAAGATCGGCGATGTCATTGCCGACCCGGCCTCTATGACATCCGTGATGAAGCAGCTTTCCGCTGCCGATCAGACGACGTATCTCGCCGACGTCAACGCGGCGATAGCGAAGATGCCTGGCTCGGCGGAGGAGAAGACGTCCAAGTTCCTCAATGTTGACGCCGCGGCGCTCAAGGGTGCCAAGGAGAACAACCTCACCGCGCTTGTCGCCGAGGTGTTCGCCACGGTTCCGCCGGAGTCCCTCACTGCCGTCAACGAGCGTTTCGCCGCCGACATGTTCAACCGTGCGGCAGATCCGTCCAAGACCTACACCGACGAGCAGTACACCGAGATCGCCAAGACCGTGCTCAACAAGGTTCAGGACCGCACGGCCACGGCCGACAACGCGGGAGTACGCGACACGTTCGCTATTCTCATGCTCATCCGCGCCTCCAACGGCTCGCCCGCCGATCTCCGCGACACGCTCGTGAACGAGCTCCGCGATCCGGCGACGAAGGAGCTCGCGCAGAACGAGTGGATCTCCCCGGCGCTCGGCCAGGGCCAGGAGAAGACGTATGATCCGATGCTCGGCGCGTCCGATGCGGGCGATCAGCCGAACCTCGACATGCTGCTCGACATTCCGTGGACCTTCGCCAACGAGGCTCTCATGGGCGACGTCGCCAGCGAGTGCAGCCTCGGCGACTACTCCAACTCGATTACTCCTCAGCTCGCGCCGATCTTCGACGATCCTGTCATCCGCGTTCCGCGCATGACCGATCCGAACTCGCCGTACGATCCGCGCAGCAGGCGCGGCAGCGACAAGACGACGCCCATCATTCCTCCGTTCCCGCCGGAGCCGCATCCGTACCAGGGACAGCGCATCTAATCTAACAACTAGGAGACAACGAAAATGAAAGCGAAATTCTCCGCAGTAGCGACGCTGGCTCTTGCCGCGACGGCCATGACGGCCTCGGCAGACTTCGTCGACCGTCCGAAGGGCTTCAAGATCGGCGAGCGCCTGACGCTCCGTCCGTACGTGTCCCTCTCGTACACCTACGACTCGAACATTGACTCGACCAGGAAGGCGAAGGATGCGTCCATCTTCGTCGTGAATCCGGGCCTCGGCGCGGAATACATCGACGAGAACTGGGAGGTCATCGGCCGCGCGTGGTACAGCTACCATGGCTACAGCCGCTATAAATCCCGTCTGAACAAGTCCAGCTTCGGCGAGAACCTCACGCTCAAGTGGACCGACTCGCTTCCGAACGAGAAGGGCTGGAGCTTCATGCTCACCGAGGGCTTCACGCAGATCGCGCAGGACGACGACATGACGGCCCACAACGGCAAGGGCATCGGCCGTGACCGCAAGACCTTCCAGATCGCCGGCGTCCTCGAGCGTCGCATCAACGAGAAGTGGCATGCGGCCGGCGAGGCGTCGTTCTACTACCTTGACTACGACAACAACATCAAGGAGTACGCGCCTCTCTACGGCTGGAAGCGCACTATCCTCGGCGGCGAGGTCGGCTATGCGGCCTCCAAGTGGACGGATATCCTTCTCGCGGCCAACTACCAGTGGTACACGCAGGACAACATCCCGAGCAACATCCGCTACGCCGACGAGTCCCGCGGCTGGGTCGTGATGGGTGGTCTTGGCACTCGCGCCACGGAGCGCATCTCCTACCGCCTCCTCACTGGCTGGAGCCGCTTCGAGTACGCGAACGGCGATGCCAAGGACGTCAACGGCTGGACCTACCAGGCCTCCGCGAAGTGGAAGCTCTCCGACACGTGGAACACGATGCTCCTCGCGTCGAGCTACTACCAGCCTTCGGAGCGCGAGGTTGCGAGCGCCATCCGCGTCGACTCCATCAGCTGGGGTCTCGCCCACTCGATGGTCCGCGGCAAGCTCAACGCGACGTTCGACCTGAACTACCGTCGTGAGACGCACGAGTACTCGTATTCGCGCGGTTATGACTATGATGACGACATCATCACCGCCCGCCTCGGCCTCAACTACACGCTCAACCGCTTCCTCCAGCTCTATGGACGCGTCGAGTACCAGGTCGATATGTGCGACAGCGACTATGCCCGTCACGACTACGACTATGATCGCTTCCGCGGCACGGTTGGAATGCGCCTGACGTACTAAAGTGCAGAAGGCGATATCAAAATACGGACTTGCGGCGCACCTTGCCCTCCTGGCGGTGGCGCCGCTGTTCCTATTCCCGTTTTGCGGCGAGGTCTGGACAGCCCGCGTTCTGCTGTGGATGTCGCTCCCCGCCTTTGCTTGGACACTTCTGGAGCCGTCTCGCCGCAAGGGCGAGATGCTCCACGACGCGCGCTACCGCGTGTTTATGTCCATAGTCCGCGACCCGCTGTTCTGGTTTTCGCTCTTTCTTGTCGTCGTGGCAATGGTGCGCTGGCTGAACGGGGGAGTCGCGATGTCATACGACGCTGAAAACGCCGTATGGAGTCTGCGGTCTCCGGTGCTTGCGTTCCTTCCTGGCAGCGTGGACGGTACGGGGTACCTTCCGTTCGCGTCCGTTGTCGCTGTGCTTGTTCTCATTCAGGGCTGCAGGCATTCGCTTGGCAAATCCGCCCGCGTCGGCTTTCTCTTCGTGGCCGCGTTTCTCGCGGGAGTCGCCGCGATTGTCGCCGGGCTTTGCGCCGCCTGCGGACACAAGGGTGCGCTTGCGGCAGCGGCTTGCTCGACAGCGGACGCTTCCTTTGTCGGCAACGCCTTCGGACTTCACCTCGCAGGCTCGATGATCGCGCTTGTCGGCGCTTTCGAGCGCAAGTGGAAGAGCGCAATGCCGCTGCTGATCGTGGCGATCGGCGGATGCGGCGTTGGACTCTATATGTTCGCTCCCGACCTTGTTATTTTGGTGTATCTTGTTTCGGCGGTGATTGTTCTCGCGTTTTCGCTGATGTACGCCCAGAAGAAGATTGGCGTTCTCGCGGCTCCTAAGTGCCTCGCGATGCTACTTGTAGCCGTTGCCGCAGGAGTTGTGTTTTCGTTGGGCGTAGTTCCTGCCGCCGTCAAGGCGTCGAAGTTCGCATTTCTTTCGCAGGAGGACGCGAAATTCCTTCCCGAATGGCTCTTCGGCGCGAGAGATGCGCTGTCTGCGATTGCGGCGTCCGTCTGGAAAGATCATTCCTGGCTCGGCACGGGTCTTGGATCCTTTGCCCTGGACATCCGCTTCAATGCGTCTTCTGCGGACTGGGCGCTGTTCGCGCCAAAGCAGGCTGGCGCGCTAAACGGATGGTGGCAGATGCTTGCTGAGCGTGGAATCTCCGGCGTGATTCTGTTCGCATCGCCTCTTTTCTTCATTGCATGGACGTATGTCCTGCGCGCGGTGGCGTTCGTCGGCCGCGTAGTATCTTCTGGCCATCTCGCCGAGCTGATGGCCACCCATCCCGTCTGCGCGCTTGGACCTGTCGCTGTCGCGGCAACGGCCGCATGCGGATTCATTGACCATTCTTTCTGCAGACCCGAGACGATGATGGCCGCTGCGGCGATGTTCGCGCTGTCGGCCAGCGCGTTCCCGGCGGTCGCGAAGCAGTCCGACGCGGAGTCGGAAACGGAGAAGTGACACATGGCTGACAAACCACTCTACTACGGAAGTTCCAAGAGCACTGGCCCGATGTACTACGGCAGTTCCAAGGCCTCGAGCCCCATGTACTACGGCGGCGGGCAGGGTCCGATGTACTACGGCGGCGGAATGAAATACGGCGGCGCGTACGGAAACTATGGTTCCTACGGTTCCTACGGCGCGTACGGAAACTACGGCGGACAGGGCGAAGACGGTTCCATCGTCGGAACGATCACCCTTAGCCGCGCGATCAGGGTCATTTCCCAGCGCTGGCTCTCCGTGTTCGTGTTCCTTCTTGTCGGACTCATCATCGCGTTCGCCGTCTACCGAATCTCGCCCACAATCTACGAGGCCAAGAGCGAGTTCACCATGGACATGCGCCGCATGACCAGGAACACGAACGGCACGATGGAGAACATGATCGACGACTTCGGCCAGAACTACGCCGAAATCTTCAATACGCGCGTTCCCGACTGGCGCTCCGACAAAATCGTGATGATGATCCAGCAGCAGTATCGCACGACGCACCCTTCGTCGACGGTCTCGGACGACGACCTTGTCGCAACGCTTGCCGACTCGCAGCTCGAGCTCCAGCGCAACTCTCGTATCATCACCATCTCGGTCCGTTCGAAGTCTCCGCAGCTCGCCGCCGCCCTCGCGAACGCCTATGCGGAGTCCATCGAGGCGTTTTCCGACGAGGAGAACCGCGTCAGGTGCGACAAGGCCGTGAAGGACACGCACCAGAACGTGGAGAACAAGCGGCGCGAGGTCGACCGCATTGCGAAGCAGCTGCTCGACTTCCGCACGGCGAACAAGGTCGACAATCTTCGCTCCTCGCGCGACACGATACAGCAGGGGCTTTCAAAGACCACCGCCGACATTCTCGCGCTCGAGACCCAGGAGACGCAGCTCACCGAATGGGAGAAGCTCCTCCAGGCCGTCCAGACCGATCCCGAGACGTTCGGCAACCTCTCCGCGGGCGTGCCGCGCGCAGAGGAAATCGCGAAGGAGTATCGCGCGTTTCAGGATGCGTCAGGAGCCTACCAGAGCCTCCTCGTGTCCTTCACGGAGAACCATCCAGAGGTCGTCGCCAAGAAGAAGGAGCTCGACCTCGCGAAGCAGCGCTTCCTTGACGCGACCTCCCGTGCTCTCCACACCGGACGCTCCACGCTCCAGGTCGTCCGCAACCAGCTCGCAAGCCTGCGTCAGAAGCAGACGGACCTCCGCAACGACCTCTCCTCCGTCGAGCAGCACATAGTTCTCGCCGAGTCCGGGCTCGGACAGCTCGAGGCCGAGTTTGGCGTCGCCAACCGCGTTCTCGAGGGACTCATCCTCGACGAGAACAAAATGCGCATTCAGGCGGAGTCCAACAACGAGATGGTCCGCCTCGGACGCCCCGCGACCGTGCCGTCCAAGCCGATTCTGCCGAATCCGATCATCATCTTCGGACTTGGCGTCGTCCTTTCGCTGGGCCTTGGATTCCTCTTCGTCCTCGTCATAGACAACCTCGAGGATACGGTCGTCAACCTCGCGGACATCGAAAGCCGCCTTGCGCTCAAGGTGCTGGCGGTGCTCCCGCACGTCCGCCGCAAGCGCCGCGAGCAGGTCGCGCGCTTCGCGATCGAAGACAAGTATTCTCAGTTCTCCGAGGCTGTGGCCGGACTTCGCAACCTCCTCGACTCGCCGCGCTACGAGGCGTTCACGCACTGCATTCTCGTGATCTCAACCCAGCCTGGCGAGGGCAAGACGATCACCTCGACTTCAATCGCGATTTCGCATGCGCAGACCGGCAAGAAGGTCCTGCACGTCGACTTCGACCTGAGGCGTCCGAGACTCGCGAGGATCTGGGGCTTTGAACTCACCGAGGACCGCAGCTTCTCGCATGTCCTCCAGGCGGCCAACGGCGGCAAGACGCCGGACTTCTCGAAGCTGGTCAACAAGTCCTCGGTTCCTGGTCTCGACGTCATCTGCTCGCTCCCGCCGGAAGGCGTCTCGCCCGCGACGATCTTCGGATCCGCGCCGGTCAGGGACTTCTTCGAGTGGGCGCGCGCGAACTACGACCGCATCATCATCGACTCGCCGCCGTACGGCGTCGTCGGAGACGTCGTGTCGCTCGCGGCACAGGCGGATTCCGTTCTCATCATGTGCTGCCCGGACCGTACGCACTTCAAGCCGATCCAGCACTGCTCGCGCTGCCTGACGGAAGCAGGAGCAAACATCATCGGCGTAGTCGTGAACGACGTCGAGATATCGAGCGTCTCCGCCTTCGACCCGTCCTCGCACCGCGGCTACGGATATGGCTACGGCTACGGGTACGGCTACGGATACCGTCCGAAGGGCGAAGCGAAGAAGGGCGCCGACTCCAAGGAAGGGGCTGACGCCAGCAAGGGCGCAGCCGACGGCAAGAAGCCGTCCGATCCCGGACTCCGCGACCGTCGCGCTGCTGTGAACGAGGAGTTCACCGATGAGGAATAGCCGCCGCTGCATCGTCACTGGCGGATGCGGATTCATCGGGTCCGCGCTTGTCCGCCATCTCTGCCGCGAGGGACGCGAGGTCCTCGTCGTCGACAAGCTCACCTACGCGGGCAACGTCGAGTCGCTCAAGGAAGTCGAGGGGAAGTACACTCTCCTTGTGAAGGACATCTGCGACCAGGAGGCGATGGACGCCGCGTTCGCGGAGTTCAAGCCGGACACGATATTCCACCTGGCGGCCGAGTCTCATGTGGACCGTTCCATAGACGGCCCAGGCGAATTCGTCAGGACGAACGTCGTCGGCACGGCGACATTGCTGCAGTCCGCGCTCAAGTACTGGAAGACGCTCCCCGACAAGAACTCGTTCGTGTTCCAGCACATCTCGACGGACGAGGTGTACGGCACTCTCGGCGACACTGGCTTCTTCACGGAGAAGACCCCGTACTCACCGCATTCCCCGTATTCCGCGTCGAAGGCGTCGAGCGATCATCTCGTCCGCGCCTGGCACGACACCTACGGAATGCCTGTGCTCATCACCAACTGCTCGAACAACTACGGGCCGTACCACTTCCCCGAGAAGCTCATTCCGCTCGTGATCCTGAACTGCCTCGACGAAAAGCCGCTCCCTGTCTACGGAAAGGGCGCGAACGTGCGCGACTGGCTCTATGTCGACGACCATGTGAAGGCGCTTTGCCTGGTCAACGAGAAGGGCGTTGCGGGAGAGACGTACAATGTCGGCGGACACAACGAGCGCACGAACCTCGAGGTCGTGAAGACCGTCTGCGCGATTCTCGACGAGCTCAGGCCCCGCTCGGCGGGCAAGTACGAGGACCTCATCACCTACGTCGCAGACCGTCCCGGACACGACCTGCGCTACGCCATCGACCCCGCGAAGCTGATGGGCGAGCTCGGCTGGAAGCCGGAAGAGAACTTCGAGAGCGGAATCCGCAAGACCGTGCAGTGGTATCTCGACAACGAGTGGTGGTGGAAGCCCATCCACGAGAAGAAGTACTCCGGCCAGCGTCTTGGGCGGGTGTAGATTGAAAAGCACGGACGGCGAACTACCGACTAAAGACTAACCACTAACCACCAACGACTGAAAACCATGAACCAGGCAGAAAAAGAACGTCTCGCCAAGGTCGGAAAGACCTTCAACGCGAAGAAGTACATCGAGAACGAGATCAAGGCGATCCGCGAACAGGTCGGCGACAAGAAGGTGCTCCTCGCGCTTTCCGGCGGCGTCGATTCGTCCGTCTGCGCGGCGCTCCTCTACAAGGCGATCGGCAAGCAGCTCGTCTGCGTGTTCGTGGACCACGGCTGCATGCGCCTCAACGAGGGCAAGATGATCAAGAAGGTCTTCAAGGGTCAGTTCGGCGTGAACCTCATCGCGCTCGACTGCGAGAAGCGCTTCCTCGACAAGGCGAAGGGCGTGACCGATCCCGAGACCAAGCGCAAGATCATCGGCGGCGAGTTCATCAACGTCTTCGCTGACACGGCGCGAGACCTCCAGAAGAAGTACGGAAACATCGACTTCCTCGGACAGGGCACGATTTATCCCGACATCATCGAGTCGGGCGTCGGCGGACACAAGGCCGTCAAGGCGCACCACAACGTCGGCGGTCTCCCCAAGGACATCCTCTTCAAGGGCCTTGTCGAGCCCGTCAAGTACCTCTACAAGGACGAAGTGCGCAAAGTCGGCAAGCTTCTCGGGCTCCCCGAGGAGATGGTCATGCGCCAGCCGTTCCCGGGTCCGGGACTCGCAGTCCGCTGCATCGGCGAGCTCACCAAGGAGAAGCTCGACATCCTCCGTCAGGCGGACTTCATCTTCCGCGACGAGATGCACAAGGCGAAGCTCGACAAGAAGGCGCAGCAGTTCTTCGCGATCATGACAAACGTCAAGTCCGTCGGCGTCAAGAACGGCGCGCGCACGTTCGGCTACGTCATCGGCATCCGCGCAATCTCGACGCAGCAGTTCGTCAAGGCCGGGATCGTCGAACTCCCGTTCAAGTTCGTCACCATGGTCGCCGAGAAGATCGCGACGAAGGTGAAGGGCGCGAACCGCGTCGTCTGGGACGTCACCCCGAAGCCTCCGGCAACGATCGAGTGGGAATGAGCCGCGTATTCATTGACGGCAGCGCCGGCACGACCGGACTCAGGATCCGCGAGCGGCTTTCGTCGCGCGCGGATCTTGAGCTCGTTGTCCTCCCGGAGGAGCTGAGGAAGGACGTCTCCGCGCGGCGCGATGCGCTGAACGCCGCGGACGTCGCTTTTCTGTGCCTTCCCGACGCCGCGGCGATAGAGGCCGTGTCGCTCGTGGAGAATCCGAATACAGTCGTCATCGACACTTCCACGGCGCACCGCACGGCCGACGGATGGGACTATGGCTTTCCTGAGCTTGCCGGCAGGCGCGAGGCGATCGCGAAGTCGAAGCGCATCGCGAACCCCGGCTGCCACGCGTCGGGCTTCATCGCCCTCGTCGAACCGCTCGTCCGCGCAGGGATCATCGCGAAGGACGAAAAGCTCTCCGCGTTCTCGCTTACCGGCTACTCCGGGGGCGGCAAGAAGATGATCGCAGCCTACGAGGAGGAGCTGCGCGTACCATCGGAAGGCGCGGGAGATGCCTCCCGTCCTGTGTTCCTCGGAGGCCGCCAGTATGCCCTCGGCCAGACGCACAAGCACCTACCCGAGATGGTGAAAATATGCGGCCTCTCCCATGCTCCGTGCTTCTCGCCGATCGTTGTGCCGCACTACAGCGGAATGGAAGTCACCGTCCCGCTCTTCGACCGCGATCTCGCCGCGATCAAGGCCTGCTACCGCGATTACTACGAACCGCAGACCACGAGCCGCGAAACGCGGCTGGTCCGTTTCGTCGACGATCCCGCGGCGGCTGAAGGCGGCTTCCTCTCCTCGGCGGGACTCTCCGGAAGCGACGCGATGGAGGTTTCGGTCTACGGAAACTCCGAGCGCGCCGTTCTTGTCGCTCGCTTCGACAACCTCGGCAAGGGTGCGTCCGGCGCGGCGATACAGAACATGAACATAGTGATTGGCGCACGAGAGGACACGGGGTTGATTGTTTGATTGTTCGATTGCGTGATTCCAACTTTCAACTTTCAGCTTTCAACTTTGAACTCCAACCTCCATACCCATTCGACTTTCTGCGACGGAGCGGGCACGCCCGAGGAGATGGTCGTCTCCGCGCTGGAGAGGGGGTTCGCCACTCTCGGCTTCTCGTCGCATTCCGACATGGTTGCGGATCTCGCCGCGTACAAGGCCGAGATCCGCCGTCTTAAGGAGAAGTATGCCGGGCGCATAAGGATTCTCTGCGGAATCGAGGCTGAGTACGACACCGGCTTTGAGCGCGGCGACCTCGACTACGTCATAGGCTCCACGCACTACATCACCGCGCCGGACGGGGCGAGGTTTGCGTTCGACAACACGCCGAAGGAGCTGGCGGACGGAATTCGCGAGCACTTCCGCGGCGAATGCGCCGCGTTCGTGCGCGCGTACTACGCGCAGGAGCGGGAGATGGTGCTAGGGTACGACTGCGACATCATCGGGCATCTCGACCTTGTGCGCAAGTTCAACGCGAAGCATCCGTATTTCGACGAGACCGCCGACTGGTACCGCGAGGAGCTCGTGAAGACTGCGGACGCCGTGGCGGAGTCCGGAAAGATCGTGGAGGTGAACACAGGCGCGATCTCCCGCGGATGGCTGGACGACGCGTATCCTTCGCCGGAGTTCCGCGCGCTTCTGCGCGAGCGCGGGGTGAGGTTCGTTCTCTCCTCCGACGCGCACTCCCCCGCCGCGCTTGACTGCGCCTTCGACCGGTTCGCCTCCGCCGAGCGCTACGTTGAATTTCCATAGCCGCCTGCCGCGCTTGCATGGCGCGGACGCAAAATGCTATAATTCAAGAAATGCAGATGAAGATTTTACAGGTGCTTCCGGCGCTCGGACAGGGCGGAGTCGAGCGCGGCACGATTGAGATTGCGCGTGCGCTCTCAGACGCGGGCATTCCCAACGCCGTGGCGAGCGCGGGCGGGAGGCTCGAGCGCGCGCTTGACGATATGGATGTCGAGCACGTGAAGCTTCCGCTGGACAGAAAGAATCCGTTCACCCTCCGCAAATGCGCTCGCGCTCTCGCCGAATACTGCACGGAGAACGGCGTTACGCTGATGCATGTAAGGAGCCGCGCCCCGGCGTGGGCGGTGAAGTGGGCGTCGAAGCGCTGCGGCGTGAAGTGGATGGCCACTTTCCACGGCGTGTACGGGACTGACCCCAAGTTCCTGAAGATTCCGTACAACCGTGTTATGCTGCAGGGCGAGAGGACGATCGCGATCTCGGAATACGTGCGAAACCACATTCTTGAGACCTACAAGGGTGTCGACCCGGAGAAGCTCGTGCTGATACACCGCGGCGCGAATACGGATGCGTTTCGTCCGGATGCAGTGCCGCGCGAAGCTTGGATGGCGAAGAAGACGGAACAGTACGGCTTCGAGGCGGATCGTCCTGTGATCACGCTTCCAGGCCGTCTCACGCGCTGGAAGGGACAGGAGGTGTTCCTTGAGGCGCTGTCGATGATGCGCAACCACCGCTTCGGCGTGCTGATTCTCGGTTCCGACCAAGGGCGTACGGAATACTCCGACCATCTTCGCACCATGGCCGGCAGGCTTTCCGACGAGACGCGCGTAGTCTTCCGCGACCACACGTCGCAGATGCCGCTCGTCTACGCGCTTAGCGACATCGTCGTCAACGCGTCGTCCGCGCAGCCGGAGGCGTTCGGGCGCACGATCCCCGAGGCCCAGGCCTGTGGACGGCTCGTCCTCGCGACGGCACACGGCGGCGCGTGCGAGACGGTGAAGGACGGAGTGACGGGATATCTCGTTCCGCCGGGAGACGCGAGGGCGATGGCGAAGAAGCTCGACGAGATGCTTGAGATGTCCGAGGAGCGCAAGGAGAGGATGCGCGCCGCGGCAGTCGAATCGGTGCGCGCGAACTTCTCTACGGCAAAGATGTGCGAAAAGACCCTCGCCCTCTACCGCGACCTGCACCGCTGACGAAAAATATACTTTCGTATAAATGACCGCGAAGGGCGTTTCATGGTATAATTGTCGGTGTAGAGCCAACAACAAACCAAGGAACGTTCCATATGACATCATTGCTGCTGCTGGCGGGAATCGTCCGCTTCGCCGTCCCCGCGACCGGCGAGGGGCAGGTTCTTCCCGATTCGCTTCCACGAGATGCCGTGAAAGACGCGCCGTGCGCGATAGTCGCCGCGAAGGGCGAATACGAGGGCGGCTCGTTCGTGCTGAGGTCCGACGAGGATGTCGGCAAGGTCGACATGAAAGTCGGCGACCTCAAGAACGAGAACGGCGACATCTTCCCGGCGAATGAGCTAGACCTCACGACCGTGAAGGTGTGGTACCAGAACTCCAACGCGTGGACGAGCTACTTCCAGGATCCGCGCCTCAAGCTCTGCCCCGAGCTCCTTCTCCACGACGAGGACCTCGTGAAGGTCGACACGGAGAAGAAGGGCAACTGGGCGCGCGTCACCGCGAAGGACGGGTCCGTGAGCTACTTCTGGCTCACCGCGCCGCGCGGAATCCACAAGCGCAACGTCGACTTCAACGTCGGGCGCATAGACGACGCGTTCCTCTGCATGCAGCCCGGCTTCTCCGACGCGACTTCGTTTGCGGGCGCGACGCTCGAGAAGGGCAGGAACAAGCAGTTCATGCTGACGGCCCACGTCGGGAAGGGCGCGAAGGGCGGACTCTACTCCGGCACGATCGCGGTGACCTCGCGTAGGGACGGGGCGCTTCTCCACGAGGTGCCGGTGCGTCTGCGCGTCCTCGACTTTGAGCTTCCCGCGCCGAAGACCTACCATGACGTCGAGAAGGATTTCCTTTCGCTCTTCTGCGAGTACGTGAACACGGAGTGGATTCGCTGCTCGAACGGGAACGACGCGGAGCTCGCGGAGCGCCAGCTCGAGGCTATTCTCGCCGATTTCGTCCGCCACAACGAGACGACGCCTAGCTTCGGCGACAGCGTAAAGTACAGGGAGATGGCGAAGCGCGTCGGCATGGACTTCAAGGGCGCCTACATGGGGCTTATGAAGCTCGCGGACGACGCGGACGCGCGCTATGCCGCGCGCAGCACTGCGCGCTACCTCGACAAGGCCTTCGGCTCGCACGAGGGGATGATGCTCTCCTGGGGCGACGAGTACGGACTCAAGACCCTGCGCGGAATCCGCTCAATGGTCGAGATATACCACGACGAGGGCTTCACCTTCGCCGTCAATTCCCAGTCGGGCTACATGGCCGGCGCGAACCTCGCGGACCTCTGGTGGCCGCCGTTCTCGCCAGATCAGCGCACTGCCGCGAGGGTCGCGAAGTACAACGAGACCGTGCCGGACGGACGCATGGGATGGTATGCCTCGCAGCACGTCGGGGCGGAGAACCCCGCGTTTGCCCGTAGGCAGTACGGGATGGGCCCGTACCTCGCCGGACACGGATGCAACTACAACTACGCGCACCACCTCCAGGGCTGGAACGACATCGAGATGGGGCTCTACCGCCCGATGAACTTCGTCTACGGATCCGGCAACGGGTGCGTAGACACGCTTGCGTGGGAGGGCTTCCGCGAGGCGATAGACGACATACGCTACGCGACGCTCCTGAAGACGACGGCGCTGAGGCTCATAAAGGACGGGCCGACGAAGGCGCGCTACGCCGCGCGCATCGCGCTCAAGCTCCTCGCGGACGCAAAGGGCGACGACTTCGACCTCGCGGCGTTTCGCTACGAGATGATCAACCACATTCAGAAACTCCTCGCGTTCGAGGCCAAGTGACAGAGAGGAAGGAACGAAAGCTATGAAATTCGAATCAACGGTTTTCAGGTCCATGCTCTCCGTGGCAGTGCTCGCCGGCACGTTTGCCGCGCAGGTTTCCGCGGCGCAGGATCCGCGCAAGGAGATCGATGCGGAGATCGACGCGCGGCAGAAGGCGAACGCGAGCTATCGCGACATCGTCGAATTCCTCGAGGGGCGCGTTGCGTCCGACGACGCTCGTACGAACGCGGCGCTTCGCGTCCACATCGACAGGAAGATACTCTCCTTCTGCGCGACGCCGGGATGGACCAGACTTGGCAGGTGGGACAAGGAGTGGTCCGACGGACGCGTCCCCGCAGTCTGCGAACGCGAGATATCCGCCGCGGACTGCCCGCCCGGCGACAAGATCGAGTTCCTCCGCGCGCTTGCCCGCCTGCAGGCCGGGGCGAGGGACTACGCCGAGTCGCTCGCGACGGCGGAGAAGGCGACTGCCCTCGAAGGACTTAAGCCTGGTGATCTTTTCAAGGCGCACTGTCTTGTCGCGGATGCGTTCAGATGGGCGGACCGCTACGAGGACGCGAAGGCGGCGTATCGCAGGGCGGCGGCGTTTAGCTCCGGCGAGGCGGCGAAGGCTCTGGCGAATCTCGCCGTTGACTGGTGCAACGATGCGGACATCGTCGCGGCATGGAAGGGACTCGACGATCCGTATCCGCGCCTTTCGTGGTACTGCGCCTCGGGGCGCGCGGAGGAGTCGGCGGACGACGCGTTCGCCTACGTCTCCGATGCGAACAACCCCGCGCTTCGCCGCCGCGAGATACTGATCCGCTACTTCGGCGCCGACAAGTCCGAACGCGGAGACCGCGCGAGGGAGATCGCTCGCGGACTCGACTACGCCGGCTTTGTGGACGGGAAGGTCATCGGGGAGTTCTCCAACGTCTACCGATTTGGGGACTGGGCGCTCTTCGCGAAAATCGCGGAGGCGTTTCCGACTCTTCCCTGGTTTAAGGATCCAGGCCGGTACCGCGGCTACCTCTTCTCGCTCGTCGCCACGGGCCGCGGCGGAGAGGTCGCGGAGAAGGCGGACGAATTCCTGGCGAAGGACGCGGCGTCGCAGAAGCCGTCCGTAAAGCCGTTCGACCGCGTCCGCTTCGAGATGCTCAAGGCGCTCGCCGAGGGGAAGGATCTCATTCCCGTCGCGAAGGCGGCGAATCTCGACATCAAGGAGTATGCGCAGGCGCTTCAGATCGCCGCGCAGTGGACGCTCAACCTCCAGCGCAACGAGGAGTGCGAACGATACAGCGCGGCATACCGCGCGCTCTTCAAGGAGGCGCCGGAGCGCCGCTACGCCGTGAAGTACTTCGACAGTCCGGTGAGCTCGATCGCCGCATGGCGCGGAGTGGCGGACTCGCTTGAGAAGTCCTACGTCGACGTAAAGATGTGCGGCGAGCTCGACAGCCTCGAGACGGACGTCGCGACGGGGCGCGCCGAGATCGAGAAGACGGCGCTCGATTCCAAGGATGCTCGCATGGAGGTCTCGTCGTTCTGCGACGTGGAGGGACTAAAGATCGTCATGCGCGTTGCGGACGCGAATGCGCGCGCCGTTGAGAACGGCTTTGCGGGCGGCATCGGCACGGAGTGCTATTTCGCGCCGGGCGCGGGCGAGCCGTACATCTGCTTCAGCTCCTCGCCGAAGGAGGGCATCGGGTTCGTGTTCTACACGGCATATTCAAGCGCCTATGCCCAGAGAGTGGAGTACGACGACGCGAGGAGTCCGTTCTCGCTCCGCCAGGAGACTGCGTTCACGGACGGAGACTACGTGCTCATGGTGACGCTTCCGTGGTCCGCGTTCTACCAGAAGCTTCCCGCCGCGTCCGGCACGGAGTGGCGCTTCGAGTGCCTTGCGGACGGACATTCCTGGGGCGGCTCGCAGGGCGTGCACGAATCGTCGAGCTGGGGAAGGCTCGTGTTCGACCTGAAGCCGGGCGAGCTTGCGGCGATCCGCCGCCGCCTCGTCTACGACACGTGCAAGGCGTGGAGCCGTTCGGGGCACGGTGCGCTTTCCGCGTTCGACCGCTGGGGCGATCCGGTGGTGGGCGATCCGGAGTTCTACGAGGAGTGCCTGAAGCCGCTCGAGGCGGAACTCAAGGCGCAGGCGGCGAAGGTGAAGCCCGACATGAGCGACGACGAGGTCAACGAGGTGTACGAGAAGGGCGCCAAGGTCTGGATCGGGCTCGACCACGAGATCGACGCCCTCCGCCGCGAGTGGCTGCTCGGCAAGTTCACCGGGAGGTGAGGGCGAACGCCATGGGAATCCGACTGCTGCTGCCGTCGCTCGCTGCTGTTGCGCTTGCCGCGCACGGAGGTGCGTTTCTGGAGGATCGTCCCGGCTGGGAGAAGCTCAATGCCAAGGCCGTAGAGCTGGCCCGCCGCAACATGGAGGACTTGGGGTCCGGCTGGAAGCCGCAGATGACCTGCATGCCGGGGTTCGGCGTCATCTGGCAGTGGGACAGCTGCTACATGGCGCTCTACGCCGGGCTGACGCCGAAGGGCGTCGACGGACTCGGCAATCTCGACAACCTCTACTCGATGCAAGGCGAGGATGGGTACATTTCGATGGCCTATACCTACGCGACGCGCAAGCCCACCTGGCCCGGACGGATCAATCCGCCGCTCTACGCCTGGTGCGAATGGCTCTACGCGCGCAGGACAGGCGATCTTTCGCGTCTGCCGCGCGCGTACGAGGTCTGCTCGAAGTACTTCAGGTGGCTCAAGGCCAACCGGACGCGTCCCTCCAACGGACTCTACTGGTTCGAGGACACGGGCTCGTCCGGCATGGACAACTCGCCGCGCTCCGGCTACTTTTCTGAGCACCAGAAGGGCAGCGACGTCTGCTTCGTCGACCTTTCGTGCCAGCAGGTCCTGCACGCGCGCTGTCTTGCGAAGATAGCCCCTCTCGTCGGCAAGGCCGGGGAGTCCGCGGCGTGGGAGCGCGAGGCGGAAGACCTTGCCGAGAAGATCAACGACATCATGTGGAGCGAGCGCGGGCAGTTCTACTACGACGTCTACATCGAGACGAACAACAAGCTGGCCACCAAGTCCGCGGCGGCCTTCTGGGCGCTCGTCTCCGGCGTTGCGACGGCCGAGCGCGCCGCGGCGCTCGTATGCCATCTCGAGGACCCCGGGTCGTTCGGCGCGCCGAACGGGGTCGCGTCGCTTTCCGCGGACGACCCGAACTACAGCCCCCTCGGACGCTACTGGCTTGGCGGCGTCTGGCCGCCCGTGCAGTACATGGTCGCGTGCGGCCTTCGGGCGAACGGCTACCGGACGCTTGCGCGCCGCATCGCCGAGCGCCATCTCGACAACATGCTCGCCGTCTTCGAGTCGAAGGAGCATGGCGGCACGATCTGGGAGTGCTACTCGCCGGAGCTCGCGGCGCCGTCGACGGACAAGGTAGGCGCCTACGCGCGGAAGGACTTCGTCGGCTGGGGCGGGCTCGGTCCCATCGTCATGTTCGTCGAGGACGTCATCGGTCTCGACGTCAACGCGATCGACAGGCGCGTCGACTGGCATCTCTCCCATCCTGGGCGGCAGGGGGTGACGGACCTCCCGTTCAACGGCGGCAGTCTGTCGCTCGAGGCCGATGTCGACGCGGCGCAGATGAACTTCAAGATCAAGGTCGCGACGGACCGTCCGTTCCGCCTGCGCGCGATTGCGCCCGACGGCACCTATCGCGTCGTTCGCGACATCCGGCCGGGCGTCACCGTGCTCGACTCGACGAAGGGCGTCAATGCGTCCGACACGCCGCTCGAGGAGACCGACCTTGGCGTCGAGGCGACGAGCGCCGCGGATAATTTGTAGTCCGCGGTCATGCGAAGGCGGGTATACGAAAGGATACTTGCTCAGAAGCGTTCAATCTGCTAAACTACGTGTGTAATCTCAAAGGGAAGGAGTTTATATGCGAAGAATACTGATTGCACTGGCTGGAGCACTAGCGCTGGGCGGCGCGGTTGCGGACGGAGACCAATGGGATGGTTCTTCGTGGGTCTATACACCAGAAACGCACACGGCCGCCGAGCCTTCATCGGCCGAGAGTGTGGTCCTTGGCATCGACAAATACTGGTCGAGCGCCTGGGCGTCTGGAATTCTGCACTTTGGCCCGTACGGCATGGTCATCGTCATAAAGTAACGCACAACAATAAGGAGAACCATCATGAGAAAATCTGCCATTGCACTTTCGGCGGCCTTCGCCTCCCTATTCTCCGTCGCCACTCCGGTCGTAAGCGACGTTACGATGACGCAGGAAGGCTACACCGTGACGATCAACTACACTCTCTCCGGTGAGGCGGGCATCGTCACGGTGGACATCCAGACGAACGCAACCGGAGGCGCCTGGGCGTCGATTGGCGGCGAACACCTCACCCACTTCTCTGGCGACGTGAACAAGCTCGTCGAGCCGGGTTCGCGCACCATGACCTGGAAGCCGCGCGAGGCGTGGCCCGAGAACGCGCTGAAGCTGAATGCAAAGGCGGTGGTTACGGCATGGGCGAAAAGCGCACCGCCGGACTACATGGTCGCCTCGCTGACGGTTCCCAATTCCGTAGCGTTCTACGCCTGCAAGGAGTCGATTCCAGGCGGCGTCACGAACGACCTCTACAAGACCGAATACCTCGTTGTGCGCAAGTGCCCCGCAGCCAACGTCACATGGCGCATGGGCTCGCCCACGACCGAGATCGGCCGGAAGGCGGACCGCGAAAAACCGCGTTTGATCACAATCCCTGACGACTACTACATTGGTGTATATCCCGTCACGCAGCGGCAGTATGAGCTGATAATGAATAGTGGTACAACCTCTTATAATAAGACACCGTCTAACTATAGGCATAATCTAGACTGCTATGCGACGCGCACGGTTGAGCACGTTTCGTACAACCAGCTACGTGGGTCGACGAATGAGTCGGAAAACATCAACTGGCCGACCACTGGAAGCACGGTCAAGAGCGACACGTTTTTCGGTTTACTCCGCGCGTTTACAGGGGTTGGGCGCTTTGACCTCCCGACGGAGGTGCAGTGGGAGTTCGCCTGTCGCGCTGGCTGCGGAACGGCGCTTTTCAACGGCATGGACCTAGAAGCAAATGCCGACACATCTGAGAGACTGAATTCACTAGCCCGATATGCCAAAAACGGTGGTTTGATATGGACATGGGATGAAGCACAAGGGAGAGAAGTAGGGTCTCAGCCGCCGAATAACTGCACGACGGAATACGCCACGCCCAAGGTTGGCTCCTACCAGCCGAACAACTGGGGCATATATGATATGCTCGGGAATGTGTGGGAATGGTGCCTTGACTGGTATCAGGCTGAGGCGCCGACTGGATCTGCCGCCCTGACTGGCCCAATAGAAGGCGAGAATCGCGTGGCGCGCGGCGGCTGCTGGATGAACGGTGCTACCAACTGCCGGTGCGCTGAACGCGACGGGTTCGCACCGACTGTCGACTATCCCAACTACGGCTTCCGCGTTGCGTGCCCTGCGGCGATTCCCTGAAAAATCCACATAGAAACGGCAAGGGCAGTCTTCAAATGAATGCTTCCATCCGCGTTTTCCTTCTCGGTGTCCTGTCCTTGTCGTTCTTCGCGGCGCCGTCCGCATTGGGCGATGGTACGGACTATGTGTACGAATTTGCGCCCGAGGTCGTCGGGAGTTCTGCGGCCGGTGCTGATGCGTTGAGCAATGTGTGGGCGAGGATCGCGAAGGAGCAATCGCCCGCCGCACGCGTCGTCTACCGCGGACGCCGTCCGTTCATCGAGCTGAACGGAAAGCTCATGGACCCTCTTGTCAACATAGGCCGGATGGGGGACCCATACAACGAAAGCGCCGTCGTAAGATGCGCTAAGGCGGGCATCAAGATCGTCCAGCTCAATTTCGTTGCGGACACTTTCTACAGGGGAGACGGCGTTCCGTGCGATTTCTCTTCGATGGACAGGGCCGTGGGGCGGCTCCTGCAGCTCGTCCCGGACGCATATGTGATCGTATCCCTCAGGTTCACGATGCACGACTGGGCTGCGGCGCATCCTGACGAGCAGGTTGGCTACGCGACCGGCGCGGCCGATCCGTCCGCATCGGACGAGCTTCGGTACCGCGTTCTACGTCCGTCGTCCGCAAGCGCAAAGTTCCGCGCGCTTGCGCTGAGGATCATCGGGGAGCTCGGCGCGCATGTTGGCTCGCAGCCGTGGGGGAAACGCATGATCGGATTCCGCCCGTGCTACGGCATCTACACCGAGTGGCACTGCTTCGCGATGTACGAGGCACCCGACACGGGGCTTCGGATGCAGGAGAAGTTTCGCGCCTACATGAAGGCGAAGCGCGGCGTTGACAGCGCGAAGGTCCCGTCGCTCGCGATGCGTCGCCACGAGAACGCGGACCCGAAGAAGGTCAACCTCAACGGCGATCTCCTCGACCCTGCCGAGGACCAGCTCGTGCTCGACTACTACGACTGCCTTGCCAACTCCATGGCGGACCTTCTGCTCGACATGGCGCGCGAGGCGAAGAGAGCCCTGCCCGGACGGCTTGTCGGCGCGTACTACGGGTACGTGTTCTCAACTCATCCGCCCGAAGGGGCGAACGCGCTGCTTGACAAGGTCCTGGCGAGTCCGGACATAGACTTCCTCTCCGATCCGCCGAACTACAGCAGCTCCACGCGCCGCGCCGGCGGCGGCTATCTGCGTCGGACGATTCCGGCGACGTTCCGCCGCCACCGCAAGCTGACGCTTATGGAGGACGACAGCCGATTCCACCATGTAAGGGACTGGCTCAAGAGCAACAACGACGGGCTCGGACTGTGCACGGCGTCTCCGCGCGAGACGGAGATGAACATGCGGCGCAACTGGCTCAACCAGTTCTTCGACGGAGGAGGTCTTCAGCTCAACGATCCGATAACCAGTTCGGGGAAGCGTCCGCACGCCTTCGACGACCCCGTGGTCTTCAAGGCAATCGCCGATTCCAGGGCGGCGCTCGAAAAGGCCGGGGAGCCGGCGCAGAAGTCCGGCAACCGACTCGCGGTAGTGTTCAGCCCTCGCGAGGCCCTGCGCCGCGACGGAGGAAAGGGTTCGTTCTTCACCTGGAACCTCTACCAGACCTCTCTTGCCTTTCTGTACCGCGCTGGAGTCTCGTTCGATCTTCTCTCGCTGGAGGACTACCTGGCGAACCCCGGAGGATACAGGACTGTCCTCTTCCTGAATGCGTTCTATCTGTCCGACAGCGAGCGCGCGGCGCTCGTCAGGCTTACGAGGCGGCCAGGCATGACGGCGGTGTGGGTCGGGCCTGCGGGCGGCGTGACGGACAACGGCTTCGACGACGCGGCGATGTCTGCGCTCACAGGCGTTTCCGCCACGGGCGCGGCGCGGCGTCCGAACATCGTCTGCACGGATGCGGACGCCGGGGTCTTCACCGCCAAGAACATTCGCTTCCACTTGAAGACGCTCGCCGGCGGCGCGCGCAGCATCATCGTGCCGGATGCTCCTCCGGCGCTGGAGGACTACGTTGCAGTGCTGCGCGAGGCAGGCGCCTGGTTCTATGCGGAGCCGGGAAGCTACTTCCGCCGGCACGGGAGCGTCTTCATGTTCCACACGGGGACGCCGGGCTCGCACACAATCCGCCTTCCCAGGGATGTTTCGCGCGTGCGGGAGCTCTTCACCGGCAGGGAGTTCACGTCCAGCGTGTTCACGCTTGAGACCGACGGACCTAGCACCTGGCTCTTCAAGGCCGAGCCGCCGAATCCCTGACGGCGAAAGATACTTTCGTATAATTGCCACGCCGGGGCATGTTTGCTACAATGTGGCAAGTGAAACAAACTGAGCCAACGAATATGAATTCCCGTGTGAAATCCCGCCGTATAACTCTGTTGGGGCTTTGGGCCATTGCCATCCTCTCGTCAGCATCGGTGAGGGGCGATGATTCGGACTACGAATACGAATTCGTCCCCGAGGTCCTAGAGGCCCCCGGCGGTGGCGTTAGCGAGTCGAAGTTCGTGTGGGCTTCGGACGGCAACCCCGCCAACGGCGGCGTGTCGTACTACCGCCACACGTTCAGCCTGGATGCGAAGCCTGCGCAGGCGATGCTCACCAGCCTTCTCGACGACAAGGGCGAGGTGTACGTAAACGGTCATGCGCTCGCCGGACACCGCACCGTTACGTCGTACCTGGTCGCCGGAAGGAACACGATTGCCGTCGCGCTCACCAATGTTACGGACAAGTCGGCCATGCTCTACACGCTTGAGTGCACGGACGGCGACGGCGCCAAGTCGTATGTGCACAGCTGCACGTCGGTCGTAGGCACTGTGAGCGCCCCCGCGAGTGGATGGGAGCAGCCGGGGTTCAATGATTCGTCGTGGCCGCGGGTGAGAAGCGTCGGCGACATACTCCAGGAGCCGTGGGCCTCGCGCTTCGAAAGCTGGCGCGTCCAGCTGTGCCTGACGCCGGAGGACAATGTGCGGATTGCCGCGAGGAGGGCGTTCGAGGCGGCGTGGGCGGGGCTCGAGCAGGAGCCCGATCCAGTAGCGCGCATCGTGTACCGCGGCCACTCGCCTTACGTCGAGCTCAACGGCAAGCTCCATGACCCCATCTTCAACATCTGCCAGACCGGCGACTCCTACAACGAAAGCGCGATCGTCCGTCTGTCGAAAGTCGGGTTCGACATCGTCCAACTCAACTTCAATGCCGAGAACTTCTGCAGAAGCGACGGCTCCTACAACTTCTCAAGCGTCAGCAACAAGGTGCGACGGATTCTTGAGATCAATCCGGACGCCTACGTGGTCATCTCGCCTCGCTTCATTATGCAGTTCTGGATCCAGACCAACATGACCGAGCGGGTCGGATACGAGGCCGGCGATCCTGACCCGTCTGCAAGCGACGAGTTCCGGGAACGCCCGCTTCGCCCATCGCCCGCGAGTGAATTGTTCCGCGCGAAGGTGGTCGACATGATTAAGAAGCTCGGCGAATACGTCGAGACCCAGCCGTGGCGCAAGCGCCTCGTCTGCTTCCGCCTGAGCTACGGCACCTACACGGAATGGTGCTACTTCGGAATGTACCACGGACCCGACAACGGACAGCGCATGCAGGAGAAGTTCCGCGCCTACATGAAGGCGAAGCGCAACATCGACAACGCGCAGATACCGCCGCTCTCGGCGCGGAGGCACGAAGATCCAGGCGGGGTTTCCAAGAGAAACGGAGATCTTCTCGACCCGGCGGAGGACCAACTTGTCCTGGACTACTACGACTGCCTCATCAACACGATGGCCGACTTCCTCCTTGAGATGGCGGATGCGGCGAAAAAGGCGTTCCCGGGACGCCTTGTCGGCGCCTACTACGGCTATCTCTACGACGACCATCCGCCGGAAGGGGCGACGTCCCTCCTCGACAAGGTCCTGTCGAGTCCGAACGTGGACATCCTCTCGTGTCCCGCGTACTACAGCAAGGACGGACGTCGCGCCGGCGGCAGCTATGTGACGAGGACGATTCCGTCGCTCTTTTGCCGCTACGGCAAGCTTGCGCTCCTCGAGGACGACAGCCGCTTCCACCACATCCGCGACTGGCTGCAGAGCCAGAACGACGGCCGCTCCATGTGCACGGAGACGTCGCGCGAGACGGAGATGTGCATGCGCCGCAACTGGTTCAACCAGTTCTTCGACGGCGGCGGCCTGCAGCTGAACGATCCGATAACAAGCTCGGGGAAGCGTCCGCACGCCTTCGACGATCCGGCCGTTTTCCGCGCGATCGAAGATTCGAGGGCCGCGCTCGCGAAGGCGGGGGTCGCTGCGTCGGAGTCCGGCAACGAGCTGGCGGTGGTGTTCAGCTCCCGCGAGGCCATTCGCCGCGACGGCGGCGATGGCTCGCCATTCACGTGGAACCTCTACCAGACCTCGCTCCTCTACCTGAATCGCACCGGCATTCCGTTCGACCTCCTGTCGCTCGAGGACTACATCGCCAATCCACGCGACTACAAGTTCGTGATGTTCCTCAACGCGTTCTACCTAACGCACGACGAGCGCGCGGCGCTCGTCCAGCGCACGCGCAGGCCCGGCATGACCGCGATCTGGATCGGCCCTGCCGGCGGCGTGACGGACAACGGCTTCGACGACGCGGCAATGTCCGCGCTCACTGGCGTGACCGCTAGCGGCGTCGCGCGGCGTCCGGGCATCGCCTGTAATGATTCCAGCGCGACGAGATACTATTTTGACGTCGGCGGCAGCAGGAACTTCTACTATCTGAAGACGCTCGCCGAAGGGGGGCGCAGCATGATAGTGCTTGATATGCCGGCCGGGGCGAGCGATGGATGGGGCCCTAAGCTGTATGCGGCGATTCTTAAGACGGCCGGCGTGCGCCAGTATGTTGCCCCGGGAAGCTACATCCGCCGTCATGGCGACGTCTACATGTACCACACGGGGACAAACGGCACGCACACGATTACATTCCCCGCCGACGTGGTGAAGGTCCGCGAGCTCTTCACCGGCGCGGAGTACAGCTCGAATGTCGTCACGCTGCAGTCCGACGGACCGAACACGTGGCTATTCCGCACGGCGAGCGCAGGCATCTGGCCTGTCGGGGATTCGGTGGTCGCCGCGCTGAACGCGGACGGAACGCTCTCCATCGACGGAACGGGGCCGATGGACGATTTTGCATCCGCGGCCGACCTGCCGTGGGATCCCTCGGCGGTCAAGGGCGTGACGATTGGCGACGGCGTGGTGATCGGGCAGAACGCGCTCGCGGGGCTTTCCGACGCGGCGACGGTGAACGGCATGAACGTTGGACAGTACCGAAAGCTCTTCGGCGGGCTCGGGATGTCCGGTGTTCCAGAAGGATCGGTCGTCGTCTCGCGCACCGAGCTCGAGGCCGCGCACGCGGCGACGCTCGAAGTCGCGGACGGAACGGCGGTGCTCGGAATCAGCGTCTGCACGAACGGAGACCTTACGGCGGCGACGGCGACGTGGAGTCCGGTAAAGTTCCGCAAGGCAGACCTCGACGTGAGCGCCGACGGCACGAAGATACTCGCTCCGATCCCCGCGAACGCCGACAGCGGCTTTATGGTACTCCGGTCCGGGGACTGACTTCGCCGCGCTCGGGAGGGGTATACTCTCGTATAATTGTTCGGCGACGTGAAATTTGATATCATTTTACCGTCGCAACAGTGAAAAAGGAGATGCCTATGAAGACAACAGTGTTTTCCGCGCTTGCATTCACCGCCTTTGCCGCAGCAACGGTGACGGCGACTACCTTGTCCCCGTCGGGCGACGCCACCAGCGTCACGGCGGCGATACAGGATGCGATTGACGCCGCTGGGCCTGGCGAGGTCGTGACGCTTGCCCCGGGCACATATCCCATAAACCAGACGCTCATCCTTTCCAACGGTGCGTCGCTCATCGGCGGCGGCTCGGACCGTGGCGATGTTGTTCTTTCACTTGCGACGACCGAGGCGGACAGTGACCTGCAGAGCGTCATCAGGATAAGTGCCTCGTCTGATACGGTCGTGTCCAACCTGACGGTGACGGGGAAAAACGCCTGGAGAAACAACAACGTCAAGGGCCCGGACGCTGGCGTCAAGATAGATTCCGGAATCCTTGTGGACTGTTCGATTGAGGACTGCAAGACGAAAAACGGCCCGATGATGGGCGGCGGCATCAAGTTGTCCGGCAGCGGCACGGTGCGCAACTGCACCATCACAAGGTGCGAGGCTTTCAACTCGGCTGGATACTACGGAGCCGGTGAGGCGATATATATGACGGGCGGGCTTGTCGAGAACTGCGTAATCGTCTCCAATGCCGTCACCCATGCCTGCAACGCCCAGGACATGGCCGGCGGAACGGTTTACATTTCCGGCGGCACTCTTCGCGGATGTCTCATTGCGGACAACGTCGCCCACCGCAACGGCTCCGGAGTGTCCGCTGTTGGCGGCGTGGTCGAGAGCTGCACGATAGCCGGAAACCGCAATTTCAGCGGTGATTCCGACGCTTGCGGTGTCTGGGTGAAGGGGAATGGCATCGTGCTCCACAACAACATCATCTGGGGAAATACAGCTTATGACGGCAAGGACGCCAATTTCAAATTCGCGAACGATTCCTCGATGACCTCGGCGACCCTTGAATACAACGACACGAAGCCCGCTTTCACTGTTGGCATGGGCAACACCTCTGTCGATCCTATGTTCGAAGACGCCGACAGCTGCAACTACCGCTGCAGATACTCCTACTGCGTCGACGCAGGTGGCAACCAGGAATGGATGGAGAACGCCAGAGACCTAGACGGCAACGCGCGCGTCATCAACAGCAGGGTGGACATGGGGTGCTATGAACGCGAGGCGACGAGCGGATTTGTCTGCAGGATGAGCGTGGTCTCCGACGAAGCTCCGGACCTTTCCACAGTTGAGCTGAGCTGCGAATACTCCGGATGCCCCTCCGGGACTGCCGAGAGTGCCGCTTGGGTCTTCACGCGGAAGGAAGACGGCACGACGGTCGAGGCGACCGGCTTCGTTACGTCGGTCGCGCTTGCGGCCGGCACGTGGGATGCGGCGCTCACCGTTCGCGGCGGAGGCCAGTTTGCGAGTTGCGAATACGAAGACGCGGTCTTTGTGAGGGCGAGCAGGGTCTATGCGAATGTGAACGGCCGGGGCGAATTCCCCTACGACACGGTCGAGAAGGGGCTGCCTTCCATCATCGAGGCGCTGGGCTGCCTCGGCACGGGCGGAACGCTCTATGTCGCGCAGGGAAGCTATGTGATATCCTCGAGCATCAAGCTCGTCGACGGCGGCTGCACGCGCATCGTTTCGTTGGGCGGACCCGAGAATACGATTGTCCGCATGGACAATGTGGATACGTTCGCAAGCGACAGCGGAACCTACGGACTGCAGCTGCTCAGCGGCTCCGCCTATGTAAGCGGGCTGACGCTTATCGGCGGACGCAAGAGCGACGACTACACCGGTTCTACTTACAAGACCCGCGGACTCGTCAAGGTCGATGCGGAAGGAGCGATGGTCACAAACTGCGTGTTCCGCGACCAGGTGTCTCGCGACCGCATCTATGAATCTGGGCTTTCGCTTTCCGCAGGAACCGTCGTGGACTGCTTGTTTACGAGGCTGGAGAGCTTTTCCTCCAGCGGCGCGGTTCCGCAGGCCGGAGTCGTCTGCGTCAAAGGCGGAGTTGCCGATCGCATCCGCGTGGAGGACTGCATCGCAACCGCCTCTGGTACAAAAGCGGGCGGACAAGGCGACATTATAGGCGTTTGGAATACGGGTGTTATGCGCAATTCGCTCGTCACGCGCTGCCTGAGCCAGCACGACACACCCATGTACGTCGGCTTTACGCCAGCTTACTTCACGAAGGGCGGATTGATCGAGAACTGCACGATTGTGGCCAACACGAATCTCCAGGAATCTGCAGATTCAGAGTTCTGGCTTGCAGCTGGCCTTGCCGTCAACGGCGGTAGCGTCACGAACTGCATCGTCGCGGATAACTGGTCTGTAGGCGCCGGAGCGGTTTCCAACATCTACTGCTCGTCCGATGCCGCCGGAATCGGCTACACCCTCGTCAACGACAGGCAGAGCGACGCTTCGTTCGTGACGGCTGAGAACCACAACGTCGCCGTCGCCCCGAACGCGAAGGTGTTCCGCAAGCCGGCGGACGGAGACTACACGCCCGCCACCGGCTCGCCTGCGCTGAATGCCGGGCTTCTCCTCGACTGGATGTCCGACGCCGTCGATCTCGCCGGACGTCCGCGCGTCATAAGCCGCATTCCGGACGTCGGCTGCTACGAAGGCAGGGCGCCTTCGTTCGAGATACGACTCCGCTGACTGAGTTCGCTTTCCCTGCCCCATATCCGCGCGGCGTCCGCCGCGCGGATTGTTTTCTATCTCCAAAGGCGTCGCACGCTTGCATGAAGGCAAATGGTATGGTACAATTTAAAACCATAGGGAAGTAGATTGTCGCAAATGAAAATTCTTGCAATATTCGCGGCTGCGGCTGGCTTTGCGGCCTGCGCCAGGGGCGAGACAGCCACGGAGGAGCCGGACGCGTTCCTCGAATACGTCGAGGCGACGGGCTCGCAGTACATCGACACGGGAGTCAACGCCGAAACCGGACTCAAGGCGCAGATCGACTTCGCGTGGGCGGCTGACTTTGACGAGAAATCCGACTGGTCGCTCCTCGACGCCACAATCAACAACACCGACTCGAACAAGCGCACGCGTTTTCAGATGTGTCACATGTTCCAAAAAAAGCCGTACTTCGGATACGGCAAGCAGCGCGGCAATCCGAGCGGGACCGTCGACTTCGTCGGCGGGCAGCGCTGCGAAATCATCACCGACATGACCGACACCAATTCGCTCGAACTTGTCCAGAACGGCGTAAGGACATTCAGCGAAGAAGACTTGGAGACGTTCAAGACGAACGGTGTCGTCAACCTCAATCTCAATCTTTTCGTGTTCGCCTGTAACTTAAGTGGAACTCCTAGGTGGTACGGCCAGGGCAGGCTCTACGAGATGAAGATATGGAAGAAGGACCTTGAGTCCGGCGAACTTGACCTCATCCGCCACTATTTGCCCTGCAAGAAAGATGGCCGCGCCGGTCTCTACGACACGGTGCACGGCACAATCTCCTACTCCTACAGCGACGACAATTTCATCGCTGGGCCGGAGCCAACTCTCATCACAACGCGCGAAGGGCTTGCGGCGATTGCGAATGACCTTGGCGGCTCCTACGCGCTTGACGCGAACATCGACCTCGGCGATACTGACTGGACACCTATCGGCAATAATGAGACCCCGTTCACCGGCTCGCTCTACGGCAACGGCTACGCCATCCGCAACCTCTTCTGCACGAACAGCCTGTCGGGCAGCGACTATCGCGGACTCTTCGGATGCGTGAGCAATGCGACGATCGAAAGCGTCTCCGTCTCGGGAACGGTCGCGGGCAAGCAGTACGTCGGCGGTCTTGTTGGATGCATCACGGGCGGAACGGTCATCAGCAACTGCATCGCGACGGTCGAGATCGCGGCGACCAACTCCTACGCCGGAGGCCTGATCGGGGCGTGCGCCGGGGGCAGCGCGGTCAATCGAATCGTCGACTGCCGTGCGGACGGCTTCGTCAGCGGTTCCGGCATGGCGGGCGGCTTCATCGGCTACGTCTATGCGCCAGCCGTGATCTCCAACTGCGTGGCGCGCGGCGACGTGCGCTCCGCCGCCAGCTACTACGGCGGATTCGTCGGGCGGCTCGCCCACGACGATGCGATAATCGACGGCTGCTGGTGCTCCGGCGCCGTGTGGGGCACGGGCGGCGACATCGGGTCGTTCATCGGCCACCATGTGAGAGGAACGAATGTCAACTGCGCGGTTTCGGCCTACGCCAACGGGCCGCGTCCGTTCTGCGGGAGCAATCCGGCCATAACGGGCGACAGGCTCACGCAGGCGGAAATCAAGGCACTCTCCGATGGCTGGCCGGAAGCGCCGAAGCGCGCCAAGTCCAGCGCGATGATTCCGATCTCGACCCCCGAGGAACTGCTCGCCGTCACGAACAACCTCTCGGGCAGCTATGTGCTGATGGCGGACATCGACTTCGTCGGCGAGAACATCGAGCCCCTCGGCAACTACAGAACCCCATTCAAGGGTGAGTTCTACGGACAGAACCACAAGATCAGCAACTTCTACATTGACACCACGGACAAGTATGCGGGACTCTTCGGCAAGATCAACGGCGGCCGCGTGAGCGGCGTGCAAGTGGAGGAGGGTTATGTCACCGGCGGTCCGGCCGACTCCGGATTGGAGGACGTCGGCGTTGGCGGTCTCGCGGGCAAGAGT
>JAEEOY010000182.1 GCA_016284515.1 Kiritimatiellia bacterium | reverse complement strand
CTCGCTCTTAACCCCATGGAACGCATTATAGCAAAAAACCGACAGGCGTGGGGGAATTCTTCGCAAAAAACTTATCCCTCGCCCGCTTGCTGCTGGTGCACCTGGTGGGACTTGAACCCACACTCCTTGCGGAACTGGAACCTAAATCCAGCGTGTCTGCCATTCCACCACAGGTGCGCGAAAAATCACTTGCCGAGCTTCTCCTTGTGCGCGAAGAACACGCGCGTCTTCTGCTCAAAGCGCTGCTTCTCCGGATACGTCGAGGCCGTGGAGGCCTTCTGGAACGCCTCGAGAGCCTCGCGCTGGCGGCGGTCAAGGTTAGCCGGCACTTCAAAGACTATGCGCGCGTGCAGATCGCCGGGCGAGCCACCGCGCAGGGACGGAACGCCCTTGCCGCGCAGACGGAATACCTTTCCGTTCGGAGTGCCGGCCGGAAGGTTCAGCTGCGCCATGCCCTGCGGCGTCGGAACGTCCACCGTCCCCCCAAGCGCCGCGAGAACGGGCGAGACGGGAACATCGACACCGAGGTCGAGTCCGTCGCGCTCGAAGATGTCGCTCTCCCTCACCCCTAGGCTGACGTAGAGATCGCCGTTCTCGCCGCCCCTCAGTCCGCCCGCGCCCTTGCCCGCGAGCCTAAGCCGCGAGCCGTTGTCGACTCCGGCCGGAATCTTGAGCGCGATGTGCTGCGGCTTCGTGACGTGCCCCGTGCCGCGGCAAGCGCGGCAGGGCTTCTCGATTACGGACCCCTCGCCGCCGCAGGTCGGGCAGGTCTGGCGGACCTGGAAGAACCCGCTGCCGCCGATGACCACGCCGCGTCCGCCGCACGTCTTGCACGTAACGCGCTTCGAGCCTTTCGCGGCGCCTGTTCCGCCGCACTCGCTGCACTGCTCGGGAAGCGTGATGTCGATCGTGCGCTCGGACCCGAACAGCGCCTCGTCGAAGTCGATGTCGAGGCGGAACGTCATGTCGTCGCCGCGGCGCGGACCGTTGAAGTCGGGCTGGCGCCGCGACCTGCCGCCGCCGAAGAAGTCCTCGAAGCCTCCGAAACCACCGCCTCCGCCGCGTCCTCCGAAGAGGTCGCCGAACATGGAGAAGATGTCGTCCATGCTCATTCCGCCCGCGCCGTAGCCTCCACCGCCGCCGCCTTCGAACGCCTGGTGTCCGAACTGGTCGTAGCGCTGGCGCTTCTCAGGGTCGTGAAGGACGTCGTACGCCTCCGCCGCCTCCTTGAACTTCTCCTCCGCGGCCTTGTCACCGGGATTGCGGTCGGGGTGGTACTTCATCGCGAGCTTGCGGTAGGCGGACTTTATCTCGTCCGCCGTGGCAGTCTTCGCGACTCCAAGCACCTCGTAATAATCACGCTTCTCTGCCATAGCCAACCACCGACTTACGCGGGTTTACCGGAACTCACAACGACCTGCGCGGCCCTCAGGACCTTGTCCTTGAGCATCCAGCCCTTCTTCGACTCGATGGAAACCTTGCCCTCCTCGATGTCGGCGGAGGGAAGCGTCGCTATCGCCTCCATCTTCTCCGTGTCGAGCTCCTTGCCCACGGAATCAAAAGGCTCCGCGCCGTGCTCCTTGAGCGACTTGAGAAGCGTGTCGTAGACGAGCTTCACGCCCTTGACGAACGGATCCTCCGCGTTGTCCTTCGCGTTGGAGAGCGCGAGCTGGAGGTTGTCCACAGCGGGGAGTACATCCTTGAGAATGTCCATCTCCGCATAGCGGTACGTATCCTCGCGGTCGCGCGCCGCGCGCTTCTTGTAGTTGTCGAAGTCGGCCAGCGTGAGGGCGTAGAGCGTCTTCCAGTCCGGCTCCGCAGGCTTCTCCGGCTCGGCCGGCTTTTCTGGCTCGGCGGGCTTCTCCTCGGCAGGCTTCTCGGCTTCGCCGGTCGCGCCGGTCGCGTCCGTCTCGCTGGTCGCATCCGTCCCTTCGCCCTCTGCGGGCGGGACGGGCGTTTCCGGCGGGACGGGCGTCTCTGCGGCCGTTTCTTTCGCTTCTTCGCTCTTTATCTCTTCTTCAGCCATCACTCAACTCTAAACTTCAAACTTTAAACCCTGATCTGTCCGGCCTTGGCGAGCATCTTCGCCTCGACGGACTGAATCTCGGCGAAGCCCTGCGAGCTGTGCGGGTTCAGTCCGTTGGAAGCCTCCATCGAGCTGTCGGCCTCGTTGTAGATCGTGGCCTTGAGGCCCTTGAGGGACTCGAAGAAGATGTTGCCCTTGTAGAGCCCGAGCGTGACCTCGGCAGTCGCCTTGTCGGCCCACACCTGGATCGCGGCGCGCGCGGCCTGGGTCGCGGGGTCGAACCAGCGTCCGTCGTAGATCTGGTCCGCGACGAACTTCGACAGCTCCTGGAAGAGCTTCGTCGAGCGGCGGTCCATGATTCCCTCGTAGATGTACTTGAGGCCCCAGGAGAGGACTTCCATTCCGGGCGCCTCGTAGACGCCGCGGCTCTTCGTGCCGATGATGCGGTTTTCGAGGGCGTGCTTCATTCCGATGCCGTTCCTGCCGCCGGTCTTGTTCATCTCGAGCATGACCTCGTAGGGCGTCATCTTCTTTCCGTTGACGGCGACGCAGCGCCCCTTCTCGAACTTGAGCGTGACCTTCTCGACCTTGTTGGGGGCCTTCTCGGGCCACACGCCCATCGTGGGCTTCACGATACGCATCGAGGTCTCCATCGACTCGAGGTCCTCCGCCTCATGCGAGAGGCCCGCGAGGTTGGCGTCGGTGGAATATTTCTTCTTCGTGCCGACGAACGCGACGATGCCGCGCTTCGCGAGGAACTCGACCATCTGAGTGCGGCCGGGGAACTTCGCGAGAAGGTCAGCGTCGCGCCACGGGGCGTAGACGCCGAACTTCGGATCCATCACGTTCGTGTAGCGCTCGAAGCGCATCTGGTCGTTGCCGCGCCCGGTCGCGCCGTGGACGAGAGCCACGCAGCCGGCCTTCTTCATCGCCGGGAGGAGCTTCTGCACCGTCACCGCGCGGGCGATGCCCGTCGAGTTCCAGTAGCCGCCGTCGTACATCGCCTGGCACTTCACCGTCTCGAAGCAGATGTCCGCCATTTCCTTCGTGACGTCGACGATCGTCGTCTCGACTCCGGTCGGGGCCATCTTCTTCTTGATGTCGTTGATGTCCTTCTCGTCCGGCTGGCCGACGTTCGCGCTGAACGCCTTAACCTTGACGCCGGCGTCCTTGAGGACGCAGCAGATGGTCTTCGAGTCGAGTCCGCCCGAAACGCACACGCCTACGGTCTTGCCCTTGAGATCAGCTAGTTTCATTTTTCTTCGCTCCTTGTGAAATTTAGTAAGATATTATATCATAATTTCGCACGCACGGCTCAATGAGGTGCAAAATCATTGCAAGACGGCAGACCGGTGCCGCGAAGATGGCGGTCTATGGCGCATTATGCCGTGAAATCGGGCATAGGCGGCGCCGGAAGACAGAAGGCGGAGGCTACAAGTCTGCCGAGCCTGTCGTCGCGCACAAGCGCCTCCGCGGGCACTTCGGCGACCGGCTCGCTGCCGCCGAGCAGATCGTTGACCTGCAGATTCTCGGTACTAGAGAGCTTAAGCCCGTTCGGTTTCTGGCCCTCCGGCCTCTGACTCTCCGCCGTCACCTGGTCGCCTATGCCGAACGCAGCGCTTCTGATGCCTATATTGTTGAAATTAATGTTCATATCTCTCCCTTATTCGGTTTCTCGAACTGTCTACACGGGACCGGCGGAAAGGTTACAGCAAAAATGCATTTTTTTGCAAACCCGGGAGAGGCCGTCCAAAACCAAAGGGCCCGCGCGGCAAATGCGCCGCGCAGGCCCCTGGCCGCAATTCCTGCCTCGGACTACTTGAAGTAGCGGTTGTAGAGGCCCTGGAACGCCTTGCCGTGACGCGCCTCGTCCTTCGCCATCTCATGGACGGTGTCGTGGATCGCGTCATAGCCGAGCTCCTTCGCGCGCTTGGCGATGGCGAGCTTTCCGGCGGTAGCGCCGCACTCGGCCTCCATGCGCCTGCGGAGGTTCTCCTTCGTGGAGTCGGTGACGATGTCGATCGTCTTGCCGAGGAGCTCCGCGAACTTCGACGCGTGCTCAGCCTCCTCGAACGCGATGCGCTTGTACGCCTCGGCGACCTCGGGATAGCCCTCGCGGTCCGCCTGGCGCGACATCGCGAGGTACATGCCGACCTCGCAGCACTCGCCGTTGAAGTGGTCCTTGAGGCCCTGCGTCACCTCCGCGTCGTCGACGATTCCGTCACCGACGTGATGCTCGGCGACGAAGTCGAGCCCTCCGCCCTGCTTGAGGAACTTCGAGCCCGGAACGCCGCACTGGGGGCACTTCTCCGGGGGATTCTCGCCTTCATACACATACCCGCAGACGGGGCAAACCCACTTAGCCATTTTGTTTTTTCCTTTCGTTGTTAAGTCGCTTGATTACATTTCCTCGAACTGGTCTTTGCCAACCCCGCACATGGGGCAGGTCCAGTCCTCGGGAAGGTCCTCGAACGCAACGCCGTTGTTGTTCTCCGGATCATAGACGTATCCGCATACCTTGCAGACGTATTTTTTCATATCTGGTGTCCTTTCCTTTTTTTGATGGGACCATTTTACCACAGACTCGGCGTTAGCGCAAGGGGCGTTGCGAATTTGGTATAATATCTCCGTATGGAGACAGACGAGAAGAAGTCAGGAAAGTCCGTGTCGTGGAAGCGGCGCATCCTTCGGTGGCTGCTGACGGCGACCGTCGTGCTGCTCCTCGCGCTCGCGGCTTTCGTGCTCTCCGTCCCCTATCTCCTCACGCACGTGCCGATCCCTGAACTCGAGTTCGACCTCTCCCCGCGCATCAAGGGGAAGCTCGCCGAGCTGGTGGAGTCGAAGAAGGCCACGGTCGATCT
>JAEEOY010000181.1 GCA_016284515.1 Kiritimatiellia bacterium | reverse complement strand
GGGATGAAGTCGCCGTCCTTGCCGAGGTGCTTCATCACGGCGTCGCCGGTGCGCGTCATGATGTTCATGTTGACGACGACGTAGGGCGAGTCGGTGATCTCGATGCCGTACTGGGTGATCGGGTTGCCGATCGGGCCCATCGCGAACGGGATCACGTACATCGTGCGGCCCTTCATGCAGCCCTTGTAGCTCTTGAGCATGAGCTTCTTCATCTGGTCGGGGTCCATCCAGTGGTTCGTCGGACCCGCATCGATCTCCTTCTTCGAGCAGATGAACGTGCGGCCCTCGACGCGCGCGACGTCGCTCTCATGGGAACGAGCGAGGTAGCACTCGGGGCGCTTCTTCTGGTCCAGCTTGATGAACTGGCCGTTCTTGACCATCATCTCGCAGATCGCAAGGTGCTCCTTCTTCGTGCCCGTCACGACCACGATCTTGTCGGGCGTGCAGACCTTGTTCCACTTGTCAACCCACGCGAACACCTTCTCGTTCGCGAACTTCGGCGTCTTGGCCATGTCTTTTTACTCCTTGTGAATGCCCCTTTTGGGGCTTTCTTGAAAATTGGGTAGAATTATACCCTATTCTGGCGCGGAAATCAATCGGCAACAGCAAGAAATTTGCAATTTTTCACCGAAACATGGCCGTGAAGTCGACTTCTTCGCCCGCCAGGACGAGAATCACGCGCGAAACATCGCCCGTTCCCTCCCCCAGAACCCTGCAGTACTCCCCGTATTCCGCGTCCGTCTCGTCCGCCTTCGGCGCGCGGAGGCCCAGAAGCATGACGAGCGAGTCGGACGAGCTGGCGGCGATCGTCTCGGAGAACAGACGCCCCTCCTCAAGCCGCAGGATGCGCGTCGCCGCCTGTATGCGCGCCTTAGCGAGGAACTCCGAGAGCATCGTCTCCGCCTCCTCGTCCGTCCTGCGCGAGACGATCATGTTGAGCCGCAGCGGGACCTTCCTCCATGCGCGCTCACGCTTCCTGAGAAGGCACGCGAGGGCAAGCATCAGCGCGCCGTTCCTGTTCTCGCCGCGCCACCAGATGTCGATGTAGCCGCCCTTCGACGGCTCCGCGCTCTCACCAGCCCCGACGAGGACGACGTTGCGGCGGCGGATGTACGTCTCCCTGGCGACGCCTCCGGACGTCGCCTCGGTGCCCGGACGCGGAATGCCGAGGACGACGGTGTTCGGCGTCAGCGGACCATACCCGTACATCCTCACGAAGCCCTTGAGCCCCTCGCAGGCATCCGCGGCGGATGCGACGCGGACGATCGGCCTGAGTCCACGCGCCTTCATCTGCCTGAGCAGCGACTGCGCAAGCTCCGCCTCGCGCGATTCATCGCAGTACTCCGACTGCACAACGGACGCGACGGTGACGAATCCGCCCCCGCCCGACACTCCGCGCGCGAACGAGAATAGACGCGGCAGACTTGCGGGAATCTGGGTAAGGACTAGCAGGTTCGGAGTCCAGTTCCTGATGTCGCGGCGGTGCCTTTCGAGGCGGCGCAGCGCGAAACGGGTCATCGAGAGGTAAAGCCCGTCGCGCATATCGGCCCACCTCGGGTTCCTCGAGCGCCTGCGCGCGACGAGGAAGATCGCGAGCTCGCACGCGAGCGCGACGAGGGTCCATCCCGAGCTTATCATCAGCATCGCCCCGACGCATCCCGCGAAGCCCGCGTAGGAGAAGAAGCTCCGCACGCGGAACGTCGGACGCCACGACGGCGGATCCATCGTCTCCTCAAGCGCTGCCGAGAGGTTGAGGAGCGCGTACGTCGAGAGGTTGAACATCGTAAGCACAGGCGCGATCGCGTTTATGTCGCCGAGGAGAACTCCAGCCGCGGCTACCGCGTAGCAGAGAAGCGCCGCAACGCGCGGATCGTCCGACGCGCCGTATCCGCGCCCGAGGAAGCGCGGCGCAAGCCTGTCCCTCGCGAGCGCCTGCACGACGCGCGGCGCGCAGAGGAAGCTACCAACCGCGCTCGAAATCGTCGCGGCCCAGACGCCGATGAGAATCGGCATCTGCCACCTCGCGCACTTCGCGAGGATCATCGTGTCCGAGCGCAGCACCGCCGCGTCCTTCACGCACCAGTCGAGGAATAGCGGAACGGCCATGTAGATGGCGTAGCCCGTCAGGACCGCGGCGATTGTGCCGCGGGGGATGGACTTACCCGGATCCTTCAGGTCGCCCGACATCCCGACGCCGGAGAGAATTCCGGTAACCGCCGGGAAGAACACGGCGAAGACCGGCCAGAATCCGAGCGCTGGCGGAACGGACGCCGCATCGGGCGCGGCGAGCGCGGACGGAGCGCCGCCGCAGAAGAGCGAGACGAGCGACGCGACGATCGCCGCCATGACGAAGTACTGGCTCTTGAGCGCGAGGTCGGCGGAGACGGAGGAGAGGAGCGCGAGGAACGTGAGCGTCCCGAGCGCGACGTGCTGCGGGTTCAGTTCGGAGACGACGGGGAGCCCTGACCCGACGAGCGCCTCGGAGAAGCCGGACACGTAGAACGACACGCCTATCGCCTGCGCGAGTGCGAGCGGAACACCGACCGCGACGCCCGTCTCAGGCCCGAACGAGCGCGAGAGCATGAAGTACGCGCCGCCGCCCTTCATGCGCATGTTCGTCGCGAGCGCGGAAATCGACAGCCCCGTGAGGAAGGTTATCGCGCTGCCGATCGTGACGATGGCGAGCGACTGCGCAAGCCCGACGTTGCCGAGCATCCAGCCGAAGCGAAGGTACATCACGACGCCTATGATCGTGAGTATGCTCGGAGTGAACACGCCCTGGAACGTGCCAAACGAATATCCTGAACTCTTCTCCCTCGCCATTTCGTGAGATTATACCAAAATCATCCTTGCACCTGTCAACCTGCCGACTCCGCGGCGACGGTCGGTCCACCCTGATCGTCGTCCAGACCGCGCAGGCAAGCGGCGCGCTCGATGCGCTTCCCCTTTCGGCCCTCAAGCCTCACTTGGAGGTCGATAAGCCTGTTCGCGGACTTTGCAATCGTCTGCGCGTGCGGCGCGTCGACAAGCACGCGGCGCGCGTCGTCGTACTTCGACTGCGCGTCCGCAAGCGTCTTCCCAACCCCCTCGAACGCCACGAGAAAAGCGTTCATGCGCGCGAGAAGCTCGCGCGCGGTGTTCACGATCTCCGCCTGGTTGCGCGCCTCCTTCTCGTGCTGCCACGCGAGGTACACGAGCCGCAGGTAGGCGAGAAGCGTAAGAGGCGTGACAAGTATCACGTCGTTGTCCGCCGCATGCTTCCAGAGCGACGGCTCGGCCTTCAGCGCCTCGAGAAGCGGAGCCTCGTAGCCCACGAACATGGCAGTCACGGGCAGGTAGTTCCGGTCTGGATGGTCCTCGGCGAACACCTTCGGGTACTTCTTCCGTGCAAGCTGGTCAATCTTCTCGCGCACCCGCGAGACGTGCTCGGCGAGCTTCGCCCGCCGCGTCGCCTCGTCCTTCGCCTCGGCATACTGGAAATACGCCGTCAGCACGACCTTGCTGTCGATGATGAGCCAGCGGTTCTCGGTGTCGCATACCTGCGCATCGGGCCGGTCGGACGCGGTCCCGGTCTGCAGAAAGAAGTTCACGCCCTCCTCGAGTCCGGCCTGGCGCAGCTTCTCGGCGAGTATCTCCTCGCCCTTGCGCCCCTGGAAGCTCGTGTTGGACGAAAGCGCCTCGCTCACTCCCGCGAGCTCCTTCGCGACGTCGCTGATACGCCCCACGTCCTTGCCGATTGCCTCCGCAAGCTTCTCGTGCTCCGTCTGCGTCCTCACGGTTGCCAACCGAAGCGCTTCGATCTGCTCGCGCAGCGGCTTGAGCGCCCCCTCGAGCTGCTCGGCGTTCGTCTTCCTGAGGTCGCCGCTCTGCACCCTGAGCGTCTGGGCGGCGAGGTTCGAGAACTGCTCGCGCAGCGCCCTCTCGTATGCCGCGTCCTTGGCCTTCAGCAGAAGAAAAGCGCCGACGACAAGGGCTGCCGCCACGAGGGCGAATGAAATCGCCAAGGCAAGCAGAACGGCCTCGCCGGTCATCAACCCACCTCTCCGCGCCGAATCGCGGACAGAAGCGCGGTGCATCCCTCGAGGACGTCGTCGTACGTCGCATCGAAGTTACCGGTGTACCAGGGATCGGCTATGTCGCGGCTCTTCCCCGCGAACTCGAGCAGGAGATGCACCTTGCGACGGTCCTCGGGAAAGACGAGACGGAGGAGATCCGCCTTGTTGTACGCGTCGCATCCGACAAGCAGGTCGTATTCGCGCGCCTTGTCGGCGGTGAGCAGCCAGGCGGCCCTGCGCGAAAACGGAATACCCATTTCGGTCAGTTTCGCGCGCGTTCCGCGGTGGATGTCATTGCCGATCTCGTCGGTGTGAAGCGCCGCGCTCTCGACCTGGACGTCTTCCAGCCCCGCGTCGGCGACAAGCTTCTTCATGACGAACTCCGCCATCGGCGAACGGCAGATATTGCCATGGCAGAGGAAGAGTATCCGAAGCATCGAACCCACCCCTACTGTGCGCCCGTGAAGAGCTGGTTGGAGGCGTAGTACGGGTCGGACGTGTACCTGCACGCGAGTCGCCTCAATCCCGCCTCGTCGCCGGGCGTGACCATGTGCGTCATGTGCACTTCGCACGTGGAGAGCTCGCCGAGCTTCTCCATGGCGAGCTGCGCAGCGGGGTTCGTCGTCGCCGAAATCGCAAGCGCAATGAGCGCCTCGTCGAGGTTCAGCGAGGTGTAGCCGCCCTTCAGGATGTCGTGCTTCATGTGCGCGATGGACTGCAGGATCGTCGGCGCGAGAAGCGGAAGCCTGTCGGGTATGCCCGCAAGCTTCTTCACCGCGTTAAGGATTACCGCCGAGCACGCGTGCAGCTCGTCGGAGTTGCGCCCGGTGACGATCTCGCCCGAGTGGAGCTGCAGGGCCGCCGCGGAGACGACCCTGCCTCCGTCCTTGCCCTTGCCCTGGAGCCGCGCCGTCTCAGCGGCGCCGCGCGCTGCGAGCGCGACGAGCCGGTTCTCGGTCTTGAGGCCGAGGGAGTCCATAAGCATCTTCGCGCGCCCTACGCTCTCGATGTCCGTCGCGCCCTCCGCGTACAGGCACTGGTAGCGCATGTAGCGGCGGATGACCTCCTGCTTCGACGCCTCCTGCACGACCGCGTCGTCGACTATTCCGAAGCCGATGCGGTTCACGCCCATGTCCGTCGGCGACTTGTAGGGGCACTCGCCCTTAGTCATCTTCTCCCAGATCGCCTTGAGGAGCGGATAGGCGTCCACGTCGCGGTTGTAGTTGACGGTGGTCTTTCCGTACGCCGCGAGGTGGTACGGATCGATCATGTTCTTGTCGTTCAGGTCGATCGTCGCCGCCTCGTAGGCGATGTTGAGCGGATGGTGGAGCGGGAGGTTCCAAACGGGGAAGCTCTCGAACTTGGAGTATCCCGCGACCTTGCCCTGGCGGTACTCGTGGTAGATCTGGTTGAGGCACGTCGCGAACTTGCCCGAGCCCGGGCCCGGCGCGGTGACGACGACTATGGAGCGCTCCACCGGCACGTAGGGGTTCTTTCCGTATCCCTCCTCGGAGACCACCGTGTCGACGTCCGCGGGGTAGCCGAGCGTCTTGCCGTGGAAGTAGCACTTCACGCCGCGCGACTCTAGCTTCTTGCTGAACTGCTGCGCGGCGAGCTGCCCCTCGTAGCGCGTTATGACGACGCCCCTGACCGGAAGCCCTAGCGCCGTGAGGTCGTCGATGAGCTTGAGCGCGTCGTCCGCGTAGGAGATGCCGAAGTCGGCGCGCATCTTCTTCTTCTCGATGTCGCCGGAGTAGATGCAGAGGATCACCTCCGCCTGGTCCTTCAGCGACTGGAGGAGGCGGAGCTTAACGTTCGGATGGTACCCCGGGAGGCACCGCGCGGCGTGGAAGTCGTTCATGAGCTTCCCGCCGAACTCGAGGTAGAGTCTGCCGTACTTGCCCGCGCGGCGGCGGATCTCCTCCGACTGCTCCTTCAGGTACTTTTCGTTGTCGAAGCCGATCTTCACTTGGCGCCTCCGTTGATCTCGTCGAGGATCGCCTGTATCTTCCCCTTGCAGCGTCCGCAGCCGCCGCCCGCCTTCGTGAAGTTCGTGACCTCCTCGACCGTCGTGAGCTGGTTCTCGGTTATGACGCGCCGCACCTCGTTCTCGGACACGTTGTAGCACGTGCAGAGCACGGTGTCCTCGAGGTTGCGGTCGGCGTTCTCGCCGGTCTCGTAGTTCTTTATCGCCGCCTCCATCGCCTCGCGCCCCATGACGGAGCAGTGCATCTTCTGCGGGGGAAGTCCGCCGAGGTAGTCCGCGATCTGCTGGTTGGTGATCTTCTTCGCCTCCTCGAGCGTCTTGCCGATCACCATCTCGGTGAGGGCCGAGGAGCTCGCGATCGCGCTCGCGCACCCGAAGGTCTGGAACTTCGCCTCGGCGATCCTCCCGTCCGGACCCAGCTTGAACTGGAACTGGAGCGCGTCGCCGCATGCGAGGGAGCCGACCGTAGCGGTCCCGTCGGGGTTGTCTATCTTGCCCACGTTCCGGGGATTCCGGAAGTGGTCCATCATCTTCTCAGAGTAATTCCACATCGCCGTTCTGCCTTCTAAAGTCTTCTAACGTTGAACGGGTGATTATTATACCAAAAAATCGCCGCGCGCGGGAAAGAGAGCGACAAGGCGAACTAATCAAGCGCAAGCCCCAATTTTACGGACCAGCCACGGCGCTATTTAGCCGAAAATCGTCCTTCCGGGTCAATCTTGGCACAATTCCCGTCGGAAAGGATCCAGAGTACTGCAACATTCTCCCCGCCCGTAAGGAGCTTGCCCTTCTCCTCGACGAAGGTCCGGCCCTCGTCGGGACCAAGGACGAACAGCGTGGTGGAAAGTCCGTCGGCCCACATCGCGGAATTGCACAGCACCGTAACGGACGCAACGCCGTTCGAGACGGCGAGCCCCGTCCTGCCGTCGTAGATGTGGCTGCCGCGGTAGTACGTAGCGCTCGTTGCAAGCGCCTCGCCTTCGCGAAGGTCGACGACCGCGGCGAATCCGCCGCCCCTTGGATTCATCACGCCCGTGCGCCAGCCCCCCTTCGCGGCCTTGATGTTTCCGCCGAGATCGATGAGGATGTCAACATCCGGACCAGGGGTGGATTCTATTCCTTGAAGCGGCGGGACGCCGCTTCCCCCAGTCAAGCCCGCGGATTTCCGGTTTTGCATGCCCTCCACTGCGACATCAACGGCAAAACCCTTTGCGATCGCGCCGAGGTCGAGCGTCTTCGGTCCACGCCAGCGCGGATTGAACGCGCCGCCTGATACCCGCATCAGCGTAAACGCCGCCTCATAGCATGGCTTCATCTTGCCTGCGCATTTCGCGAGCACCTCGTCGTCTGCAAGAGGGGCGAGCGAGCATATCTCCGAAGTCGCCACGTGCGCGTTAAGCGCATCGGAGACTTCGTTGAATGCCGCCATCACATCTGCCGTGAACCTGCCGGAGTCCGGCGTCAACTCACCTTTAAGCTGCACGGCCGCGATCGTCCCCATGACGGGCCACTCAACGCGGTCGATATTCCCGCGCGAGCATCCGGCGGCAAGCGCCGCCAGGAGCGCCGCCGCGTAGGCCGCATAGGCGGACAGTCTCATACGAGAGCGAGTCCGCACGAGCATCCGAGCCTTGTCGCGCCTGCGCGGATCATCGCGAGAGCCGTCTTGCGGTCGCGGATTCCCCCCGCCGCCTTGACGCCCATCTTCGGCCCGACGCTCTTGCGCATGAGCTTCACGTCCGCGACGGTCGCGCCGCCCTTGCCGAATCCGGTCGACGTCTTCACGAAGTCGAACCCCGCCTTCTTCGCGGCCTTCGAGGCGGACGCAATCTCGGCCTTCGTCAGGTTGCAGCACTCGAGGATGAGCTTGAGGACGACGTCCTTCCTCGCCTCGCGGCATCTCTGGACTATTTCGACCAGCTCGCGGAAGCACGCCTTGGCGTCGCTCCTGAGAAGCCCCTGGTTGAGCACCTCGTCCAGCTCGTCCGCCCCGTCTTGAATCGCCTGAAGCGACTCCGCGACCTTGGCCTGCGTGCTCGCCGCGCCGAGGGGGAAGCCTATCACAGTGCAGACCGCGACGCCGCTTCCCGCGAGCAACTCGCGGCACATCGGCACCCAGCAGGAGTTGACGCACACGGACGCGAAGCCGTGCTCCCTCGCCTCGCGGCAGAGCCGTTCTATGTCGGTCGCCTTCGCATCCGCCTTGAGCAATGTGTGGTCGATGTACTTTGCGATGTCTGTCTTCATCTTTGCCTCTTGTTCGTTGATTTAGAATGCCCATCACGGCTTGAGGATGACTCGGCTGCCGTCCGCAGGCCTCAAGTCGAACGCCTGAGTCTCGCAGACGACATCGTCAGGGATGGGCGGGGCAGAAAGTTTCGGACAGTCGTAGAAAGCGAGCCGCCCAATCCGCTTCAGGTTTTTCGGCAGCTTGACCTTTGCGAGGTTTGAACACCCGTAGCAGACGCCGGCAGGCAGTTCCTCCAGCGTATCGGGGAACTCCACCGACGTAATCTCGCCACGCGCCGAGAACAGTCCGCAGGGAAGATAGACGACGGGTTTCCCGCCTAGAGTCGAAGGGACGACCACCGGGCAGCTGTTCTCCTCGACGGGACGTGGCGCGGACGAAACGTAGCCCCTGCGGCCGGGATAGTTTTCCGGCCCCAGCACAGCCGCGGCAGAACCGTTGTTGATGAGCAGATACCGGTATCCGCTTTCGCACGGGATTCCGTTCGTCAGCGCGGCGACATCCGCCAGTGTCGTTGCTTCAGGAACGCCGACAGCATTGACGTTATTGTAGTCCATTTGATGCGCGGCGTCGAATGACGCCCCGCGCACGTAGATGCATCCGCCTTTGGCGAGGATGTCCCGTCCGCGTCCCCCAAAGACTTCGCCAAGAATAGAACCATCCGCGAGAACCGCGTCAAACTTCAGCTCTTCGGGCAATCCCGAGCCGTTGCCGTATTCGCGGCAGGAGATGGGCATTCCGTCGATGGATGGTGGAAGTTCCACCGCGCGCGCGCGTGGCCGGAGATACGCAAGCAGAAAGACGGTCGCGCCGTCAGTCTTGAACATCCATCCGTTCGTCGACACGCGCGGCCCGACGTACCTTATTGCGTCCATGACACGCATCCCACCGTCCCTCGGACCGCGCCATGCCTCCGGCGGAAGATGTGTCGAGGGGATAGCGACGAACGTCATGCTTAAATAGCTGTTCGATCCGAGATTCACACTGACCATGTTCTTCCATATGGCATTTGGATGCGCTATCTCGAGCTTGCCGTACATCTCGTTGCGGTAGACGGCCGTCAACTGCTCATGCGCGCCCTCAAAAGTGTCCATGCAGGCGTCCACGGGATTCCTCGACGCGAACACGACGCAGGTCAGCTTGGGGCAGTCCGCGAATGCGCGCTCGCCAAGCGACGAGACCTTGCCCTCGAAGCAGACGGTCTCCAGGTCTGGCGCCCCCGCGAACGCGGCGGCGCCGACATTCTCGACCGACCTCTCAAACACGAGAGAGCGCACGCCCTTCAGCGAGCCCGTCTCTCCGGGCGCATGCCTGCGCTCCTCAAACGCCGCCGGGGCGAACGCTCCGGACTCCTCCGTGCCAAAGCACACGGCCGTGCCGTCGGCTGGCGAATACCCCAGAATGTAGACAACAGAAAGCAGAATAGACATGCTCATTTCTTCACCTCCACTTCAAAATCGCTTCTTTTCGAAAAACACCAGTCCCAGAATTCAGCGGACTCCCACATGGCGTCCCACCACCAGACTCGTTCGCCCTTTGAATACATTTTCAGCGCAAACGAACCGCCGAACCTTTCCACGTCCTCACGGAACTTGCCCCAGAACTTTTCGTAGTACTCCTTACTGTCCGCAACGGCTTCGGAATAAATATTCTCCTCGTAGCCGAACCACCAGTTACCCGGCGCATCGGGATGCACCACCCGCTGAAGGGGCGCAGAAGACCAGACCGGCGCCGTAACGGCATAGCGTCCGGGATGGTCGAGCGACATCGCAACCGCCATCGATCCGCCGCATCCCAAGCCTGTCAGGTAAATTCGGTGCTCGTCAATCGGCGGAGCGCTCTCGCCTTCCGCGTGCGACATCTCAATCACCTTGAGGACGAGATCGTCAAGCAGCGTGATGAGCGGAGCGCGAGGTTGAACCGGATAGCCCTTGGGCATATTCACGTTGCCGCGCTCGGGCGGCATCGGAACGAGAAGCCAGGCTCGGTGCTCTTCCTGAAAGCCGTCGCCAACAACCCGTCCAATCACTCCCGTCTGCCGGAACTGCTTCGCAAGATCCGTTCCGAGCTCTCCGTTCCCGGGAAGATAGACAACAAGCGGAACTTTCTCTCCGAAGTCGAACCATGAAAAAGGATTCCACCAGCAAACTCCACTGGACTGTGGACGAAAGAGAAGGAAGGGAATTGAGTCCGCATACAATTTCATCGTGCGGCCGAAGTCGGCGGCATGGCCTTCAATCGGCTCGCGGACGAACCAGTGCGCTTCGAGCCCCGGATAGGCGGCAAGCCGCTCCGCGAGGGCGTCATCAACCGTGTAATCCTCAATCCGCGACGGCCATCCGTAACCTGGCTGACCCTTCCCAGGCGGATACTGAGCGGGAACGAAATGCTCAACCATCGACGGCGCAATGTCGAACTCGACCCGGGCGAGCTCGGCCGCATCGGATGCGGCGACCGGCTCGGTCATGGGAAGCAGTTTCACTGCTGCGGACGCGAGAAGCAGCTGCAGCGTCATCTGCAATCCTCCGGCTCAAGCGACATCTCGCCGGCGGACCGGTTGACAAGGTATTCGATTTGTCCGGGGTTTCTCCCGTCCACCTTGAGAATGCCGTACACGAAGCCGGCCTCCGTCCTGTGCCGGAACGCAACAAGCCGGGTCCGTGCCGGAGAACGGCTGCTGCCGTCGGTGCGGAGCATCATCTCAAACGGGCCTGCCCTGTAGCCGTCGGACGGCGCGACCGCAGGGGTCCCGAGCGAATCCGGATACGCTTCAACCTCCTGAAACCCGTCCTCGGGACCTTTCGGCTTAAGCACAATGTAGCCCGCAACAAGACCGGCGTATCCCCATCCTTGCGAATCACCGGGAAACACGCCGGCGTCCACATGGAACCATTCCGTATTCAGCTGGGCCGCATAAGGACGTTCGTGGTTTAACCTGCGCAGATCGACCCTACCGCGGAGCATCGGATGGGGATACTTCTTTTTGCGGACGACTATTGCGGGGACGTTAGTCGGCGCGAAGGACTTCTTGTCGCTGGAAAGCTCACGCAACTCGACAGGCGCAACGACAGGAATATAGATGCCCGGCGACGATACGGTTACGGCAAGAGTTCCTTCGGTGACGATGCCACGATATACGGCAACACCGTCGGAATCGGTCGCGACGCCGCACACAGTTGCGCCTTCGACGGGTCTGCCGTCTGCGTCTACCACCTTGAAGGATATCTCAGCCCTCGCTCCAAACCGCTCGACCGCCTTGGGCAGCTCAGGCGTCTTGGTGAAATCTGCGGCGCGCACCGCACTCCCAAAAGACACCGCGACCGACACAACCACGCATGCACGTGCAAAACAGGCATTCATTTGACATTCCTCACTTTGCGAGCTTGATTTCAATCGGAACGAAGGCGTTGGGGTCCTTCGCGCGCTTCACGATCTTGTCGGCATACTCGTCGCTGTAGTAGCGGTCGGTCTCCGTGCGGTCGCGTCTGCCGTTGTAGCGGCGAAGCGCGTCCAGCCATCCGTCGAAGAAGCCCGACGGACGCGTCGAGGCCGGCTTCGCGGAGACGCCGAAGCCCTTGCGGGAGAGGTACTTTATCGCGGCGCGGACGTTCTGCTCTGCCGTGCCCTCGTTGCGCTTCGAGGGCTTGACGAGCCCGACGAGCTCCTTCTCGACGCCCCAGTCTCCCGGAACGTTCACCTGCAGCGGATCGACCGCCCACGCGGCCTTGGAGCGCGGACCGTTCCCGCCCGACTCCTCGATCATGTGCGCCTTGACGAGCGCGGGCGTCAAGTCGGCGACCTTCGCCGCCTGCGCGGCCGTTCCGCCCGTCCATCCCGCCTTGTCGGCGTTGAACTCCTTCACGAGCCTCGCGATGAGCGCGTCGTGCACCTGGTAGCGAGCGTCCTCGAATCCGCGGAAAATCGGGAGCCCCGCCCCGCCGGCCGACTTGCGCGGCTTCTCGACGCGCTTCCTCGTCTGCTGCGGAAACCACTTCGCGATCCACGCCTCGATCTTCTTCACCGTCTTCATCTCCTCGTCGGTGACGAAGCGCCGGTCGATGTAGAGCTCGCCCCATCCGTCGAAGGAAAAGCCGCCGATCGCCGGAATGTCGATGACATACCGCTCGCTTCCGCACGGAGGCACTTCCGCGATGCCCTTCCTGCGGAGTTCGGCGGCATGGCGCGCCTCGCGCTCCGACGCGCGGAGCTGGATGGCGACGGCCTCGAGCGCGAATGGAGCGAGCTCCTCCACCGCACGCATGTCGACATCAAGCGTCATTCCGCCAAGCGACAAGGCGTCGTCCGCGAACGCGGCAGCCGAAAGCGTCGCGGCAAGCGCGACGGACATGAATATCTTAAGCATTCTCTTCTCCGTTGAACTGGTGCCGGAGACGGGACTCGAACCCGTACGCCTGATTACCAGGCCGCGGATTTTAAGTCC
>JAEEOY010000026.1 GCA_016284515.1 Kiritimatiellia bacterium | reverse complement strand
CGGAAACGACTCCGTCGACCACCAGACGGTGCTGATGGAGTACGAGGGCGGGCTCACGATCATCCTCGAGATGGAGAGCTACTCCCAGGAGCGCAACCGCATCACGCACTTCTACGGAACGCGCGGCGAGATCATCGCCGACGAGCGTAAGATCGAGATCAGGCCGTTCCTCGGCGACTCGACGACGATCATTCCGCAGCAGCACGGACACCACGGCGGAGGAGACCGCGAGATCATGACGGAGTTCGTCAAGCTCGTGCGCACCGCATCTCCCGACCGCTATTCCGGCGTTCTCGAGGCGGCGCTTGAGTCGCACCGGATCGCATTCCTCGCCGAGGAGTCGCGCAAGACGGGCCGCACAATACAGTAAACACAATTGGCACATCAACTTTAGACTACAGGAGATTAAACATGGTAATCGCAGCAGCACTTGTTTTCGCCGCGCTCTACGGCGATACGCCGGACGCGAAGCACGCGTGGGCAGTGCACGACATGAACCGTCCGAAGCCCGCGAAGGTTGAGGTCGACGCGAAGGGCGTTCCGTCCGACGCGGTCGTCCTTTTCGACGGAACGAAGGCTTCGCTCGAGAAGAACTGGCGCGACGAGAAGGGCGAGCCGACCAAGTGGAGCTATTCGGAGGACGGATACTTCTACACCGTCCCTGACTGGAAGAACGGCGGCGCGATCTTCACGCGCGAGGAGTTCGGCGACTGCCAGCTCCACCTCGAGTACAGGCATCCGGCGGATACGAAATCGATCGGCGGCAACCCCCAGATGCGCGGCAACAGCGGCGTGTTCCTGATGAACAACTACGAGATACAGGTTCTCGAGTCGTACTGGACAAGCCGCGAGGCGCAGGGCACCCCCGAGTTTGTCGACAACTACGCCGACGGACAGGCCGGCTCGGTGTACGCCGAGAATCCGCCAATGGTCAATCCCGCAAGGAAGCCCGGCGAGTGGCAGGTCTACGACATCGTCTTCCACCAGCCAGTGTGGAAGGACGGACAGCTCGTCCATCCCGGCAGCGTGACGGTCTTCTTCAACGGCGTCCTCGTGCAGGACCACTGGGAGATGGAGGGCCTCACGACGCACTGCAGGCGTCGTCCGCTCGCGCCGCACGCAACGAAGGGCCCGCTGCAGCTTCAGGACCACGGCTGCATCGTCCAGTTCCGCAACATCTGGTACCGTCCGATTCCCTCCCGCTGGGACAACCTCACGCACAGCGTGATGTCCGCGTGCCCGCAGAAGGTGATGGAGCTGAGGCGCGAGACCGCGGCTAAGCTCTTCGCGAAGATCGCCGACCCCAAGGCCGCCACCGCGGAGAACGTCAAGGCGCTCGGAGAGGTCATCTCCTACGCGAACGAGGGCGAGTTCAAGGCCGCCTTCGACGCCGCGCTCGAGGCGTACCGTGCGAAGCCTGGCGACGCGAAGGAGGTTGAGGGCGTCAATTCCGCGCTCGACGTCCTTGTGCGCAACAAGGTCATTCCCGAGTCCGCCAAAATCAAATGACAAAACAGTCAAAGTTCTGCATTGCCTATACGCAGAAGATTATGATATAATTGATTTTAACGTTGATTGCAGTTTCAACCAAAACAAACAAAAAAGGGAGATATAAATGATAAGTTCCAGCAGAAGAGGGTTCCTCCGCGGACTCGCGGGTGTTTCGCTTCTCAGCGCGGGCGGTTGCTTCTCGCCGTCGCCTCGCAAGCCCGGCCAGAAGGTCCGCCTCGCGGCGGTCGGCATCATGGGCAAGGGATACAGCGACTGGACTCCGATGCTCAAGACCGGTCTCGTCGAGATGGTCGCTTTCTGCGACGCCGACGCGACGATGCTCGAGAAGGCTCTTGCCAACGCGAAGAAGGACTTCCCCGGACTTGATCTCAGCAAGGTTCCTTTCTACACCGACTACCGCAAGCTTCTCGACGACGCCGACAAGCTCGGCATCGACGCGATGACGATCTCGACGCCTGACCACGTCCATGCGCCGGTCGCGATCCAGGCTATGAAGAAGGGCATCCACGTCTACGTGCAGAAGCCCCTCGTCCGCACCCTCTGGGAGCTCGACTACTTCAACAAGACGGCCCGCGAGAACGGCGTCGTCGTGCAGATGGGAAACCAGGGCTCCTCGCTCGACTCCATGCGCCGCTGCACCGAGGTGCTCCAGAGCGGAATCCTCGGCGACGTCACTGAGGTCCACGTGTGGACGAACCGTCCTGTGTGGCCGCAGGGCAAGGGAGTCGCGGACTGGGTCAAGGGCCATCCGAAGGGCGATCCCATCCGCAAGGGCCTCGACTGGAACGCGTGGCTTGCCACGGCCGCCGAGCGTCCGTTCCTCGACCAGTACCCGGCTGACGCTCAGGTGTACGATCCGTGGAACCTCGGCAAGAACGTCTACCACGCCTTCACGTGGCGCGGCTTCTTCGACTTCGGTGCTGGTGCCTTCGGCGACATGGCCTGCCACACGATGAACCTCGCGTTCCGCGGCCTCGAGCTCGGCGGCGTCTCCGACGCGATCTGCACGAAGATCGTCTCCGAAAACGACGTTGCGTATCCGCTCAAGTCGATCGTCAAGCTCACGTACAAGGAGCGCGATTCGAAGGTCCGTCCTGGAGTCAAGCTCCCGGCCGTCACGCTCTACTGGTACGACGGCGACGAGAAGCCGGCCGCAGAGCTCATGCCCAAGTGGGCCGCGGCGAACGGCGGCAAGGTGCCGAACACCGGCTGCCTCATCATGGGCACGAAGGGCCAGGTCCTCATGCAGGACGACTATGGCGCAAAGTGCGCGATCGCGCTCGACGCCGACAAGGAGTTCAAGGACGTGTTCGAGCACGAGGCCGCCAAGGCCGTCAAGCGCTCGATTCCGTTCTGCGGCTCCGCTTCCGACGCGGGCGACGGCAAGTCGACGGTCGAGATGAAGGGCTTCGCCGAGGGACACTACGGCGAGTTCATCAACGCGATCTTCGGCAATGGACCGTATTACGAGCAGACGCACTCGCGCTGCTTCTCCGACATCGAGTACTGCATTCCGCAGATGGAGGGCATCCTCGTCGGCTGCGTCGCGCAGCGCCTGCCCAACCAGAAGCTCAACTGGTGCTCGTGCAAGCAGAAGTTTGACGTTGCCGCGGCAAACGCGCTCGTCAAGCCGTACATCCGCAAGGGATTCGAGTTCTAATGAACAGACGCGAATTCTTCAAGGGGGCCGCGGCGCTTGCCGCGGTCGCCCCTGTGGTTTCCAAGGAGGCGCTCGCCCACGCCCCGAAGCCGAAGCCGGGCAACAACCCGATCTGGCTGATGACGTCGGCGTTCGCGGGCGTTCCCACCTTCGACGGAGTCGTTGACGAGGCCGTCAAGCTCGGCGCGCAGGGACTTGAGCTCTGCGTCTTCCGCAAGGACACAGACCGTGCCGATCACATCGCGACGCACCTCGACTACAAGGACTTCACTGCCGACAAGGCGAAGCACGTAGTCGACGTGTGCAACGAGAAGGGCGTTCGCGTCTCCGTTGGCGCTTACGACAACCTCATCGGCGGCGACTTCCAGGAGACGAACCAGAACCACATCCTGAACCTCATCCGCATAGCGGCGATGCTCGGCGGCGACGCGAACGACGTCGTCTGCGGGACGTTCGTCGGCTACGACCAGAAGCTCGGTGCAGAAGACGGCGGATTCGAGAAGAACCTCGAGAAGTTCAAGAAGGTCTTTACGCCCATCCTCAAGTACGCCAAGGACCTCGGCGTCACGGTGTGCGTCGAGAACTGCCCGATGGAGGGCTGGGTCCCCGCGTCCTCTCCGGTTTGCTACTGCAACCTACCCGGATGCCTCGCGGCCCGCAAGCTCATGTACGCGATTCTCGACGACAGCTCGAACCTCCAGGAGACGTACGATCCCTCGCACGACATCTGGCAGCACATCGATCCGTCCGACGTGATCAACGCGATGGACTTCTCGAAGCTCCGCCGCGTCCACATCAAGGGCACCCGCAACTTCCCGAACGACGCCGAGGCGGTCAACTGGGGTCGTCTCTTCCCGCGCCAGCGCGTCAGCGACGCACTCGCGGCGAAGGCCGGTCTCCCCGCGCTTCCGCCGGACGCGGAAGGCGGCAACTGGGACCGCATGAACTACGAGCCCCGCCTCCCCGGCTTCGGCGGAAGCGACTCGTGCGACTGGGCGAAGTTCCTCGAGACGCTCATGGCGAAGGGATACAAGAACCCGTTCGTCATCGAGAACGAGGGCTGCAACAGCTCGCATACCGGCAACATGGGCGCGACGCGCCAGGGCTTCCGTGCTACGATCCTCAACACGGCTCCGGTCGTGTGGCCGCTCGGTCCCGACGGATACGCGTTCGACAAGTCCGTGCTGAAGCCGATGAAGCTCGGCAACACGAATCTCAAGCAGGTTACGATGAAGGACCTCGTCTGAGAACCCATCCCACCGCGTCACCACCTAACTACCTAACCACCTAACCATCTTACCATGAACCTCTCAAGAAGAAACTTCCTCGGCGGCATCGCCGCCTCCACCGCGTTCGCGGCCGCTCCCGGCTGCGCGACGTTCTGCAAGTCCTGCCGTCCCGGCAAGATCGCCCTCCAGCTCTACTCGCTGAACAGGTGGATCCCCGCCCAGGACGAGAACAAGCCCCTCGCCCTCGCAAAGGCCCTCAAGAAGATCGGCGAGATCGGATTCGAGGGCGTCGAGTTCGCGGGCTACTACGACGCGAAGCCGGCGGAGCTCAAGTCGATGCTCGCCGATGCCGGACTCGTCGCCGTCGGTACGCACGTCGACAACTCGCAGTACGGCTTCAATCTCAAGGAGAACAAGTTCGACGCCGACGTGCTCAAGCGCACGCTCGACTTCGAGGTCGCCTACGGCAACACGCTCGTGATCTGCCCCGGCGGCGGCAACATCCCGCCCGGGTGCTCTTGGTCCACCGGCCAGGGCGGCGAGATCGGCAAGCCCTCGCAGGAGATCGACGACTTCACCAAGAAGCTCTGCGACCTCTACAACAAGGCTGCGGCCGTCGCCGCGACGATGGGCTGCAAGATCGGCCTCCACAACCACACGTGGGAGCACGGCGTCAAGATGATGAACGGTCAGTCCTTCTGGGACTACTTCTTCTCCAACACCGACAAGCTCGTGTGCATGGAGCAGGACGTCGGCTGGACGACCTGCGCCGGCGACATGTTCCCCGGCCTCAGCCCGATCGACCAGTACAAGAAGTATCCGCACCGCTCGCCGACGCTCCACGCGAAGGAGAACGGAATGGGCGCGGGCGTGAAGAAGTTCGACGCGATCCTCGGCCAGCCCGGCTGCGACGCGGACGGCAAGCGCTGCGCTACGCCGGTTGACTGGGACGGACTCTTCCCTGTCACGGACGCGGACGGCGTCCAGTGGTATGTCGTGGAGTGCGAGCAGCACTTTGACGACATCAACGGAGCCGTCATCCCGTCCTTCAACTTCATGAAGTCGAAGGGCCGCATCTAATCCCGCATTAGGGGAATACGCGAAAGAGGTGCGCGGCACATGTGCCGCGCGCCTCTTTTTTGGTATAATATCTGAAATGAGAACTTTGCTTGTTGGATACAAGGCTGCGGATATTACCGCGAAGATGCTCGAGGGCGACGTCACATGCCACGTCCTCGACGTCTACCATCGCCATGCGATCGAAAAGGTGTGGCACGCCAAATGCATCTGCTCGGCGCACCTTCCGGAAGGACCGTGGGACCTCGTAAAGTTTCACACCGGGCCCAAGGTCATGGCGGGCGAGCTGTCTCTCGACCTGCTGCAGGAGATACACCTCCTTAAGCCCGCGAAGTTCGAACTCGACTTCGTCGGACGCGAACGCGACAGGAACGACCTGCTGTCGAAGGTGAAGGACGATCCTGACCGCGTCCGCTCCTTCAAGGCTGAATGGCCGGCAAGCGTTCCGGGTGGGAAGAAGCTTATGTTCACCAGCTATCCAGGTTGCTTCTGCCACAGAAGGCTGGACGAAGGCGGACTCGCCCTCGCCGAGGTCGTCTCGAAGGACCTTTCAATATCCAATATCCAGTATCCAGTATCCAATATCCAGCCTTCAACATTAAACCTATTGGACATGGGATGCGGCTGCGGTCTTGTCGGACTTCTCGTCGCCGACAGGCTGAAAGAAGGCGACAGGACGTCCGTCTCGCTCGTCATGGTCGA
>JAEEOY010000025.1 GCA_016284515.1 Kiritimatiellia bacterium | reverse complement strand
GGGGCGGAAGTCCCGTCCCGTCATCAAACAACACAACCAAAGAACGAAGTGCTAACTTCTGACCGTGACTTGACAATGCAAATCCACAGCACGCACATCGCCAAAGAATACCAAAAGTTTGCGCAGCTCTTTCTTCCTACCTTTTGCGATGTCGGCCTTGAGCAGAAGCAACATAGTAGATTTTACAATCTGGTTCATATATGAATTGACCGAGTAATCATCATAGGAACAAACAATCTGCTTTCGCTGAAGAGCTTGCGTCTTGAGGGTCTCTGAAATGTCAATTCTACCCCGAAGAGTTGACAACGCCTCGGTGCGCGGTATGTACTCTTTGCCGAGCCCACGTTTGATTTGAGCGCTAACACCGCGCGCAAGGATAGCAGCGCACAATTCCGCCACATTGTTGAAATCCTCTGTGGCAACATTCCTGTAGCCCTGCTCGTTTAGGACTTGGAAGGCATAAGAGAGCATGTAGTAGATGTTCTGTATGCGAATCACCTTATTGCACCCCTCAGATCGTCCGCCCAACGTTCCACCTTTATAGGTTCGTCGAACCAGTATTCCTTAAGAAGCGGGATGAGTTCATATTCCACAATATCGGAAAGGCCATGATCGCCAACATTCTCCAACTTACAGAAATAACTATGACCGATGCAGAAACCTTCGCCAAGAGAATCATCATCAGCAATGGCAGTATTCAGGTGCTTCACGCTTTGAATAAGATTGTCGAATCTGTCACTGTTCATCCGAGCACGATATTCGCGAAAACCATCGCTGTCAAAACCTGGTTTCATCTTGTAGAAAGCAAAACGCCTGCGCAAGGCGTAATCAAGCATTGCAAGGCTACGGTCTGCAGTGTTCATCAGCCCTATGATATAGACATTTTCAGGCACGAAAAACTTTTCTCCCGAATATAACAGCTGTAGTTTATGCTTCTCGCCGCGTTTGTCGCTCTCGATAAGCATGAACAACTCGCCAAAAATCTTACTCAAGTTGCCCCGATTAATCTCATCAATCACAAAAAAGTAGTCATTGTCACTGTCGATTTCAGCGACCTTACAGAAGTTGTAAAAGGCTCCACGTCTAAGTTCAAATCCTCCGTCTGACGGTCGAGGCCTATACCCCATAATAAAGTCTTCGTAAGAATAGCTTTGGTGGAACTGAACCATCATGACGCGATCTGGGTCTATCACACCCATGATGGAATATGCCAAGCGCCTTGCCGCGAAAGTCTTTCCGGTTCCCGGGGCACCTTGCAAAATGACATTCTTCTTTCGCCGAACAAGTCCAACCAACGTCTCGTAGCTAATCTCATCCATGTATACCTCGTCAAGAAAATCGCTCTTGCTGTATGGTTTGCAATTCACTTCCGTCACTTCAGCATCGTCGGTCTCGCCACTCTCGAAAATGGCGTTCAGCTTTTCGACATAATCCGTGTATGAAGTAATGTCTGTAAGAGTCTTAATAGCCGCCTGACCAGGATGAACCCACTCGCCCTTATGTGTCCAGTTAATCCTGCGCACATTCTTCATCCTGCTGCGCGAATCGTCAAATATATATTCAGACTGAACAATTCCTCGACCAATAATATAATGCAGTCCTTTCTTAGCGAATACAACATCACCAGGCTTCATATCATGCACAAACTGCCATGTCGCATGAGCCGCCATTTTATAAGACTTTTCGGGGTCCAAGCTCTTCTTCATGGCTTGCTTCATGGCCGTCTTGGATTCATACTTGTTTAGATCACCAATCACATTCCACCCAATGGCCATTATTCCATTGGCATAACACTCATCCCAGATTTCAGCGTCTTTACCAGGCGAGTACAACCAATAGTGCCTTGTTTCAACATCATCGTCGGCAGCATTATGTCCATTACTTTCGGCACCTAAGTCCGCTTTTTGCTTACGCTTTTCTTCATTGATTTCTTCAGAATATCGCCACGCTTCCGAACTTAATTCCATAAAATCATTTAGCACGCTATCATTGCTCTGCAAATAGGCGTGTAATTTCTCAACGATGGCAAAATATGTTTTCGCGTCAACTGTATTGGCCTCCATTGCAGGGAGTGTCTCCACCACAGACAATGGCAGTTTCCCTGATTCATAAATGTACCAGGTATTCCTTTTGTCAAGATTCAAAAAAGTATCAGGAGCAATCCAATACAGCCCCATTGTAATCTTGCTTTTCTTATTGCCTTTCATATTGATGGCAACATCAAAACATTTGGACAATGTCCCTCGTCTTTCCGGAGAAGGCGATTCCGCATAAGCTAACGCAGAGTCGAACAACTCCCAGAGGCTGTTGATGTCACCATCGTCCCGTTCTCCAATAAAGTAGTAAAAGGTGGCATTCTGATTATTCAGAACAGGAATACTGGCAAAAGACGACGGAACCGGTGCCGCAACACCAAAAAGATGTTTTACAGCTGTAACTATTTTCACTCGGTTTGTCTCTGTCATAGAACTTTTATTGAAAAGGCCAAACACCGTAAACGGATCGATGTCAACAAGCTGATTGCCTCGTTCGAGTGTAGGCATGCTGATGCCCGTATCCAAGAAAATGTGCTTCACCTTTGAGACAAGTTCTTGTCTGTTGATTTTGTATGCAAGCAGCTTTTCTGACAGTCCCTTGTAGAACTCCACCCAATCATACTTATTGTTCTCGCTCATGCCTTTTCTCCGTTTTGTTTTCTCATTGACGTCATTCATTTATCGGCATAAATGTGTCATAGCCACCCTTTCCTCAGCCATTGCCCACAGCGGATTTACCGTCGCGCTTAGAGCGTATTCAACGACCGTCCTATTGTCGTCCCTGCACAGGACAAGCCCAATAGTCGGCGCATCCCATTCGTTCTTCAGCTGCCGATCTACGGCGACCATATAGAAGCCAAGTTGCCCGACATGCTCTGGCTTGAAGTTAACCGCTTTCAGTTCTATCACCAGATACCGGCGGCACTTCAAGTGTTCGCCCGGCGTCTTATCTTCAACAACTTGTTGAAGATAATCGGCATTGACTGCGACTTGTGAAAGACGACTATAAAGCTCATAGAAGCGATACGCATAGCGAATGTTGGCCACAGACAGCCCCTTGGGATTATCCATCCCAAGGCAAAGGTCATTGCTCAGGTTCTCAAAGAAATTGAGGTTTCTCTTCTTCCCTGGGTATATGCGGCTGATGTCTGCGCCAAGCGACCAGTAGAATTCAAGCATGGCGGAATTGACCGCCACCGCCGCCTTGATCTGGGTCGCTCGGTAGCGTTTCTTCAGTGCGCTAACCCAACTTTTATATTCATTTGTTAACATCTACCTTACTGTTGCCTTCAGTGATAATTCCTTGTATGGCTATAGTATACCAAAATCTACGGACCTGTTTTGCTTTGGATTGAAGTATTCAAAATCCGCACGCCAGCCGTTGCGCGAGCGCAGTCGGCGCAGTTCCTTCTTCAACTTTCGGCTCAGGGCAAATGAATCGGCCCAATAGATGTCTTGATTTGTCCTATAGTAGTCTCTTTCCGCGATTCGCTCCATCAAGGCGAAATCATTTGCCGCATCAAGTTCATCACCTATAAGTACGGCGCTCGCCTTCGCCTCGTCGCCGACGCAAAACCTTACTGTCGCCCCGCGCCCTTCAACTATCGCCTTGATTGCCGCGCAGAACTGTCCAAACTCTTTTTCCGTCGGATGAAACGACCAGCACCCAGCGCCAAACGCCAAGTCAAATCCGCTTTCGATTGCCAGCTCCAAGTCATTCCCACCAAATGGATTCTTTACAATATACCACATCCTTTCAAACGGCGGATCACATGACAGCTTAAAGCCGTAATAGTCGTCCTTTTCATTTTCGCTATCGTGTGTCTCAAAGTCAACGTTTAGATTCCCAAGCAAAGAAATCAGCTTCGCATGGTAATCACGCGGATCAATCGTCGCTTCCCGCTCGACGATTCGTTCCTTTCTCCGCTTTTCTATAAACTTTCTCTTAGCCATTACGCTCTTCCTCCGCCCCTGTAAGCCGACGTGGTTTCTGCGATTTGCAACATGCCATCAGCTTCCTTGTCTGCAACTATTCTTCTCTTTACTTCCGTCCATTTGTCGAAACGCCATTTGCGCGTGTAAGATGCATACATGATGGCAGCATAATCATCACGCGCAAGCAACATGTCAAGACATCCCGAAACAAGTATCCTCCTTCATCTTAAATTTCCCTCCACAGGTCAATGACGTCGCGTGAATCGGTCCCTGTTGCCATCTGCGCGACTTGTAGAGGGGACGAGCCGCCGTAATCCCTTGTGAAGGTGAGGATCATGCTCGAGTCGAGCCTTTCCGCACACCCGCTCAAGGCAAGGTCAAAATCGGCAAGACCCCAGTCGGGCTCTTTGTATCCCTCTTTGAGACTGTTGGGCCACAGCTTGAGATCAATGATAGAACCCGCCTTGACGACGAATTTGTCTGGTGCGGCGTAAAAGGCCATAAGCGACGATTTCCCATGTTTCAGTTCGTAGGCGTGCCCCACTTTAATGCTTGGCGACTGCGCGTTATTCATTATTTGCGTTCCTTTATGGTTGACGCCTGCTATAAGCAGTTGGCGTGCCAAAGATGCGAAGAAAACAGATAAGCATCCGGAATCCGACGTTTTAAGGGCTAAACCCTCATATAGGCCATAACAGCGCCTTGACCCTTTCATCAGAATCTGATATACTTGCGTCAAGAAATGACGGAGGAGGCCACAGGATGAACAAGAACCTTATTCTCACCGGATGGTCGAAGAACGGATATCTCGCCGGAGCTGCGGCGGCGCTTGCAGCGCTCAAGGGCAAGGCGGACGTTGCGGGCGTCTCAATGGACGCGCTCGCGGGCGCGCTGGCAGAGCATGGACCGGGGCACTCCGCCGTCTATGTTCTCGGCGTAGGCCTCACAAAGAACATCCCTCAGATTCTCGCCGCGCTTAAGCTTCTCAAGAAGAAACGCGTAAAGACGGTGTGGCTGAGTGGAATGCGCGTCGCGCCCGAATTCGCCGCGGAGGTCTGCATTGAAGGCGAGGACCCGGCGAAACGCGGATTCGACGAACTGTTCGACGAACCGTGCGACAGCCTCGTCGAGGCCATCGCGAGATATTTCGGAACCATCGACAACGGCGACGTCCGCTTCTTCCGCTCATGCGAGCATCCGGCATCAGACCGGACATCCGCCGTCGGCAAATACCAAATGCTCGTGAAAGTTTCAGGCTACATGCACCGCACGCGCGGCGACGACTCGATCTACGAAGCTGCGATACGCGCGCTCTACATGCGCGTGAAGCCGACGATGTGGGAGCCGAAGCTCAGGGAGGCGTTCGAGGACTACAACCGCTACGGACGCCGCGAGCTCGCCGGCGTCAGCAAGGCGATGGCAAGTGTTCGCCGCGAAATACTGCAGGCCGCAAAATTTGAGCGGGCGCGCGTTCTCATCCTCGGCGAGAGCGGGACCGGAAAGGAGACCATCGCCACGCAGATACATGCGCACAGCCCGAGGAAGAACGGACCCTTCGTGCCCTTCAACTGCGCAAGCGTTGCGCCGAACCTGCTCGAGGACCGATTCTTCGGACACGAACGCGGCGCATTCACCGGCGCGGACAGCCAGCGAAAGGGCCTATTCGAGATGGCGGACCACGGAACGATCTTCCTTGACGAAGTCGCCGAGATGCCGCTCGAGGCACAGGCCCTTCTCCTGCGCGCACTCGAGGATGGAAAGATAATCCGCGTCGGCGGGACGCAGGAGATTACGGTAGATGTCCGTCTCGTGGCGGCAACGAACCAGAATCTCCCGAAGATGGTCCGAGAGGGAAAATTCCGCGCAGACCTCTACCAGCGAATTTCCACGATAGTCATAGACGTGCCGCCGCTCAGGGAGCGCCGCGAGGACATCGCGGAAATCGCACACGGATTCTGGCTCGACATGGGCTGGGGCCGTCTGACGAAAACGCAGCTCGACGCACTGGGCGGCTATGACTACCCCGGCAACGTGCGCGAACTCATCAACATTCTCGACCGCGCACGCGCACTGGAAGAAAGCGATTTCACCAAGCTGATCGACGAGCACATCAGAATCAATCGCGACCTGCGGGAGCCGAAGTATGCAAACGAACTGCCGGAGAACCTTGCCGAGGCCATGCGCGCGCACGTTAAGTCCGTCTACACAAGACACGGAGGCAACATGGCCAAGGCGCGCAAGGCGCTCGGCATCTCGATCAACACGCTGAAGAAATACCTTAGAAACCCATAGCGCCGCGCCATGTCGGCGGGCTCGCCGCTCTTATGGGCACCTATTCAACTTCCGCTCGCCGACAGCGCCATGCGCATGACGCCGATGAGTATGTCGATTGAATGGGCCTTCCAGGCGTCGCTTTCCTGCGGAATGTCGTAGATGCGTCCGTAGTGGCGCGCCATGGGCATCACGAAAACCGGATCTGCGGAGCTCTTTACATTGACGATCGAGGATTCCGCCCTTCGTCTTTCTGATGCCGTGAGCCGCGCCTGCAGCATGCGCGAAAGACCGAGACCGTTGAACGTCGTTCCAGTCACGCGCCCCTTACCGTCGTTGCACGCCGCGACCACGTACGTCGTAAGACCGCCGCCGAGCGAATGCCCGACGACCTCCACTCGCCCCGACGTGGAGGCAAGCACTCCGTTCATTATCCTGAGCGCCTGCGCGTACTGACTGTCGAGATAACCGAAATACTGCTTCGTCACGGACGAGGCGTCCGTGAATCCGCCGGAACCGCTGTCGAAGTCGCATCCGCTCCACGCCACGACAATACCGTCCGACTCCTCAGACGCCAGGAGCCGCGCGCGAAGGCCCGTCGCGTAATGCAGATATCCGTCGCCCGCATAGGGTGCCATCGCGACGGCGTCGAGTCCGCACGCACGCCATTCCGTCTCGGTAAACGGCCTGTAGCCCTTCGGAATCTCGACGCCCGGATACGCGGCATTCGCGCACGCCGCGAGGCGCAGGAGATTCGTCTGGAACGCGACTGGCTGGTCGAAAAACTTCTCTTCCTTCATTTCTCGGGAGAGCATGTTCGGAGCGGTTGGATCGACAGCGTCCGCAGCACCGGACAGCACGCTACCGACACCGCTCCGAACCGTGCCTACGCCGGAGGCCACTGCATCCGCCTTGTTCTGGGCAAAGACTCCGGCGCATTCCAATGCGGCGAAGCACACTATGCAGAGTTTTCTCATTTCAGGCAGCCCTCCTCACGGACCGCCGTCAGAGTCCGGCGAAGTCGAGCGTGGCGAAGTAGTCGTCGAGCGTCTCGGCGCGGCGTATCTGCCGCGTAGTGCCGTCCTCCTCAAGGAGAAGCTCGGCCGATCGCAGCTTGCCGTTGTACTGGAAGCCCATGGCGTGTCCGTGCGCGCCAGCATCGCATATAACGACGTAGTCGCCGACCGACAGCACCGGGAGGAGACGCTGAATCGCGAACTTGTCGTTGTTCTCGCAAAGCGACCCTGTGACGTCGTAGACGGAGGTCTCGGACGAGTCTTCCTTCCCGGGGACGACGATCTCGTGGTATGCGCCGTAAAGTGCCGGACGCATGAGGTTGGACATGCACGCATCAAGTCCAGCATAGAGACGGTATGTGTTCTTGATGTGCAGCACCTTAGCGACGAGATATCCGTACGGACCGGTGATGCAGCGTCCGCACTCCATGAAGAGCTTGAGCGGCGGCGCGCCAGCGGCGGAAATCGACTCCTTGTACGCCTTCTCGATTCCGCGTCCGACGTACTCCAGGTCCATCGCCTTCTGCTCGGGCTTGTAGGGAATGCCGATTCCGCCACCGATGTTCACGAACTCGAACTCTACGCCGACCTTCTCGCGCAGTTCGAGGACGAGCTCGAAAAGCATCTTCGCCGTGTCCACGATGTAGTCTGGATCAAGCTCGTTCGAGGCTACCATCGTATGCAGGCCGAAGCGCTTCACGCCAGCTGCCTTCATCATCGCGTAGCATTCGAAAAGTTGCTCGCGCGTCATTCCGTACTTCGCCTCCTCGGGCTTGCCGATGATGGCGTTGCCGCCCTTCAGCGGACCGGGGTTGTAGCGGCAGCAGAAAACATGATTCGCCAAATCCGCCGGCAAAGGCGCCAATCCGCCCGAGACCGCGTCCGTTCCGCCCACAGCCTCAAGCACGCTGTCCCAGTGCGTGATGTCGTCGAGGTTGATGATCGCGCCGAGTTCCCACGCCTTGCGGAACTCCGCCGCGGGCGTGTCGTTCGACGTGAACATGATCGCCTCGCCAACGTTGCCGACCTTCTCCGCAAGGACAAGCTCCGCCATGGACGAGCAGTCGCTGCCGAAGCCAAACTCCTGCAGAAGCTTCATAAGATGCGGATTCGGCGCGGCCTTCACCGCGAAATACTCGCGGAAGCCCTTGTTCCACGAGAACGCCTTCTTGAGGCGCTTCGCGTTGGCGCGTATCGCCTTCGCGTCATAGACATGAAAAGGCGTAGGCCACTTCTTCGCAGTCTCTTCGATCCACTTGAGGTCAAACGGCAGTTTTCGCATTCTTCGGCTCCATTCTTTTGAGCGGATATTATATCATAAATGCCGCCCTGTGGCCGCGCGTGTAAAAAACAAGTCGCGGGATCGTGAGAACCCGCGACTTGCGCATCCACAGATGCCTGTTTCGCTTAGGCGAGGACGGCGTCCTTCGCAGCCTTGCAGAGGCGGAATTTCGCCTTCGTGCGGGCAGGGATCTTGATCGTCTCGCCAGTGGCGGGATTGCGGCCCGTGCGAGCCTTGCTCTTCGCCTTGAGCATCTTGCCAAGACCCGGGAGCATGATGCCCTTCGGGGTCTTCGCGCCTGCATAGGCGATCTTAAGCAGCTCGTCGTACGCAGCGACAGCCTGCTTCTTCGTGATGCCGGCGGCCTCCGCGATGGCGGCCATGATCTCGGTCTTCGTGGCGGGAACTTTCTTTGCCATTTTTTTGATCCTTATTTGTTCACTAGTGAATGCACTCGAGATACTATCCCTTGTGCTTTTGCCTATAATATACCAATATTTGTTGTATCGCGCAAGGGGGAAATTGTGTTTTTTTTATTTTTCCCATACAACAGGTAGTGGCGGTCCCGGACGAAATCCGCAAAACTGGCCACACTACCTTGTTGTCAGCGGAGCGCCGACATACAAGATTTGGAAACTGCGCGCGCGCAGTCGGGCGTCGCCTTCGAGCAGCGGGGATGGAACGCGCAGCCGGTCGGCCAGTCCGTAGGCGGGGGGACAGTCCCCGCGATTCCGACAAGCGGGGAGTCCTTGGGGAGGTCCAGCCGCGGCACCGCGGCAATGAGCCCCTGCGTGTAGGGATGCATCGGCGAGCCAAGAACCTCGGGGACTGTCCCCCTCTCCACAATCTCGCCCGCATACATGACATACACATACTTCGAGTATTGCGCGACAAGACCGAGGTTGTGCGTGATGAGAAGAACGGCGGTCTTCCGTTCGTCCGCAACGCGGTTGACGAGATCGAGCACCTCCTTCTGCGTCGTCACGTCCAGCGCCGTCGTGGGCTCGTCGGCAATCAGTAGATCGGGCTCCTGCGCAAGCGCCATCGCGATCATCACGCGCTGCTGCTGTCCGCCGGAGAGATTGCACGGATACTTCCGCACCGTTTCCGCCGGAAGCCCCACCGCCGCGAGAAGCTCTCTCACGCGCGCGTCCGCGTCGTGCGCGCCGCGCAGCCCTTCCTCGATCTGGCGACCTACGCGCATCACGGGGTTGAGCGACTGCATCGGATTCTGGAATATGTACGCGATCCTCGGCGAACCTTCGATCAATCCCGAAATCTCCGCGCGGTCGACAAGTCCGCCGACCGCAAGCGCGGTGAGCGACTTGCCGCATCCGGACTCGCCTACGATCGCCACCCTTCCGTTCGCGGGGACGTCGAAGGAAACGCCCCTCACAGGCACGGACATCTTGCCTTCCATGCGAAAGGCGATGCGCAGATCTTTGACGCTAAGAAGCATTCCTCGACCCCTCCGTACTACTTTGCGGTCCTCAGCCTGAGCAGCTTCGTCGACTTCGGCGGAACAACAACGGACAGCTCGCCTTCGACGTCCGGCGGAATCGCCCTCTCCGTGAGATCGACCGCCTCCGCCCTCGCGCCCTTCGCAAAGCCGAACTCCTCCAGCGGAACCTCGACGAGGCGCGGCGCATCCGCCGCGTTCCTTACAGCGACCTCGCGCAGCATTCCGCGCTTCGCGGCGCATTCGCGCATAAGCACCTCTACGCGCTCGTCGCTCCGCACCACGCGCGGCGCATCCGCCGCGGCAAGCCACTCCGACGCGGCGTCCGGACCCCAGAACGTCCGCTGCGCGCGCGACGCCTCCGCCGCGAGCGCAAACACCCTTTCGGCCATCGCATCGCGCCTGCGTGCGAAAACGCTGGGGATAGGCCCTCCGTCCCTCAATCGGCAGAGGTTGATCGTGGCGGACATCCCGTCCTGCGAAATGCGCGCGCACATCTCGCATTTCGGACACTCCACGAACGTCGCGGTACATCCGCCGCGCGTAATGGAAAGAATCTGCCGCGCGTCGGTATAAATCTTCTCGCGGATGATGAAGGCAGCCGGAACTGCGAGCATCACAAGAAGAACGAACGCCGTAATATAGTATTCAACCCGGCTTTTAGGAAGTCTGAAACGTCCGATTCCAATCATTTGCGAGCACCCTTCCCCATGACGAGCTTCGACGAGAGAAAATACAGTGCGACGAGCGCAAGAGCCCCGCCGATGACGAATGGAAGATTCGCCGCCGCCGCGTCCTTGCCTTTGTGGCACAGCTCGAGGTACGAGATGTCGGCAGTGGAGCGTCCGATTGCGAACCCGACAGCCGCAAGAATCGCCGTCCAGATGCCGGCGCCGAGTCCGGTGAAGAGCGCAAACGAGCCGAGCGGCATGCGCGATATCCCCGCCGGAATCGAGATGAGCTGACGTATGACCGGCACAAGCCTGCACACGAACGTCGTCGCCGCGCCGTAGCGGTTGAACACCTCGCACGCACGTGCAAGCGGCTCGGGCTTCACAAAGAAGTACTTTCCGTACCGCTCGAGAAACGGACGGCCCAGCCACAGCGCGAGATAGTAGTTAGCGAAGGCGCCCGCAAGGGAACCGAGGACGCCGACGGCAATCGCCGCGGCAAGCGCCGGAAACGGCGCGAGCGCGAGTTCCCCGCGTGCCGCGAGAAAGCCGGCCGGAACCATCACAACTTCGCTTGGGAACGGAATGAAGCTGGACTCGACCGCCATGAAGACGAACACGAATACAAGCCCCCATGTCGGCGCAAGCGCCGCGATTGAATCGAGATGCGATGCGATTGTCTCAAGCATGGCTACTCCTTGCCGCCTTCCTCGCGCTGCGACTGTCTTGCGCGCTCCGCCTCAAGGACGGCGTTAAGCCGCACGATCTCCGCCGTGACCTGGCGAGCCTCGGCTGACTTGCCCTTCTTGTTCAGCGCGCGCGCACGGTCGCGCAGCATCCGCACCTGAAGCTCGAGATTCTCGATGCGCTGCTGGGCGTCGGCCTTCGCGCCTGCCGCCATCTCGCCCTTGATCCTGCTGATCTCGGTGTGGAGTCCGCTGTCCTTCGCGTTCGAGCAGTGGATGTCTATCGCGCACGCGATGATCGCGAGGAGAACGAGCGCAGCTATGACTATTGCTTTCATAGTTTGCAGTATTTCAGTTTTTAACGGATTTCAGAACGGCGTATCCGCGGCGCGGGATCACCTCCACGTCCGGAAAGTATCTCCGCTGGACCGGTTCGAGTCCGGCCGCGTTCTTGCACACGGTGTAGCATACGCCGCCTGTCTTAAGCGCCCTTTTCGCCGTTTCGAGGAAGACGTCCGCGATGCGGTAGTCGCTGTAGTACGGAGGGTTGCCGACGAAGACGTCGAAGGTTCCGTCCATGCGCGCTGGGCTTCCGTCATCCGCAAGAATCACCTCCGCGGCGATCCCGAACTTCGCCGCGTTCTCTCCCGCGGCCTCGACGGCGCGCGAATGCGAGTCGACCATGACGAGCGAGACGGACGTCCTGTCGCCTTCTTTCAGCCTGTCGGCGACGAGAAGTCCGACAAGACCGCAGCCGCATCCCATGTCCAATAGGTTTAATGTTGAAGGCTGGATATTGGATA
>JAEEOY010000180.1 GCA_016284515.1 Kiritimatiellia bacterium | reverse complement strand
GCTGTAGCGCGGATTGTCGTCCTGCTTGTAGCTCTGGTCGTGCTCTTCGTCGACAACGATGAGACCCAAGTCCCTGACGGGCGCGAAGACCGCGCTGCGAGGTCCGACGACCACCCGCGCGGCTCCGGAGCGGATTCTGTGCCACTCGTCATAGCGCTCACCGTCCGAAAGCGCGGAGTGTAGAACCGCCACCTTCTCTCCGAAGCGCGAGGCGAAGCGCCGCACAGTCTGAGGCGTGAGCGATATCTCCGGGACCATCACGATTGCGCCGCGCCCCGCGTCCAGCTCGCGCGCAATCGCCTGGAGGTACACCTCGGTCTTTCCCGATCCCGTGACGCCGAAGAGGAGGACAGGCTTGTCTGCGGACTCTATCGCGGCGAGTGCCGCTTTCTGCTCGTCGTTGAGCGGAAGGGGCTTCGTGGGAAGGATGCGCCTTAGTCCGCCGAGCGGATCGCGGCGCTTCTGCCGCGGAGCGACGGTGACGAGTCCGAGCCGCCCCAGCTCCTTGAGCGACGCAGGCGTCGTCTTCAGCTCGCGGCAGAGCTGCTGCATCCATCCGCCGCCGAGGCGCGTGATCTGGTCGTAGAGCCACTGCTGGCGCTTGGTGAGCGAGACCGGGAACTCTCCGAGCGCAGGCTCGACGAAGTAGAGTTCCTTAGGGCGCGCATTCGGCTTCACGACCGCGGCCGGAACCGCGGCCTTTAGGACGGACTCCACCGGCGCGGCGGTGTAGGCCGCAAGCGCGCGCACCAGTTCGAGAAGCTTACCGGAGAAGAACGGCTTCTCGTCGACTATAGAGTCGATAGGCTTGAGGGAATAGGGACGATTAGAGTCAATAGCTCCCGCCGCCACCTCCATCGCGAAGCCGCGGGCGGTGCGGTGTCCGAACGGAACGGAAAGAAGCTGGCCGACGGCCAGCTTCTCTCTGAGCGCCTCCGGCACTTCGTAGGTGAAGAGCCGGTCAAGCGCGAGGTCTATCGCTACTTTTACTAGCAAATCAGTCCGGCTTGATGTACTTCATCGTGATTCCCTGCGGAATCGTGAAGCTCTGCTTGTTGTAGATGAGGTAGAGCTTCGAGTACTTCGCCTTGACGACCGTCGCGGCGCCGCCCTTGTGGATGACGATCGCGGCCTTGTTGCCGAAGGGCTGCGGATAGGTCTCGCCGAGCTTGACCGTGTCCTTCTTCGTGGACATGTCCTGCTGGCCAGAGGTCGGGAACTGGTCGGTGTCCATGTTGCGCGAGACGATGACGGGGACGACGTCCTCCATCTCGTCCGTGATGCCCGAGGCGAGCGTCCACGCGACGTTGCGCGACTGTAGCGAGCTGCCCGTGAATGCCGGGACGCCAGAGCCCGAGAGAACCGCGATGTCGACGCCGCTCACGTAGGGAGCCCAGTCCTCCTGGCCGTAGTTGTCGATGTCGAAGAGTTCCTTGAAGTACTCGGTCGAGGAGCTGTACGCACGGCCGGCGATGTCATCCGTATCCTCGGAGTTGAGGCCGTCGTCCTCGGTCTGGTGGGGCCAGACGGACGTGAGGCCCTGCGCCTCGCGCTCGGTGTTGGCCTGCGTGATGCCGACGAACAGGTTGCGGCCGCGCATCGAGGCCGCCGAAGTGTTGGCGGAAAGCATAGCGGACGAGATCGCCGGGAACAGCGCGCCCATGAGAATGCCGAGAATGCCGATTACGACGAGCAGCTCGACGAGAGTAAATCCCTTGTTCAGTTTTTTCATTTTTTTCCCTTCCTGGGTTGTTCTTTGTTTTATTCTGTTTCGTTGAAACGTTGATATTATCTCACAAATTTCATTTTCGTTCAAGTGCCCTTTTTAGGTAGGGCATGTATGCGCGCGTATAGGTGACGAGGCTGACGAGCGTGAGGAAGGCGAGAAAACCCTCTACAAAAAGCACACTTGCGGGCCATACATGCGTCGCCCAAGGGCTTTCGCACGTCACCATCGGAGCCAGCGCGAGGTGGCAGTAAATCCATCCCGCGCCGGGGAACGAGAGAGCCGTGCGCACCTTTCCGAGCCACATCGCGCCAACGTCCGCGCCGTACATCGTGCCGATCGAGCGCATGAACGTCACCCACGTGTCGCGCAGAAGATAGAGGACAGTGAGCCACAGAATGGACTGCTCCATCGCCGTGCCGAGCCCCTGTCGCGCAGTCTGCCACGCAAGCACCGGGAATGCCACGAGGTAGAACACCTTGTCCATCAGCGGATCGGCCATCTTGCCGAGCGTCGAGACGACGTTCCACTTGCGCGCGAGCTTGCCGTCCCAGAGGTCCGTCATCCCGGAGAGGAACATGCTGACGCCCGCCGCGAGGAAGAACGCGAAGCGCCCGCAGCTCCAGCCGCGGGCGGACTCGCCGCCGTACGCCAACTCCCCCCAGACCGCGAACGCGGCCCAGAGGAAGATGAGCGGTACGCGCGCGAAGGTCAGCGCATTTACGAAGATGGACCTGCGGCTCACGCCTCGGCGATCCCCTCGGCGATCACCTGCTGGACGACGCCAAGCGTCTCCTGCAGGGAGACAAGGCGCGCCTTGAGCTTCTGCACCTCCGACTCGGCCTTCTGGTAGTTGCGGCGCGTCGCGAAGAGCTGCTTGAGTATCTCGCCCGGATCCATGTCGAGATCGGTGAGCTCCATCCCGTCGGGGATCGGGACGAGAACGTCCTTCCCGCACTCGGAGCAGCTGATCTGCAGTCCCGCTCCGCGGTAGTCTATCACGAGCGTCTTGCTGCAGTGCGGACAGTCGAACACAATGTCGGTGTCGCGGATGTCTGCGCTGTCGGCGCTCTGGGTTTCGAGGACGTCGTCTCTTTCTTCAGCCATGGCTTGCGTTCCTTTCTGTCGGTAATTATATAATAAAAGTCCGCGATTTGCAACTGGGACGGATGCCGCTCAGTCGCCGAAGGGGTTTCCGGAGGACGGACCGAGCGCGCGCAGGTACACGAAGAAGCCGAAGCTCCAGTCGTGGTCGTAGCGAGAGCCGTCGATGCGTGTGTAGTCGTTCTCGTACGACGCGCTGAAGCGGAAGCCCAGGCAGTCGGTGCGGAAGTCTATCCACGCGCCGACCTCGTCGAACTCCCCTTCGCGGCAGTCCCAGCGGATGTACGGACTCCACACGACGGCGTCGCATATCTCGTGCTCGAATCCGACTTCGACGAACTGGTAGTTCACCCAGTTGAAATCGTCGCGGCGCATCGTGGCGCTGTCGTAAGGCGATGCGGCGTAGTCCCAGCGGCGGTGGTTGCGCCCCCAGTAGGAGACGTAGTAGCTGAACGCGTCCGTAAGCCTGTGGTTCCACCTGAGGCTGCCGTACGCGAGCTCGTCGTTCTCCGTGTCGTACTCGACGCGTCCGGAAAGCACCGTCTCGCGCGTGGGCATCCACCTCACCCTGACGCCCGGCACGAACATCGGATTGTCCTCGCCGTAGTTCGGATCCTCCGCGTCCCTGACGAGGCGGCGGAACCTGTCGCCCGGCGTGTAGTCGGTGTCGTTGAACTGCACGCCGCAGTAGACGTCGAGGTCGAGGAGAGTGCGCGAGACGCCGCGCTCGTCCGTCGTGCGAAGGACGTTCCTGAGTCCCGGCGTCACGCCGTACCAGCTGTAGGGGAGGTTGCGCGAGCGCCCCGCGAACTGGTCGAGCCAGTCGCGGCTCGCGTCCACGCTGTCGAACTCGTAGATGCGTCCGCCGCGCTCGAGCCCGGAGACGTGCGCCTCCTGCGCGAGCACGTCGAAGTACGGCTCGACGACGTGCGTCACTCCGTCCGACACCTCGGCCGTTCCGCGCGCGGAGAACGTCACCCCGCCCTCGACTATCGTGCGCCATGTATCGTCGCCCGACGAACCGGCGCGGCGCTCCGGCTCCGCGCTCGTGCCGGAGTCGCTCCAGAACGTGCCCCTCAAGCCGAAGCGAGGAACGACCGAAAGGACGTCCGCGAACTTCATCGGCAGAGTGAGGCGGTGGTATGTGTCGAAGCGGAACGCGTTGTAGTTCGCCCAAGGACCGGGTGAGTAGCGGTACGGAAGCTCGGTGTACCTGTTGCCGTACTTCGCATAGTCGCGATCGAGATAGCCGACGCGCGTCTGCGACTCGTAGTTCACCGGAAGCGAAAAGACGGGCGAGGGGTTCCAGTCGAGGTAGAACTCGGGAAGGCGCGCGACGCCAGGGTAGAAGTCATTCAGCGGACCCGACACGCTCGCGCCGACGGACCATGCGCTCTCGTTGTGCTCCCACGCCGCCTCGTTCGACTGGTGCGCGGCGAAGATGTTGCCTTCGTTCATCATCGTCTTCCTGAGGAAGTCGTGGTGGAAGTGCGAGTCGCTGTAGTACGCCGCCTTCACCCAGAACGTGTCGCGCTCCGTCAGCTCCGCGCGGTGCTCGAAGCTTAGGCCGTAGCGCTCGTCCGGAACGTCGTTGCCCCAGTGGCTGTAGTTCCACTCCTTGCGGTCGTTCCAGTGGCGGTCGTAGCGGTCGGCGTCCTGGTCCCACGCATAGTAGACCTTGAACTTGCCCTTGCCGTAGTCGCCGAGGCTCCACTTGATCATCTGCCCGAGCGCGACGCCGTTCTCGCTCCTAAGGTCGAAGCGCGTGTTGCCGGCAAGCCCCCACTGTCCGTCCGCCGTGCTGCCGACCAGTCCGTACACGTACTTCGTGAGGAGATACGCACCCCAGCGCGAGGTGTAGCCGGGCATCACGCGCCAGCCGTAGTCGGTGTCCATCGGATAGTACCAGTACGGAAGCCACATGACCGGCACGTCCCACATACGGACCCACGCGTTCTTTATGAGAACGTACTTCTGGTCGCGGAACTTCATCTCGCCCGAGACCCTCCAGTGAAGATGCTCCCAGTCGTTCGTGCACGTCGTGAGATGCGTCGGATCTGAGAGCGAGATCTCGCCGTTCTCGTCGCGCGAGACGTACTCGGAGCGGAGCACGACAGGCGCGGAGACGACCTGGACGTTCCCGGACGCCGCAAGCGCACCCGTCACGTTGTCGCCCGCCACGCTTTTGGCGGTGACCTTCAGTTCCCCCGCAGGGGCGGCGAAAAGCGCGCCCGAGGCAAGCGCAAAAGCCGACGCGAGGACGGCGACATATCCCTTGGCTTCTTTCATATCAGTGTATTATACCAAAATTACGCGGTCCGGCGGCTGGCGTATTCGGCGTAGCCGCGATTGCGGAGCCGGCACGCGGGGCACTTGCCGCACCCGCGTCCGGGGATTCCGTTGTAGCAAGTGAGGGTGTGGTTCTCGATGACGTCGAGTATGCCGAGCTTGTCCGCGAGCGCCCATTCTTCCGCCTTGTTCATGTGCATGAACGGCGTCACGAACTTCACCGGCCAGTCGAGCGCGAGACGCGTCGCCTTCTCGTGCGCGCGGATGAACGCCTCGCGGCAGTCCGGGTAGCCGGAGAAGTCCGCCTCCGAAACCCCGGTCCAGACCTCCTTCGCGCCGAGCGACTTCGCCCAGACGGACGCGAGCGTGAGAAACACGGCGTTGCGACCCTCGACAACGGTGTTCGGACACTTCGAGCCCTTCTTGCGCCCGATCGCGACGTCCTTCGAGAGGAGCGCGTTGTCCGTTATGTCCGCGTAGAACGAAAGCGGGACGCGCTTCCACGCGCCGATCGAGAAAATCCTCTTCGCCAGCGCACGCGCGTACTTCGTCTCAAGCGCGTGGCGCTGTCCGTACGCAAACGTAATCGCCGCGACGTTCTCCGCTCCGTGCCTCTTCGCGCACATCGCGAGCGCGGTGGCGGAGTCCTGTCCGCCGGAAAGTACGACAACCGCCTTCATGCAATACCCCATTCCTTCAAGGGCTCCACAGGAAGCCCCATTATGTTTTCGTAACTGCCTGTGTACGACTCGACGATGAGGTCTCCCGACTCGTCGATGTCGTAAGCGCCTGCGCGGTCCGTCGGCCTCACCTTCGCGACATACTCGTCGATCGCAGCGTCCGTCAGTTCGCGGAACTTCACGTCGCTGCGCGCGACCTTGACGTCTCCGTCGAACGCAACGCCGGTGAACACAGTGTGGACGTTCCCGGAAAGTTCGCGCAGGAACTCCTTCGCCTCCTCAAGGTCGCGCGGCTTGCCGTAGATGCGCCCGTCGAACCAGACGATCGTGTCCGCGGAGAGCACGCGCCTGCGCGGCGCAGCCGCCGCGCCCTTGGCGAGCGCGTTCTCGCGCACCGTGCGCTCCGGGTCGTGCGGATACGACACCTCCGGCGCGTCCGTTTTCACAACGTCGAACTCGGCGCCGAGGTCTTTGAGAATCTTCGCCCTTCTCGGGCTTCCGCTGGCAAGTGTGATCTTCATGACGCGATGTATGCGAGTGCAGGTCTGTCGGACGTTATAGTCACGCGCGACGCAGAGGCGCGGTTCAGAGTCGCGCAGTAGAGATTGGCGTACTTCACTCCGTCAAGCGGCCACTCAAGCCCCTTCGACGTCATGCGCGTCGCGCGGTCCGGGGCGAATACGCTCACCGGCGTCCCCTTCGCGACGCGGAACGACACCCTGCCGAGAAAAGGGACGAAGCGCCCGAAGTCCGAGACCATTTCGATGCCAAGGTCGAGCGCACGGAAGACGTTGCCTATCAAGTGGTCCTCGCGCCTTCCCGACGCCCCCACTGCGACGAGCCTCTTCCATCCGCGGGAACGGCACCAGCGCGCCGCCTTTTCGAGGTCGTTCGTGTCCTGATCCGGAATCCGCACCGCCTCGACGCCTACGGGGACGCGCCCCATGGAATCCATGTCGCCGACAACAGCCGTCGGCCATCTCCCGAACCGGCGGCGGAAAGTCTTCGCCGCACCGTCGCACGCGACGACGCGCTTCGCATCGGCGAGAAGCTCCCACGCCGCTCCGGCTCTCTTCGGGAATTCGCCGTTCGCGAGTATCACCGCATCAAATGACATAATGCTTAAGGTTCTCGCCGTCGTAGTATCCGAACGAACGGCTGGAGCCGCCTTTCGGAAGCGACACCGAGCCCGGGTTGAATATCGTCATCCCGCACTCGAGCGTCTTGAGTTCAGGCACATGGGTATGTCCATGGACAAGCACGTCGGCGATGCCGATCGGCGGAAGCTTCCACTCGTTCCAGAGGTGCCCGTGTGTGAGGAAGAATTTTTTGTTGCCCGCGTCGAGGACCTGGTAGTCCGCAGTGATCGGGAACTCCACCATCATCTGGTCCACTTCCGCGTCGCAGTTGCCGCGCACTGCGACTATCTTGTCCTTCAGACCATTCAGCATCGACGCGACCTTTACGGGATCGTAGAAGTTCGGCACGCCGTTGCGGGGTCCGTGGTAGAGGAGATCGCCCAGGAGCGCGATCTTGTCGTAGCCGAGAGTGTCGGCCGCCGCGAGCGCGGCTTCAAGCGCCGAAGGCACGCCGTGTATGTCGCTGAGAAAAAGTATTCGCATGCGGTTATTATATCATTTCAGAAGGCACTCCGCGACGGCGGAGTCAATCGCCTCGGGAATCATTATCGGCAGCGCGTGCTCCGCGCCTGGCACCATGTCGACGCGCGAGCCGGGGAAGACGGACTCGAGGAACTTCGCGTTCTCGGGGCGGACGATCCCGTCGCGCTCGCTCTGGAATATCCGCACGGGGCACTTCAGGCGTCCGCTCGCCATAAGGTCTATGAGCGGAAGCCTCAGGTCCGTCTCACGCAGGTAGACGAGTCCGCGCGAGAGATTCTCCTCGCTGTCGGTCATGTAGGGGTTCGGCTTGCCCTCGGGGATTCCGAAGAAGCCCTCGCCCTTCGTCATCTTGAGCCCCATCTCGAGCGCGGCGAGGCGGCGCTCGGACATTCCGTTCCAGTTCGGCGCCTTCATCATGCGCGCCGTCGCCGCTACGAGGACGAGTCCGCGGATCTTCTCGGGGTACTTCAACGCAAGCCTCAGCGCGCCGCTTCCGCCCATGGACCAACCGACGAGCACCGCTCCATCCGGCGCCGCCTCGAGCGCGCGCTCGGGTTCGCCGTCGAGCTGCTCGACGTATCCAAACACGCGCTCGCGCGGAAACATGCAAAGGTCCCACGCGTGCGGACTCGCCGCCCATCCGTTCAGAACGAAAACAGGCATGGCGCAGACGTCGTCATTCCTTGGGTTCGGTGTCGCCTTCGGACGGCGCGGGAGCCTCGGAATTCTCCGCAGGCGGCTCCGCAACGCCTTCGGCGGGAGCGGCGGGCTGATCGACGCCATCGGAAACCGGAGCCTTCTCGGCCTCCTCCTCGCCTTCGCAGACGGAGACGGATACGAGCGTCGCGCCCTCGGAGAGCCTCACGAGCTTTACGCCCTGCGCCATTCGTCCCTGGACGCTGAAGTCGGAGACTGCGCTGCGCACCATCTGCTGGTCGCTCGTGATCGAGATCACGCTCTCGTCGTCCGAAACAGCGTGCGCCGCCACGACCGCTCCGTTGCGGTCCGCGCCCTTGATGCCGATCATGCCCTGTCCGCCGCGTCCGTGGCGCGTGAAGTCCTTGAACTCGCAGCGCTTGCCGTATCCGTTCGCCGTCGCGATGAAGAGCGTCTTCGCGTCGTCGACGGCGTCGAGCGACACGACGCGGTCTCCATCGAGGAGCCTCACGCCCCTCACGCCGGTCGCGGTGCGGCCCATGCGCCTGACGTCGGTCGCGGCGAAGCGCATGGCGCGTCCGTTCTTCGTGAGCATGATGACGTCGTCGTCGGGCTTCACAAGCCTGACGTCGACGAGCGAGTCGCCCTCTTCGATGTTGATGGCGCGGATTCCAGCCTTGTTGACGTTCTTGAAGTCGCCGAGGAGCGTCTTCTTGACCGTTCCGTTGACGGTCGCGAAGAAGACGTCGATGTCTCCCTCGAAGGATCGGATCGGCAGGAGGTTGAGGACCTGCTCGCCCTCCTGGAGGTTGAGGAGGTTGATGAGCGGACGCCCGAAGCTCGTCCGAGGCGCCTCGGGGATCTGGTACGCGTCCTTGAGGAAGAGCCTACCGGTGTTCGTGAAGAACATGAGCGAGTCGTGCGTCTGCGCGACGAAGACGAGGCGGATGAAGTCCTCCTCCTTGACCTGCGCGCCGCGGACGCCGTGTCCGCCGCGCTTCTGCTCGCGGTACTCGGTGAGCGGCACGCGCTTGACGTAGCCGCGGTTGGAGAGCGTGATAACGCACGGCGCGTCGGGGATGAGGTCCTTCATCGAGACCTCGTTCTCGTCCGCGACGATCTCGGTGCGGCGCTTCGAATCCTCCTTCGTGCAGTACTTCGCCTTGAGCTCGGCGAGGTCGTCGCGGATTATCGCGTAGACCTTCTCGGGGTCTGCGAGGATCGCCTCGAGCTCGGCGATGGTGGCGACGAGCTTGGCGAGTTCCTCCTGCAGCGCCTCGCGGGCGAGCCCGACGAGCTGGTAGAGGCGCATCTCGAGGATCGCGTTCACCTGGAGGTCGGTGAAGCCGAAGCGCTCCTGGAGGCGCGTCTTCGCCTCCTCGCGCGTCTTGGAGGAGCGGATGATCGAGACGACCTCGTCGAGGTTGTCGATCGCGAGGAGGAGTCCGTCGACGATGTGCTTCCTCGCCTGCGCCTTCTTGAGCTCGAAGCGCGTGCGGCGGGTGATGACGTCGAAGCGGTGGTCCACGTAGCAAGCGAAGTACTCCTTGAGGTTGAGGATCTTCGGACGCCCCCCGACGATCGCGAGCATGATCGCGCCGAAGGTGGTCTGGAGCTGCGTGTGCTTGTAGAGGTGGTTGAGGACTATCTCGCCGACGGCGTCGCGCTTGAGGTCCACGACAATGCAGATCTCGTCCTTCTTGGTGTCCTTCTTGACCTTGCCCTTGGAGTCCTTGGTGTGCCCGCCGGAGAGGTCGCGTATGTCGCTTACGCCCTCGATGACCTTGTCCTTGACGAGCTCGGCCATGTGCTCGATCATCTCGCGCTTGTTGACGCCGTAGGGGATCTCGTGGATTATGATCTTCGAGCGCCCGCCCTTCTCCTCGACGACCTCCGCCTTGCCGCGCACGCAGAGCTGTCCGCGCCCGAGCTTGTACATCGCGGCGATCCCGTTGTAGCCGCATATCTGCGCGCCGGTCGGAAAGTCCGGGCCCTTTACGAACTGCATGAGCTCCTCGACGGTGCAGGTGTCGCGGTGCTGGACGTAGTAGTCGAGCCCGTCGCAGAGCTCTCCGAGGTTGTGCGGCGGGATGTTCGTCGCCATGCCGACGGCGATTCCGGACGAGCCGTTGAGGAAGAGGTTGGGGAGCTTCGCGGGGAGGACAGTCGGCTCCTGGAGCGTCTCGTCGAAGTTCGGCATCATGTCGACGGTGTCCTTCTCGAGGTCGCCGAGAAGCTCGTCCGCCACCTTCTGCATCCTCACCTCGGTGTAACGCATCGCGGCCGCGCCGTCGCCGTCAATCGAGCCGAAGTTGCCGTGTCCGTCCACAAGCGGGACCCTGAGCGAGAACGGCTGCGCCATGCGGACGATCGTGTCGTAGACGGAGGAGTCGCCGTGCGGATGGTACTTGCCGATCACCTCGCCGACGACGCGCGCGGACTTCACGTGCTTGACGCTGTACGTCGTGCCGAGCTCGTGCATGGCGAAGAGGCAGCGCCTGTGGACGGGCTTCATGCCGTCGCGCGCGTCGGGAAGCGCACGCCCCACTATCACGCTCATGGAGTAGTCGATGTAGTCGCGGGACATCGACTCCTCGATGTTGATGTCCTCAAGCGCGGCCGCCGCTGCAATGTCTTCCGAAACTGCCGTATCTTCCCTGTTCTCGTTCTCTTCGCTCATAATGGTATATTATACCAAATTTCGCGTCGCGCGTGCGCGCGTATGCGTATGCGCGTGGGAAAGCACAAAATGATTTTCCCCTGTCAGAACTACGCGGCGGCTTCGCCTACCTTGACGTAAGCGGGAGATTGGCTCCTGCGCAACAACGAAAAAAGAAAGTCGAAAGAGGTGTGTTATGGACAACAGGAACTACATGAAGCTGATGCTCGCGGGCCTTGCATGCATGGCCCTCTGCGGAACGACCCTCGCCGCGCCGAAAGGCGGACACGGAGGCCCCGCGCCGAAGGGCCCGGCGGTCCACCAGAAGGCCCCGGCCGGCCGCGCGCCCGCCAGGGGACCGCAGGTCGCGCACCGCGCACCCAAAGCTGAGCATCATGCACCGCACCACGGAGCGCGCCACGGAGCGCCTATGCGCCACCATGCGCACCACCCGGCACCCCCGCCGCCTCCTCCGCCGCCGCCCGTCGTCGTGAGGCCGCTGCCTCCGCCTCCCCCGCCTCCGCCGCCGCCTGCGCGCACGGTCGTGGTCCATCACGAGGAGACTGGCGTAGGAGCCCTCCTCGGCGCCCTTGTGGGCGGCCTCATCGGCGCCGCACTGTGACGGGCGGCTAAGGATTGGAGGATTGGGAGATTGTGAAGGGAGGGTGGTGAGCGCGGACACTCCGCTCGCTGCGCTCCCTTCGCGTCCGCCGACGCCAACGCAACTCCCGTTCCATGTCGACTCACAAGAGAGCAGAGCTATGAATCAAGCGGAGGGCGCGAGGCGCGGGGTCGCACGAGAGGAGACTGTGGCCGCAGACGTATGTAGTCATTTACTGGTATTATATCAAAAAGAGGGTTTGAGGTTTTTGGGGGAGTACATGCCGCGCATAGGTCGACCGTCACGTCTCCGAACCAGCCTCCCGCGCCAGCATCAACGTGCCGCAGTGGACAAAGCACTGAACGACGCGTTGGACGCAGGGGATATCTCGAAGGAAGCGCTAACTGGACCGGGTTTGAGGAAATACTTGTCCATCGGCCGCGGCCCGCAGCTCGCCCCGCCGAGCCCCATCTGCCCGACATCGATGTCAAGCAGCGTGTCGACCTGCGCTCGCAGAGGCTGGCTGCGCCTGCGCTCGCCATTGACGTGGCGCGCGAACTCCAGATCCTCCCAGTCGTAGTGCAGCGCCTTGAAGATGAACGGCGTCCTCCCGGAAATCCTTACGCCGCGCCCACTTCCGTCGGTCACCTCCAGCCACCTTGTGCCGGTCTTCGATCCGCACTCCTGTGGACGCGCATAGTCTACATACTGTTCCGAAACTGTGGACCGGTACACTCCGAAGAAGGCAGACGTGCAGCGGTCGACGTAGTTCTCATGAGGCCCCCTTCCGTACCACTCGAGGTTCTCAAGCGCCTGGTCGAGGCACATGCTCAAGCCTAGCCTCGGCAGAAAGCCGGGGAAGTCGCCGAACGGGACGGCGTCCGTCTCCAGCTTCATCCGTCCGCCCGCCAAGAACGTCCAAATGAACTTATGCATGAATCCAGCCGACTTTCCCGAGGTGACCTTCACCAGCGAAGAAACCTTGACCAGTCCGCCTTCAAGCTTCGACACCTCGATTCCGCGGCAGTGGTACGCAAGGCGCGAAAGCCCTGATGCGTACATGTCCCTGCGCATCCATGCATCATTGTCGGTAAAGGCCCGCATGCATGTGAGGCGAGGTCCCTTGGGCATCCCGTTCCGCGACACGGAATGCGACTCGCCAATTATCCTCCGCCCCGACATCTCCAGGTACTCGAGCGTTCCACTCCCGCGGCTGAACACCGCAGAAACCCCTTCGCCGGAGACGGAAACCGCGTCTTCCGTCTCCGCGATGGCGTAAACGCCGGGCTCCTCGTTCGACAGCGCATCCGCCGCTGCGTTCCGCCACGGTATCTGGTCTCGCGCCACGACATGGCCCTTCCCTGCCCAGGGCTCGTCCCGCTTCAGGGAAAACGCCACGTTGTAGAAATACTCGGCTTCTGGTTTTGCACAGAAGTGGTCAGGCCTCGGCAACGCGATTTCGCCGCACGCGCCCGGCGGCACGGGCGGAACGGTGAGCGCTCCATCCGCTATTCGCCGCCCGTTTTCGAGGAGCTCCCACTTCCCGTCGTATTCGTCTGCGCGCGTGAACGCGAACCTGTTGCGCAGCGTCGCCCTGCCTGTCGCAGCGTCCGCACCTGGCACTATCGCGAGCGGACGGTGCACATGCGCGACCTCCAGCAGCTTAGGCGTCACCCTTCCGTCTGAGCCGACAAGCCCATTGCAGCAGAACGGGCCGTCGTTGGGCGTCTCGTCGAAGTCGCCGCCGTAGGCAAGGATGCGCTCCCCCCTTCCGTCACGGCCCAGTCGGCCTGACTCCTTCCATATCGACTGGTCGATCCAGTCCCAGATGCAGCCGCCCGCCATGCATTCGTAGGCGTCATATATGTCCCAGTACTCCTGGAAGTTGCCCAGAGCATTACCCATGGCATGTGCGTATTCGCTCGCGAAGAACGGCTTCGACGCGGTGTGGCCGCGTCCGGGCGCGCCTTTGTACGACTGTTCGCACGAACGGACCCGTCCGGCCCCGAACTCCGCGCGCGACTTCGTCCACGCCACCGAGCCGTACATGCGCGCATCGATGTCCATCGCCTCGTTGAACCCCTCGTAGTGGACGGGACGCGTCGGGTCGACCTCTTTGACGGCCGCCTTGGCCGCGACGAAGTTCTCGCCCGCGCCCGACTCGTTTCCGAGAGACCATGCGAACACGCTCGGGTTGTTCCTCCAATTGAGGGCATTTCTCACATTGCGCTCGACGATCGCCTGGCGCCACTCCGGCCTGTATCCCAGGATCCTGCCCGTGTCCCTGTAGCTCGCGTCGATTCCATGCGACTCGACGTTTGCCTCCGCCATCACATAGATGCCATACCTGTCGCAGAGCGCGTACCACAGGCGGTGGTCCGGGTAATGGCACGTGCGGACCGTGTCGATATTGAAGCGCTTGAACATGAGGACGTCGCGCAGCATCTCTTCCCGGCTGACGGTGCGCCCGTTGAACGGATTCGTCTCGTGGCGGTTCACGCCATGGAACTTCACGGGGCGTCCGTTCACCTTGATAACGCCGCCGTCTATCTTCACCTCGCGGATGCCGACTTTCACCGACCGGATGTCACCCCCCGCCCGCACGACGAGCGTGTAGAGATACGGGTGCTCCGCGGACCACAGGCGTGGATTCGGCACGACAAGGGGACGCGAGCCGAAAAGCGTCCCCACCGCATGGCCCGCAGCGTCGTAAAGCGTCGCAGACCAATCCCCGTCAATCCCCTCCACCGACACCTCCGCGGAAGAAAAGTCCGCGGCAATCTTCGTCGCCACCCGGAAGTCCCAAATGCCGCCGCGCGGCATGGACCAGATAGACACGTCGCGGAATATACCGTAGAAGCGGAAGAAGTCCTGGTCCTCAAGGTAGCTCCCGTCACAGTACTGCATCACCTGCACGGCCAGGCAGTTTGTCGGTGCGATGTATCGCGTGATATTGAACTCCGCCGGGGTGTACGAATCCTCGGTATACCCGACCTTCCGACCGTTGAGCCATACCGTGGCCGCAGAGCCCACGCCTTCGAACCGAAGAAACACCTCGCGTCCACCCCAGCCCTCCGGCACTACGAACGTCGTCCGGTAGGAGCAGACAGCGTTCGTCGTCTCGGGGACAAACGGCGGCCGGGCCGGGAAAGGATACCGGATGTTCGTGTACTGCGGAGCTCCCCAACCCCGCATTTCCGGACATGACGGTACGTCGATCTCCGACCAGCAGGAGTCGTCGAAGCCAACGTCCTCGAACCCCTCCGGCTTCAACGCAACGGATCCGCACCAGTCAAAACGCCATACGCCGTTGAGCGACTTCACATACGGACTCGGCGGCTCCAACTCGTCGGCAAGCGCGTCTTTCTCGTCTGCCAGCGGAACAGTATACGTCCTGGACGGCTCACGGTTTTCCGAGTTCAGCCCAGGGTCGAGCCAAGGCTGCGCCGCAGCTGCAGCGATGGGCAATATCAGGGAGGAGAGAAGCGCAGTCATGGACAGCAAAGCTCCTTTACCAGTCAATCGCCGATTCGTCGCGAATCAGGTAAAACTCCGATGGCGCCGACCCGCGCGGCAGCCTGGTCGTCATCTCGCCGTCGACGCCCACTATTGCGGCTCCCAGCGGCTTGAACGTGGAAAGCTCCAGCGTCCCGGAATGGTACACGCGGTACATGCGCCCGGCCAGACCCTCCCACGATATCGCTATATCCACCGTGTCAGACGCGTCGATGCCGGATAGGCGCGGAGGGAGGGCGGCGTCGTTCGGGTTGCTCCCCGCGCGATACTCCTCCAAGTTCGAGCGTCCGTCGCCGTCGGGGTCGGCGTCGGGGTCTGTCCCCGTAGTCTGCAGGAAGTGCCTGCGCTCCCATTCGTCCGGCAATCCGTTGCCGTCGCTGTCTTCGCCAGGAGACGCCTCCTCGACAACCGCGAACTTCACCGCGTCGGCGATGACGGTCAGGTTCTTCTGCCCTGCGGTCATGATGCGGACCGAACCGGAAGAGCCCTTCCTGAACGGCCAGCTGCCGATCGGGTTCCACGTATCGGAAAGAACCTTCATATTGACACGGTTCGTGACGACTCCGCCATCATAGACTATCTCAACCGGAACGGAGCCGCTGCGCGAGTCTCCTCCGTTCCAGAAGAGGGAAACCACGTACGTGGCGTTTGAGGGAAGGCTGGGCGTGAATCGCACCCAGAGGTCGTCCGATGCGGCCTTGTTGCTGTGGAGGTAGTCGTCGCCGTGACGGTCGGCGTTGTACGAGCTGGAGGGCCACGTTCCAGATATGGTGACACCAGAGGGGTCGGCGTTATCCACGACGACAGCCGAGACTTCCCTGTAGGGGAGTTCCTGTTCGGGCCACACGTACTCCCCCCTCTTGTTGATGAGAGACTGCAGCTCCGCCGTCTTCGCGGCGTCGCGGTATATCTCGCGCGGACGGCAGCCGTACTTCAGACAGAGCGCGGCCGCGTATCCCGCCGCCACGCCCTGCTGGCCGCCCGCGTGCATCACGCGGCTGGAGCCAAACGCGACGTGCGTGTAGCTCGCGCACCTGCCCGCCATGAAGAGGTTCGGCACGTCGCGGCAGCATAGCGAGCGATATGGCATCCACCACGGTCCGTACCGATAGTGGGTCGTCGCCGCGATGAAGCCCGAGTCGCCGTCGGGACGGTGCAAATCGACGGACCACGTCGCTATCCCTATGGCATCCTCGAACTTGCGCTTGCGAATGACGTCGCTCTCGCGGACGACGTAGTCGCCCACGATGCGACGGCTCTCGCGCTTGCCCGCGATGTAGTGCAGGAAGTCCAGCTCCAGGTTCTCGTTCCCCGGTCTCGCCTTGGCGTTGGAGAAGCTGCCGTAGATGGCGCGGAAGAGCCTGTCGCGCAGCATCTCTGCGTCGTAGATCGTATCCTCGTCAGGGTCGAGCCCCGCCTCCCACTGCCAGCCGCCGGCCGTGTCCGCCCGCGCTCCGCTGACCTTCGTCGCCCACGGAACGGAGGGGAAGATGGACGGCGCGGCGGCGGTCCGGGTGGTCCAAAGGAGCGAGTTGCCCATCGTGCTCGCGTCGGCCGCGTCCCGCCCGTGCGTCGTCTCGCCAAACTCGGACTTCGCCTCGCGCCCCAGCATGTAGGACGCCCCCGCCCAGTAGCCGATCCACCCGTCGCCCGTCGCGTCGCAGTAGAGTGGGGCGACGAACCTGCGCCGCGCCCCGGTCTCGACGTGCCGCGCGTCGACGGCGACTATTCGGCGCACGGCGTTAGTGGCAACGCCGTACACACGCCAGAGGGTGTGCACCGATATGTTCGTGTAGCCCGCGACGAACGACATGCGCTTCGCGTCGTCGGCCGCCATCGAGCCTCCGTTGGGCACGCTGTTCCGGACCGCCTTGACTATCCAGTGGAACTCGTCGCCCTCGTTCTCAGTCCGCACACGCACCTCGTCGCTCGCGTTGCCGCCGAGCATGGGACGGTCCTGCACGAGCGCGACCTTGAGTCCGGCGTCCGCCGCCGCGACGGCCGCGCACGTTCCCGCGATGCCGCCGCCCACGACGACGAAATCCGTCTCGACGACATCCT
>JAEEOY010000179.1 GCA_016284515.1 Kiritimatiellia bacterium | reverse complement strand
CTAGAACCTGAATCTAGCGTGTGTGCCAATTTCACCACAGGTGCGACAGAGAGATAGTATACCAAATGTCAGACACGAGCGCAAGGGGGGTATTTTAAAACCGGCTTCTTGGTGGGACTGCCGGGAATCGAACCCGGAACCTACGGTTTAGGAAACCGTCGCTCTGTCCAGTTGAGCTACAGTCCCACGTAGCCTCCGGAAAGGATGGTGGAGAAGAAGAGATTCGAACTCTCGACCCCCACGTTGCGAACGTGATGCTCTACCAACTGAGCTACTTCCCCAATCCGTGGAAACGGCGCATAGTATACCAAAAACCCCCTTGCGCGCGCAAGGGGGTAATTTTCACTTATGGTTCTTCAGCCGTTCGTGTATTTGAATGTGCGTCGCGAACCATATCTCGTCGCGCCGTGAATCAAGTTTCTTCATGAGCGCCTCGAAGTACTCGAGTCCTGGATCGAGCCAGTCGCCGCCAACGCCGTGAAAATCCATGTTGCCTACGCCACCGGACTCGATGACCTTGTCGACATACTCCTCCATCTCGGGGATCGTCTTGCACTGGACGGGATACCCGTGCCAGAGCCAGCGCTCCACGAGGTTATGACGCTTGTATGTCTCAGCGATTTCCTCGTCGGTTATCTCGAGCACCTTGTGCATCGACTCCGCGGCGGGAATCGCAAAAGACACGGGGCCCTTCTGATTGGGGCGCAGCCGCGCTATCGCCGCGTTGCACTCCGAAAGCTCCTTGTCAAGCGCCGCCTTGTCTGGAATCTTGCCGTGGGTCATCGTGTGGTTGCCAAGAAACACGTACTCGTTAGCGTTCGACCACGCGGCCTCGTATTTCTTGAAGAGATCCCACCCGGGGCAGACGTAGAAAGTCCCCGGGATGCGATACTTCTCAAGAAGCGGAAACACGTTCTTCGTCTGAGTCGGGCACCCGTCGTCGAACGAAAGGTAGAAAGCCGCCTTCTTCCCGTCCGGCCACGTGCCGGACGGAACTGAAGACGGGCTTTCCGGCGACTTGTCTGTCGCCGCTGCGGCAGCCGCAAAAAGCGCGGCGATGGCGAAAAGCGCGTTCACGACTTACTTCGCAGGGCGAAGGATCATGTTCTTGTAGTCCGCGTCGGAGTGGTCGCCCTGGAGGTAGATCGGACCGGGAACGAACTCGTTCGCGTCGATTGCACCGCCGGTGATGCCGACGACAGGCGCGTCCTCGATGATCGTGATGCCGTTGAGGACGACGGTCATGTGGCGCTTGTAGAGCGTGACGGAGACGTGCTGCCACTCGCCGGGCTTCTTCTCGGCGGCGACCTTCGGCACGACGCGTCCGTAGTACGCGGCCATGTTGTGCTCATTGACGGGCTTGCCGTAGCTGTCTACGACCTGGCACTCGTAGCGTCCGCGCAGATAGACGCCGGAGTTGGAGTTTTTCGGAACGCGCACGTCGTACTCGAGGTTGAAGTCGTAGAAGTCGGCGCGCTTGGACATGAGGTTCGCACCACCGCCGGCCCAGGAGCCGTCGGGCTTGAGTCCGAGCGTGTTGGAGAGGACGCCGTCCTTGAACGACCAGCCGTTCTTGGCGTTCTTGTCCATGAGCTCCCATCCGTCGAGTCCATTGGCGAGGAGGTCAATCGGCTCGCCGAGCTTGGCGTCCTTGGTCGACGCGGGCTTGAGGACCGGATTGCGCCAGCCGACGACGGTGGTCTCGAGATTGCCGTCGTTCTTGGTCGCGGTCGCGGCGAGCTTGTTGCCGTCGATCTGGCCTTCGACCTTGAAGCCCCACGGATGGTCGAACGAGAACTTGTTGCCATCAAGAACAACGTTCTTCATCGGCTCGGGCGAGGCCCAGCGCCAGAGAACGAGCGCCTGCGCATTGCCGTCCGCATCGCGCGAGACGATCATGTGACCGGCATTCATGCTGTCGTAGCCGAGCTTGAGGCCCCAATTGCCGACGACGGGATCCTTGCAGTTGACGCCGTAGTCGCAGCATACACAACCGGCGAGGGAAACCCCCGCCGCCAACAGAGATAGAATTTTGGTGTTCATGTAGAAAATTATACCAAAAAACGCCCCCGCGTGGCAATCGCGAGGGCATGCTCTCAGCACTCTTTCCATGGAGACGCGGCTTCCAGCCGCGTCACTCCCAGCCTGCGACGCGGCAGGATGCCGCGTTTCCTTGGGCTATGCCGGACGGGTGTCGAGAAGGCACGTGATCTCGCACTCCGCGGCAAGTTCGTCGCCGACGTAGCCCTTCACGGCGAATGTACGAATGCGCGAGCGCGCCTTCACGTTCTGGGCGACCATCGTGAAGAGATCGCCAGGGACCACCGGACGCCTGAAGCGCGCCGACGTGATCGCCGCGAGGACGAATCGGTTGCTCCTGTCGCGGTCAAGCCCTCCCATCACGTTCTGCGCCACGATACCCGCTCCCGCGCACTGGCACATCGCCTCGGTGAGCACAACGCCGGGCACCACGGGCGCGCCAGGGAAGTGCCCCTTGAAGAAGTCGTTCTTCTCCTCCGTGAAGAGATACTCGCCGATGCACCCCGTCTCATCCGCGGCGATGAGACTGTCCACGAACAGGAACGGCTCGCGGTGCGGAAGAAGCTCGCGTCCGGGAAGGTTGTACGTCGTCTTGAATGTCGGATGTTCCATTTTGTTGCCCTCTTCTTTTCAGCCAGCGCGCGACGCTCCCTTCGTCTCGACAACTGCAGATACGATTATGAAAATTGTTCCGATCCACTGAAGCGCCGTCGCCCTCTCCCCGAGAAAGACGGCCGCAAGCGCCACCGCGACGACCGGAGTGAAGTACGCCGTCACGCCGAGCAGCGACATCGGAAGATACTTCTGCGCGGCGTTCCAGGTCCAGAAAGGCATAAGAGTGCACACGAAAGCGAGGCACGCGACGAGCGACCACGACTTCGCGTCCTTCGGCCACGCGACGTCTAGGAACGGAAGGAACACGCCGATCGCCGCAGCCCCGACGAGCATCGTCCATGTGGTGAAAGACTGCGAGCCGATGCGCGAAATGAGCGGACGCCCCCACACCGTGTACACTCCCCACGTCGCCGCCGCGAGCAGGACGTAGACGTCTCCGACGGAATACGCCTCGAGCGCGAAGCCGCCGCGGTGGATAATCTGGATCACGAGAAGCGCACCGAGGAATCCGCAGAGGAGCCCGAAGATTCCGCGTCCGTCGATGTGCCGCGCCTTTACGGACGCCGCGGCGAAGATCATGAGCGGCGTCAGAGCGTCCGCCATCGACGCGTTCGCCGCGCTCACGCGCGCGCATCCAAGGAAGACGAACCACGCCATGAGCGAGGTTCCGACAGGACCTAGCCAGAGGATCGACAGCCAGTCGCGCGCCGCGCGCGGAACCCTCGGCCTCAGCGCGAGCATCGCCGCGCCCGCGATAGCGAAGCGCAGGAACGACAGCACTTCGGATGAGACGCCGCACGACTTGGTGAGCTCTGCGCCGACGACGAACGTGGACGCGAAACCCGTGACGGAAAGAGCCGCGAGAAAAAGGCCGATTGCAAGGCGACGTATGGCGGTTGCGTTCACTTCGTAATGTATATCTTCGCCATGTCGGTCTTGTAGCAGGAGCGCTCCGAGACGTCCAGCTCCTCGAACAGCTTCTCCCCGGGACGCACGCCCGTAAAGACAATCGGAATGTCCACGTACGGACGGTACCCCGCCTGCTCAATCATGCCCTCGGCGAGGTCAAGGATGCGCACAGGCTCGCCCATGTCGAGCGTGTAGATCGCCCTCTCGTCGCGCGACGCGGCCTGCAGAACGAGCGAGACCGCCTCCTCGATCGTCATGAAGTAGCGCTTCATGTCCGGATGCGTCACCGTGATCGGCTGGCGCTTAGCGATCTGCTCCCTGAAGAGCGGAACAACCGAACCAGACGAGCCGAAGACGTTTCCGAACCGCACCGCGCAGAAGGAAGTGGGCGAGTCGGGGAGTTGAGGAGTGGAGGAGTTGTTAAGTGCCATGACCGCCTGCTCTGCGGCGAGCTTCGTCTTGCCCATGACGGACACGGGGTTGACGGCCTTGTCGGTGGAGATGAGAACGAAGCGCCGAACGCCGTGCGCGGCGGAGAGCATCGCGAGCCTGCGCGTCGCCTCCGTGTTGTTGCGCCACCCCTCCTCGGGGTTCATCTCGACCATAGGGACATGCTTGTACGCCGCGGCATGGAGAACCACTTCAGGCTTCTCGGACGCGAACAGCGCGTCCATCTTGTCCCTGTCGTTCACGTCGTACATCAGCGGGACGCAGCGCGCGTCGTTCATGCGCCGGTTGATCTCGTAGAGCGCGTTCTCCCCGCGCTCGACCATCAGCACCTTCTTCGCGCCCGCAGCCGCGACCTGCCGGACTATCTCCGAGCCGATCGACCCGCCAGCGCCAGTCACCATCACGACCTTCCCGGCGAGGAAGCGCCGCGCGACAGTATTGTCGAAGTGCTTGACATTGCGCTCGAGAAGCGTGTCCTCTTTGACGCGGCTCGTCCAGTACACGCGCCACAGCACCCTCACGCCGACAACGCCGATCGTCGCAAGGAAGAAGCAGATGACGGTGATCGAGTACGGGGGGCGGATGTGCGAAAGTGTGACATTGGGGAGGAAGTAGCGCATCAGCGTAAGGACGCCGCAGGCGAACATCATCGCGCCGATGTACTGCGGCAGCTCGCTCCCGCGCACCCTGCGCCACGCAAGGCGGTAGCATCCGAAGAGAAGAAGCGAGGCGAGATGCACCGCGCACACGACGACGTACGAGCGCGCTACGGTGATCCATCCGCCGAGCGATGTAGGCTCCTGGAAGTCGAACCTAAGCGCAAACGCGCTCAGGTACGCTAGGCCAATCACAGCGGCGTCGACGACAATCCCGACGACGCGCGTCGCGAGAAATGATATCCAAGCTTCGCGAGAGCGCGTCATGTCAGAACTCAAGCCCCATGAGGAAGTAGAGCACGGCGGGCGCGAAGAGAAGCGAGTCGATCATGTCTAGAAAACCGCCCATTCCGTTCGTGATCTTCATCGTCGACGAGTCCTTCACCCCGACCCAGCGCTTGAACTTCGATTCCACGAGGTCACCCGCCGTTCCCACAAGCGCGGCAGTCACGCCGCATGCAAGTGACTTTACGACGCTAAAACCAGTCGCACCCATAAAGCAGCACGAGACAAGGCACGACGCGAATATTGAGCCAAAGAGCCCTTCCCAGCTCTTGTTCGGCGAGATCGTCGGGCAGAGCTTGTGGTTGCCGCCCTTCATCAGCTTCGCCGAAGTAAGCCCGAAAGCGAAACCACCGACATCGGAGAACTTGACGATTGCAATCACATAGAGCAGCATCACGTTGCCAAGCCGAAACGGTCCGCACGCCGCGTCGCCGTACATATCTGGAATACGTGCAAGAGAGCCCAGGCCACAGCCAAGAACAGGCAAGCACAGCAGAAAAGGCCACACAGGCATCGACGGCTTTTTTATGGACAGCAACTCACGAAACTCGCAAATGGCAAATATAGCAATGACGAATACGGCTGTTTTGATTGCAATAAGCGGCGCAAGGAGCACGGCGCAGATCACAACCGCGCCAACGGCCAACCCTGTCAAAGTTCTCTTAAGTATCGGATTCATCTCACTCCATCATTCACCATTCATCATTTCCCCCGCCCTCCCATGCGGCGGTCGCGTTTAGAGAAGCTCGCTATCGCCTTGTCGAACTCGGCCTTGTCGAAGTCTGGCCAGAGGACGTCGGTGAAGTAGAACTCGGCGTACGCAGCCTGCCAGAGAAGGAAGTTCGAAAGACGCAGCTCGCCAGACGTGCGGATGATCAGGTCCGGATCTGGGATCCCGGCGGTGTCAAGGCACGAGGCGAAGGTCTGCTCGTCTATTGGAGACGCGGCATCCTGCCGCGTCAGGACCTGATCCTCGCGACGCGGCATGTTGCCGCGTCTCCACTTTTCAAAAAGCCGTTCGGCCGCCCTTACGATTTCGTCGCGCCCGCCGTAGGACAGCGCGACAATGAGCGTGAAGTCTCCGCCCTTCGTCTTCTCCTCGAGCGCGGCGATTTCCTTCTGCAGCTTTTCGGAGAGGTCGGTGCGGCGTCCGATGACCCTGAACGCGACGCCGTTCTCCACAAGCTCCTTCTCCTTTGACTTTATGAAGTGGGAGAGGAGCTTCATGAGTCCGGAGACCTCGTCCTCCGAGCGCTTCCAGTTTTCGGTGGAGAACGCATAGACGGTGAGGTACTTTATCCCGGCCTCCTTGCACCAGTGCATCGTGCGGTCGAGAGCGTCCGCCCCCGCGCGGTGGCCCATAAGTCGCGGCAGGTGGCGCTTCTGCGCCCACCTGCCGTTTCCGTCCATTATGACAGCGAGATGCTGCATCCCAACACCAACGACTAACAACTAACGACTAACGACCAACGACTAAACGTTGATCCTCAGCGTAGTTTCCCTTGCAGGACCCACGGAGAGGACGCCGAGCTTGCCGCCGACGAGGTCGAGGATGCGGTTCACGTACTTCTTCGCGTTCTCGGGGAGCTGCGAGTAGTCCGTGACGTGCGAGGTCTCGCACTGCCATCCCGGAAGCTCCTCGTAGACCGGCGTGCAGCGCTTCAGGGCCTCGAGGTCGGCCGGGAAGGTCTGGTAGACGAAACCGTCGTCGCGGCGGTAGCCGGTGCAGATCTTGACGACCGGGAACGTATCCAGGACGTCGAGTTTCGTCATCGCCCAGAAGTCAATTCCGTTGACGCGCTGCGCATAGCGCGCGACGACGGCGTCGAACCATCCGCAGCGGCGCGGACGGCCAGTGGTCGCGCCGAACTCGCCTCCGCGGGCGCGGAGCGTCTCGCCGTCGGCGTCGAAGAGCTCGGTCGGGAACGGACCCTCTCCGACGCGCGTCGTGTAGAGCTTGAGGACGCCGATGACGCGGTCGATCGAGCGCGGGCTCACTCCGGAGCCTGTGCAGGCCCCGCCCGCGGTCGGATTCGACGACGTGACGAACGGGTAGGTGCCGAAGTCGATGTCGAGCATCGTCGCCTGCGCGCCTTCGAAAAGAACGGACTTCTTCGCGTCGAGGTTCTCGTGAAGGAACTGGACCGTGTCGGTGACGTACGGCATGAGAGCCTTCACCATCGGAGCGTAGAGACGCACCATCTCCTCCGCGTCGAGCGGCTGCGCGCCGAGCGCCTTGAGCGCGATGTTCGCCTCCTCCACCTGGTCGCGGACGATGTCGAGGAAGTTGGGCTTGAGAATGTCGCCTACGCGCATTCCGTAGCGCCCGACCTTCGCGGCGTACGCCGGGCCGATTCCGCGTCCCGTCGTGCCGATCTTCTTGCCCTCGGGGCGCGCGGCCTCCTGGGCCTTGTCGATCGCGCGGTGCCATTGCATGACCATGTGCGCGCGCTCGGAGATGTGGAAGCGTCCCTTGAGTTCGAAGCCCCAGCTCTCGACCTGCTCGAGCTCCTTCATGAGGTCGAACGGATCCATCACGACGCCGTTGCCTATGACGCAGTGCTTGCCTTCGTGCAGAACTCCAGACGGCACGAGGTGGAGGACGTACTTCTTGTCGCCAACCACCACGGTGTGGCCCGCGTTCGAGCCTCCCTGGAACCGCACGACGACATCCGCCTCCTCTGTGAGGAAGTCGATGACCTTGCCCTTGCCTTCATCGCCCCATTGGGCGCCAACGAGTACAGTATTCATAGCTGTCGGATATTATATCAAATCGCGTCGAAACGAGAAAGTCCGCCCAGACGCAAAGTCTACTTTGTTGACTTGTCCACGACGGCGCATATGCAGCAGTCGCTCCAGACGTTCTCCGCCGTCTCGATCATGTCGATAATCGTGTATATCGGCAAAATAACGCCAAGAATCATAAGATTTCCGCCGACGCCCGCCATGAGCGAGAGCGTCAGGAAGTAGCATCCCATCGGAACTCCCGCGTTGCCGATGGCGCAAAGCGTCGCGATGACGCACCACGTGAGCATCACCGGCAGCGTGAGGACGATGCCGCAGTCGGGCGAGTTGCGGATGACAAAAAGCGACGTCACGAGGATGAACGCGGCGCATCCGTTCATGTTGATCGTGCAGCAGAGCGGAAGTATGAAGCGCGCGATCCACGGCTTAGCCTTCATGTTCTTCTCGGCCGTCGCAACCGTGACGGGAAGCGTCGCGGCAGAAGACTTCGTGAAGAGCGCCATGAGAAGCGCCGGCGTCATCTGACGCATCACCTTGTAGCCGTTGACGCCGCGGAGATAGCAGAAGAGCGGAAGGACGACGAAGAACTGGATGACGTTGCCTCCTATCACGACGAGGACGTACTTGCCGATTGAGCCGACGACGACGCCTGCGGACATCTGCGCGGCGAGCTGCGCAGCGAACGCGACGATGCCGACGGGGAGCGCCCAGATGAGGCCCTTGATGAGTCCGAAGAAGACCTCCTGCAGTCCCGAAAACGCCTTGTGGAGCGTCTTCACGTTCTCGCTCGTCTTGCCGAGGACGGCGATCGCGATGCCGATTCCGGCCGAGATGAGGACAATCGCGAGGACGTTTCCGCTGAGGAACGGATTCACCAGGTTGTTCGGGATCGCGTTGAGGATGTGTCCGTACACCGTCTCAGGCGCGCGCTGTATCTGCGCCATCGCGTCCGCGTTCTCCGCGACCGCCTGGACCACTCCCTGGTCGATCGTGCCGGGATCGACGAGGATGAAGAGCCCGAGACCGACGAGAGCCGCGACGAACGAGGTGAGCACTGTGCAAGTGAACGTCTTGGCGAACACCTTGCCCATCGCATTGCCCTCCCCGAGCGACGCCATCGCCGTGAGGATCGCGAGCGCGACCGTCGGCACGGCGACGAACTGGAACGCGCGCGTGTAGGCGGACGCGACGAAGTCCATGAAATCGTTGAGCGGCGCGATGCCGAGCGTGCCGAGAACTGCGCCGACCGCGAGCGCGAATGTCCAGATTATTGCCTGCTTGAATTTCATTTCCGTCTTTTCCTGCTTGCTTTATTAGATTTCGTTCACGCCCACCTTGAGCTCGACCGTGCGCCCGCCGAACTCGAACGTCCCTGGGACGGGGGTGCGGACAGTTCCGGACGCCTTGTCGCCCTCGAACGAGAGGTCGACTTCGATCCATCCCTTCGGATGCGGCTGCGTCGCCTTGAGCGACTTGAGTCCGCCCGGGCAGGGGGCGACGCGCACCTTCGCGAAGAACGGAGCGGCGGAGCGGATTCCGGCGAGGCCCGTCTGCATGAACCAGATCGGATGCGAGCCCCACGCGTGGCAGTCGCTCCTGGACTCGCCGTTCGCGCCGACGTCAGGCGCCTCCTGCGTCGTCGCAAGGCCCTTCTTCACATACTCGCGCCAGAGGTCGAGGCGCTTGAGGAAGATGTCGCCGCGTCCGAACTTGAAGTACGTCTCGAAGAGATAGTACGAGAAATAGACGGTGCAGCGCTTGAGGTCATCGTCCTCGATCAGGTGGCGGAAGAGCGCCTCCGACTTGTCCGCGGGCAGGACGTCGCCGAGGAGCGCAAGCGCCTGCGCGTGCTCGCAGAAGTCCTTCTTCGCGGGCGTGTCGGCGAATATGCCGCGCTTCTCGTCCCAGAACTTCTCGACGATCTTCTTCTTAAGCCTCGCGGACTTCGCCTCCCAGTACTTCGCCTGCAGTTCGTTGCCGAGAGCGCGCTCGGTCACCGCGGCGGAGCGCATCGCGAGGTTCCAGTAGAGGTTCAGCTCCGCGTTGACGCCATCGCCGGCGAGGCATCCCGGCGCAGTTCCGTCGCCCTCCCAGCCGACCGTCCAGTCCATGAAGTTCCATCCGGGGAGGTTCTCGAGGAGCCCGTCCGAGTTCTCGTAGAACTCCATTCCGGCCATCGACTTGCGCATTCCGGGCAGCCTCGCGCGCAGCCATTCGCGGTCCGTGTGGTACATCGCGTAGTCGCCGTACATGAGCAGGTAGCAGAGCGTGTAGCTCGCGCCTTCCTGGAGTCCGCGCGTCGGCCAGTTGAACGGACACTGTCCGTCGTCCCTCGTGCCGAGGTCATAGAGTTCGATGGCGCGCTTGATGATGCGGTCGTCGCGCGACATCGCGGAGAGGACATTGAGCTGGACGCGCGTGTCGCCCGGATACATCTGCTGCTCGTAGAACGGACAGTCGAAGAGCATCTCGTGGCAGCACATCTGCATCGCGCGCGAACAGATGCGGCGGATGCCGCCGAGCGACGGGTCGTCGGCGGACTCGAACACGCTCTCCAGCTCGAGCGGATAGCGGGAGTCGATGAAAGCGATGGAGTCGACGGTCAGAGGCTCTTCGGCCGTCTCGACGTCGATGCGGCACCACTTGCCGCAGCGGAACCAAGGCGAGGAGAAGACCGCGCCCTTGCGTCCGTCGCTCACGAACGTGTCGCCGAAGGCCGGCAGGAAGCGTCCGACGATCATCCCGCGCGAGCCGGGCTCGCCGGTCTTCAGGTAGTTGTCGGCGCGCTTCGCCGCCTCGCCGAAGCGGACCGCGAACTTCGCGCCCTTTCCGCCGGAGAGGATGACCTCGGGATAGACGCAGTAGTAGTCGTCGAGATCCCACGCGATCTGCATCTTCGTGTTGGCCGGGATGGTGAAAGGCTTCTTCACGTCAATTGTCTCGCGAGCCTCCTCCTCGGTGAAGACGTGGCGGCTCTTGAACTCGACGCCCTTTGCGACGGCCTTGACGCGTCCGGGCAGGACGCGCGCCTCCGTCTGGTCGGGCAGCTGGGTCGGAAAGAGCATCCATCCGCTTGTGCGTCCGCCCCAGTTCTTCACCGTGGGAGCGCCCGCCGGACCACGGACGACCTCAGCCGTTTTCCACTCCTGAGGCTCGCCGGAGTACGGACCCGTCCCGACGATCTCGAACTGCGAACCGGTTCCCCACGTTCCGGCGTCCTTGTCCTTGCCGATCGGCTTTATTCCAGGGAGGAGCCCCGCCTGCCAGTCGACCTTGCCCGTCGTCAGCTTCTCGTCGTACGCGCCGGAGGCCTTGAAGACGAATCCGCCGCGGTGGGAGAGCTGGGCGAGCGGACCGAAGTCGCCGATGCGCCAGACGACCGCCTCTACAACGTGACGGCCGGGCTCGAGATCGGCGACGTACGTCTGGTACTGCCAGTTCTCCGTCGTGGCGCGGTTGGGCCCGCGCGCGACGAACTTCCCGTCGATCGTGAGGTAGAACCTCTCGTCTCCCGAGACGTCGAACAACAGCGTGCCGTCGCCCGGAGCGACGTCGAACTCCCTGCGGAACTTCACGAAAGCGACGTCGCCCTCAACCGAGAGTCCCTTGCGGTCTCCCTCCCAGAAGTCGACCTTGCCCTCGCTGCGACCCGCATCGCCCGGGAGCCATATCCACGACGCCTCGTCGACTGGCTGGCAGCGGACGACGTTCGTGCTGCCGCGCGTGACGCGCGCATCGCGGAAGGCGCGGCGGATGTGCCGCGTCCCCTCTATGGCGTCCATCACCGCGGCCTTGATCTCCTCCGCGCGCGCGGCGTCCATCCACGACGGACGGTAGGCGCACTTCCTGACGTCGACGCCGTACAGCTTCGCCGTGAACGCAAGCCCCTGGAGGTACTCGCCGTCGCGGTTGAAGTGGAAATCGGGCTTCGTGAAGAGCGAATTGCGGTCCGGAACAAACTCCGCCGCAGTCCCGACGGGGATAACGTCGAAGCCGTACTTCCCGGCGAACGCGGCATATGCGTCGCGCAGACGCGCGTACATCTCGACCTGGTCGAAGCCGAACTTCTTCAGGCGCTTGTCCCACGGCGGATAGCTCCACGTCTCCTGGACGACGATCTTCGCCTGCGGCGCGAGCTCGCGGACCTTCGCTATAAGGTTGCCGCCGAACGGCTCGAAGGTATCAGGCTGCCAGCTGAAGTGGCTCGCCTGCTGGAGCGTCACGATGTCCCACTTATCTAGGACTAGAGCGTCGGGGATGTTGGCCTTGCCCTTCTCAACGACCTTCTTGCCGTCGGTCGTGCGGTCGAAGCGGTACGGACGGAAATCGGCGTTCGTCGCCGCGACGACGTTCTGCCAGTGGCGCTCCAGCGAGCATCCGCCGATGTAGAGCGAGGCGAGGTCGAGCCTGCGGCCCATGGACTCCGCCACCTGCGGCATCTGCTTCAGAGCGCAGATCGAGAAGCTGTTCCCGATCATGAGCACCTTGAGCGGCTTTTCTGACTGCACCTCCCCCTGCGCCGCAAACCCGAGCGACGCCGCGGCAAGAGCCGCGAACAGCATGATAGATTTCTTCATGCCCGTGATTATACCATAAATCGCTGCCGCTTTGGGGATTCCGCGCCATGGCAAGTCCTTCGCACTGCGTAATGAGGCGGCACGCAAAATCCGCCGCGGATTTGGTATAATTCCCGCTGAAAAGCAAAGGAGTGAAGAAAAAAATGAACCTCGTGGAACGCATAAAGGCAAAGGCAAAGTCGAACATCAAGCGCATCGTGCTGCCGGAGGGCGACGAGCCGCGCACAGTGAAGGCGGCGGAGGAGATACGCGCCGAAGGCATCGCGGAGCCAATCCTGCTGACGCCGGAATCCATCGCGGCGGATGCGCCGCGCCTCGAAAGATACGCCGCCGCGCTCTACGAGCTGCGCAAGGCGAAGGGAATCACCGAAGAGGCGGCGGCGAAGCTCGCGGCGGACCCGATGTACTACGGAATGATGATGGTCAAGCTCGGCGAGGCCGACGGACTCGTCTCAGGCGCTGTCCATTCGACAGGCGACATGCTTCGTCCAGCCCTCCAGCTCATAAAGACAGCGCCGGGAATGAAGCTCGTCTCGTCGAGCTTCCTCATGGAGTGTCCGAACAGGGATTTCGGCGAGGACGGGCTCCTCGTCTACGCGGACTGCGTGGTGAACCCGTGCCCGAACGCCGAGGAGCTCGGCAACATCGCCGTCGCGACCGCCGAGACGGCGCGGAAGCTCTGCGGAATCTCCGAACCGCGCGTCGCGATGCTCTCGTTCTCGACGAAGGGAAGCGCGAACCACGCGCTTGTCGACAAGGTGCGCGAGGCGACGGCAATCGCCAAGTCGCTCGCTCCGGACACGCTCATCGACGGCGAGCTCCAGTTCGACGCGGCGCTTGTTCCGGAAGTCGGCGCTCTGAAGGCGCCGGGCAGCCCCGTTGCCGGACGCGCCAACGTGCTCGTGTTCCCCGACCTGCAGGCGGGGAACATCGGCTACAAGATAACGCAGCGCCTCGGCGGCGCGTCGTGCTTCGCCGTCCTCCAGGGGCTCGCGAAGCCCTGCAACGACCTCTCGCGCGGATGCTCCGTAGACGACATCGTCAACACCGTCGCTGCGACGGCCGTGCAGGCGCAGTGAGCCGACTGGGCTACAGCCCGATGTCGGCGAAGCCAGGCCACACGTTGCGCCCGGAGTATTCAAGCGGCTTCAACTCGCCGCGCAGGGCCTTGAGCGCAGGGAGCGCCAGGGCCTCCTGCTCCATCTCGCCAGGGTAGCACGAGATCGGCGCGATGAATCCGCAGCGGCGGCGAACTCCCTCCTCCACGTCGGAGAAGCGCAGCAGCCCGCCGGTGAGAAGGATTCCGTCCACCTTTCCGCAGAGCACGGCGCTCATCTCGCCTATCATCTTGCAGACCTGGTAGATCATCGTGTTCCAGACGAGCGTCGCCTTGCGGTCGCCCTTGTCGACAAGCGCGTGGATCGTGTCGGAGTTGGAAGTCCCGAAGAGATCGACGAATCCGCCGGCGCGCGAACACCTTAGGCGCACCTCGGCGACGGAGTGCGCCTCTATGTAGTCGAGAAGCTGAAGGACCGGCACGGAGCCGATGCGCGTCGGAGTGAACGCGCCCTCGCCATCCGCCCCCATGTTTCCGTCAACCATCCTGCCGCGTTCGTGCGCGGAGACGGTGATGCCTCCGTCGATGTGCGCGACAATGAAATTGCACTCCTCGTACTTCCTGCCCAGCTTCGCCGCATGGAACTCGGCAACGGCCTTCTGGTTGAGGACGTGCGAGTGCGAGACGCGGTAGACGCCCTTGATTCCGGTGAGGCGCGCGTAGTCGCAGTATTCGTCGACGTTCGTCGGATTAAGCGTGTAAGCCGGCCTGGAATACTCCTGCGCGAACTCCCACGCGAGCATGACGCCGAGCTTCGCCGGATGCTCCGAGCCGCCGACGGCAGCCACTGTGTCGTCGTAGAGCTTTTCGCTCACGCTCGTAAGGCCGCCCGGCTGCGTGCAGGCGCTTCCGCCGCGTCCTACGAAGGCGTCGATCGTGGACGGATCGACACCCTCGTCCTTGAGCATGTCGAGTATGACGCCCTTGCGGAACGGCACCTGGTCGTTCACGTGCGGGAACTTGAGGAGGACGGAGGAATCATGGAAAAGGCTCTTTTCGAAGACAGAGGTCTCGTTCTCGAACAGGCTCACCTTCGTCGAAGTCGAGCCGGGGTTGATCACCAGCAGTCTGTATTTGTCGTTTTGCATTGCGGAATTATAGCATTTTGCGCCGCAGGGCGCGGGAACATTGGGTTACGAATGAAAACCTTCGGCGAGGCGCACGATGCCGACGGACGCGGAAAGCCCCGCGCCGAATCCGGCGATGACTGCGGGGCCGGGCTTCCCCTTCATCGCAAGCGCCATCGGCACGGAGCATGAGCCGGGGTTCTTGAAATCGTCAGGAATCGTCAGAAGCCCCGCTGAAAGGCCAAGCGCGTCAGCGAGACGGCGCACCATGTAGGGATTGGCCTGGTGCGGCGCGAACTGAAGCGAACGAGGGTCCGATCCCGACTCCGCCGCAACGCGGTCGAGGAAGGCGCCGATGAACTTAGACACCTCCGTCGCCACGAAGGAGAAGACCGCGAAGCCGTCCATCTTTATCGGACCCTGCGCAGGGCATTCAAGCGCACCGTCCGCGCGCGAGAGGAAATCGAAATAGCTGCGCGCGGCAGATGTGCCGCGGCAGGACACCACCGAGGCCGTGCAGGCGTCGGAGAAGATCGCGCCCGTCGCGTGGTCCGAGGGGTCCACGAGCGGAGACTGCACGTCGCCGTCCACGACGAGGACTCGCCCGCCCAGGTCGGCGGAGAGCTTCCCCGCGAGATACAGCGCATACGGGTAGGCGCTGCACGCCATCTGGAGGTCGAACGCAGGAGTCGACGCGGGGAGCCCCAGCGCGGAGGCGACCTTCACCGCGAGGGACGGGAAGCGATCCGGATTGGAGAAGGTCGCCGCGATCACGGCGAGGACCGGGATGGACGACCCTACTGCGACCCTAGATGACTCTACCGCCAAATCGAGGAGAGACTCGCCCTTCCCTCTCGCGACCGCGATTCTCTCAATTACAACCTCGGCGGTGGATATCATATCAGTATGTCGTCGAGGTTCGGTATCTTGCCGACGAGGAACTTGTGGCACGCCGCCAGTATCTCGGCGGCCGTGGAGCACGGCGGCATGGACTCCGGCACCTTCGCGTACTCCTTGAGGTCCTCGCGCGTGAGCCTGGCGAGTATCTTGGAGATGAGCGGGATGTAGGTGGACGACATGGATAGGACTTCCACCCCCATCGCGACCCAGAGGATGCCCACGATCGGGTCCGCGGCAGATTCGCCGCAGACGCTGACGCCTATTCCGGCGCGCTTCGCCGCTTCGATTGTCATGCGCATGAGCCTCAGGACGGCGGGGTGGGTCGGCTGGTACAGGTGCGCGACGGACTCGTTGCCGCGGTCCGCGGCCATCGTGTACTGCACGAGGTCGTTCGTGCCGATGGAGAAGAAGTTGACGTACTTGGCGAGGTCGTCGGCCGCAAGCGCGGCAGACGGCACCTCTATCATCGCGCCGACGCGGATGTTGCGGTCGAACGGGATGCCCTCGCGCTCGAGCGACGCCTTCACCTCGGCGACGGCCACGGCGCATTCGCGAAGCTCCTCGACGCAGCTGACCATAGGGTACAGCATGAGGATCTTGCCGTACGCGGAGGCGCGGAGTATCGCCCTTATCTGCGTGCGGAAGACGTCCCTGTGCGAAAGGAGATAGCGTATGGAGCGGTTGCCGAGGAAGGGATTGGCCTCCTTCGAGGAGATTCCGCGCACGAGCTTGTCGCCGCCGATGTCGAGGACGCGGATGGTGATGCTGCCGCCCTCGGAAAGCGTCGCGGCGAACTTCGCCGCATCGCGGTACGCGATGAACTGCTCCTCTTCCGTCGGCTCCACGCCCCGTATCAGCCAAAGGTATTCGCTGCGGTAGAGTCCGATGCCCCGCGCGCCCTGCTCGCGGATTCCTGCGAGCGGCACGCCTGGATGGACGTTCGCGAAAATGCGGACCTCTCCGCCGGACTTGAGCGTACCCGCCGGAGCTCCTCGCGCGACGTTCTCGGTGAGCTCGATCTGACGCTCGACGAGGTCGCTGAAGTCGCGGATGGTCGCCCTGTCGGGATTCAGAGTGATCGCGCCGTTTGTGCCGTCGAGAAGGACGAACTCCCCGGGCTTGACGCGCGACGTTATGTCTCCGAGTCCCGTTACCGCCGGAAGCGCAAGGGCGCGTGCGAGAAGCGCGACGTGGCTTGTCGTGGAGCCGCCGTTCGTGGCGAAGCCGAGGACGAGCTCGCGCGGAAGCTGCACCGTCTCGGACGGCGTAAGGTCGTCCGCGATTATGATGGACGGCGTCTTGAGCTCGAGATGCGGACTTGATGCGAAGCCCGTCAGCGCCTTCAGGATGCGGCGCTCTATGTCGTCGAGGTCTCGGACCCTTTCACGGAAGTAGGGGTCGTTCATGCGCTCGAACTGGCGGCGCGCGGCGTTCGCGGTCTTGCGGACCGCGGCCTCGGCGTTGAGCCGGTCCTTGGTCACGTAGCCTTCGGCCTCCTCCACCAGCGCGGCGTCCTCGAGAATCATGAGATGGCACTCGAAGACCCTCACGTCGGCGCGTCCCGTGCGTTCGCGCAGGATCGCGATGAGGTTCTCGAGGTCGCGCCTCGTGTCCATCATCGCGCGCCGGAGACGCATGAGCTCGTCCGTTTCGCGCCCAGGTTCGACGACGTATTCGGGGATCGGAATCTCCCCGTCGCCACGATACACGAAGACCGGTCCGCACGCGAAGCCGCGCGCGGTGGGAAGCCCCGCGATCGTGGTCATTGGCGGGTTACTGCTCATCGGGGATGTCGAACTTGCGTCCGACAAGCGCCTCCAGCTCGTCCAGCACCTCCTTGGCCTGGGGGCCGCTGGCCGTGACCTTGAGCACGGTGCCACATGTCGCCTCGAGCGTCATGAGCGCCATGATCGACTTGCCGGAGACGACGTTGCCGTCCTTCTCGACTTCGACCGAGGCGTCGTAGCGGCTCGCCACCTTGGCGAACAGCCCCGCCGGGCGGACGTGCATCCCGTACTTGTTCAGGAGCGTCAGCTCCCTGACTATCTTCTCTTCTGCCATGTGCATCACCTTTCCTTAGCGCTTCGTTTTGCCGGCCTTCGCCCTTTGGCGGAGCCGCTCGGAGAGTTCGCTGACGGGGTCGTACCCCGAGCTCACAAGCTTTTCGTGCTGGGCCGCGGTCTCGACCAGGTTCACCAGGTCTCGGCCCTCGCTGACAGGCATGATCATGTGGGGGACGTCCACGCCGAGTATGTTCACGAAACGGCGCTTCTGTCCGATCCTGTCGACTTCGCCTTCGACATCCTTCAATCGGCGGAGCGAGATTACGAGCTGAAGCCGCTTCTCGCCCCTTACCGCGTTGATGCCGAACATCTTGTCGACCCTGATTATGCCTATGCCGCGTATCTCCATGTACCCGGCGGTCGATTCGGCCGCCGAGCCATAGAGCTTGTCGTTCGCGACGTCCTTGCGTATGCACGTAAGGTCGTCCGCCACGAGCGCGTGGCCCCGCTTCACGAGCCCGAGAGCAGTCTCGCTCTTGCCCATGCCGGGGTCGCCCTCGAAGAGGACGCCCAGTCCGCTTACCTCGATCATCGTTCCGTATATGGTGGCGCGTGGCGCGCCGAGGCGTTCGAGTATGAACGCGCTGTGGTGCGACAGCTCGCGCGTCTTGAGTGCCGAGGTGAGGACTACGGCGCCTGCCTCGTGCGCGACGCGTATCTCGTCGCGGCGCGGGCGGTGTCCGTTAGTGTATATTACGCAGAACGCCTTGTGTTCGAAGAGGGAGCGGATGCGCGCGAGACGCTCGGCGTCGGGAAGCGACCTCAGGTAAGCTATCTCGGCGTTGCCGAATAGCTGGAGGCGCTTCCACGCAAAGTGCTCGAAGAAGCCCGTCAGGGCGAGGCCCGGACGGTTCGCCATGGGCTCCTCGATTTCACGCGAGAGGTTGTCGCCGCCCACGGCCACCGAAAGGCGAAGTCGTTCCTCGCCGGCCTTTAGAAAGTCGGCGATCGTGAACTTCCTGCCCTGATGGCTGTCAGCTGTCGGCAGCATCTCCACCGTTTCCCCTCCGACGCATCCGGTTAGTTCTTCGCGGAGGCTGCGCGCTGCTTGCGCACCGTGCCCTTGCGCGCCTTGACGCGCATCCTGAGGAGCTGACGCTCCGCGC
>JAEEOY010000178.1 GCA_016284515.1 Kiritimatiellia bacterium | reverse complement strand
CGGGTCCGGCTTGCAGAACGGACGCACGACCTCGCGAATCTCCGCGACCTGCTCGCGCGGTATCACGTACTTCGACTCGTATCTCGAAACCTTGTCGCCTTTTGCCTTTGCGCCCATTTCGATCTCCCTCAGTGCCCCAGCCCGAGCTCGTAGTCCCCGGCGAACCCGCCGAACTTCCCCGCCTTCGCGGGCACGCGCACGCGAAGCGTGTACGCGCCGTCACCGAGAGGCTCAAGCGCCGACTTGCACGTCGCCTTGTACACAACGGCCGCGCCTCGCGCGTCCGTCCCCATGTCGAAGCTGCACGCGCACGTCGCGTCTCCGGACGCCGCGAACTTGACGACGATCTCGCCGAATGCCTCGTCTCCGTCGCCGACGCGCGTGCCGTCCGCTGCAACGCGGAGCTTAATGCCGGCCTTGAGCGCCGGATCGGCCGCGATGGCCTTCCCCGCCGACTTGAGCGGCTCGACCTTCCAGAGGTTCTGCACGCATTCGAATGCGCCCGGACGCTCCTCGCTCTCCACGCGCAGAGTCCCGCGCGACATTCCGCCGATCGTCTCCTCTACCAGTTCGAGCGTGTTAGTGACGACGAGCTTTCCGCTCTTGCCGACGATCTCCGCGGCATATGCGCCGCCGGAAAGCGACGAGAAGGACGCCGCGGTGAAGGTCCAGTTCGTTCCGTTCTCAACCACCTTGACGGAAATCTTGCCCGTGTTCTTCGCGATCGTAGCGGTGACGAGTCCATCCGCCGTCGCACCGGTGAACGTTCCCCACGCCCAGCCGGGCATCTCGGAGACCTCATACGCCACTGAAAGTTCGTCGATCCACTTCGTGTTCGCCACGCCCGTCGCCTTGACGACCGCGGCAAATGCGCCGCCCTTCGTCGGCACGCCGGAGAGCACTCCCGTCGCCGCGGCCATCTTGAGTCCCGTCGGCGCACGCGTCACCGAGAACTTCGCCGGGTACCCGAGCTCCTGCAGCGCGAACTCGCGCGAATAGGCAACGCCAGCCGGAATCGTCTCCGCGCCAGTCCGGTCTAGGATCCGCGGCGCCTCGGTCGGCCCTCCGGCGACGACCTCACCGAGCGACGAGTCCGCCGCATCCGCGCGAATAAGCTCGCCTTCCGGAGCGAGCCACGCGAGGAGCCTGAGCTCGCGAGTTGCGGACCCCTTCTTGAGCGTCGCTGCAAGGGGCACGTAGAGGAACTCTCCGTCCTGACCCATCACCGCCTGCGCGTTCATGCTCACCTTGAATCCGTCCGGAGTCTCCCCCGTCACCTTTGCTACGCCTTTCGCGCCGACAGAGATATGGAGCCTCGTCCCGTCCGCGAACGTGAACGACCAGCTCTTCTGGTAGACGGACGCGAGCGCGGACGCCATCCAGTCGCCCTTGAGCCCCATGCCGGCGCGCGAACCGCGAATCTCGTACGCGGCGCATGTGCCGCGCAGCGACTCGCTCCCAAGCTCGCATTCGAGCGTCTGCGCGAAGGCGCCCTTCGCCGTGCAGACGAGACCGGTCACAGACATCGCGCCGCCGGGCGCGAGGTTCGGGTCTCCGACGCCCTTCGAGAAGCTCCACTTCTTGCCGTCGACCGTCATGACCGTCGCGGTGACTGATACGTTGGTGACAACGGTCTTTGTGCGGTCCGGATTCGTCACCGTCTTCTTCGCGCCCTTCGCCGCCTTGACCTGGACCGTACCGGCGATCTCGCCGTTTTCCGAAACGAGGTAGCCGTCGTACACGTTGGCGACGGACTGGTCGTACGCGCCGTCGGACCCCTCGGGCCACAGCGTCGGCACGCGCCTCTCCCAGACGGCATAGAGCGTGACGGAACCGTCTTCGCAGCCCGCGATGCCGCGCACCGCCGCGCCGTCGAGGAGCTTGACCATTCCGTCGGACCTCAGCGCCCATCCCTGGAACTCCGTCTCCCCGGCGTCGAACGCGCACGCGGGAAGCTCCTGCTCGAAATCGGAATAAAACACGACGTCCTCCATGTCGCCAGCCGCGCCGCATGCGTCGAACGAAACGGTGTACGCGCTCTCGGGGCGGGCGAAGTAGGCTACGAGAGAAACCTCGTCACCGGACGAAGGAGTGAACGTGCGCACTGGCTCGGTGGAGCCGTCGGACCAGCGGATGAACGAGTAGCCCTCGGAGGGAACCGCGCGGACGGAGACCGGGCGGCGCACGAAGAAGCGTCCGTCCATCCCCTCGCCCGCGTCGAATGTGGCGAGCGTGCCGAGCCCGGAGCTATCCGAAGCGCTCACGGAGACCTCTACGCGCCCGCCCTCGGTCGATATCGGCGCGACAGAAAGCGACCAGACGCCTCCGAGCGAGAAGCGCGTGTTGAGATGGTTGAAGCTGTTCGCCCAGCGGCGCGCGACATAGTCGACGAGAACGCTGTCGACGGCCTCGCGCCATTCGGCCTTCGTGAACTCGCGGCCCCAGCGGCGGAAGTGCATTTCGATTTCCGACTCGATGGCGGCGGCGTACTCGTCGATGACGGATTTCGTCCGCGCCGGAAGGAAAATCGTGTTGAGGAGTTCGGTGTAGCGCGCGACGAAGCGCTCGCGGTACTTCGTATTGAGCCAGAGCTGGTTGATTATGAAGGCGGGCTCGTCGACGGCGGTCATCGAAGCGCCGGAGAGATAGGACAGCATGTTGCGGTCAACTCCTCCGTCTCCGTCGACCTTGACTCCTGCGAGGTCGAGGTCGTAGAGCGTCCAGCGCCACCTGCGGTCGCCATAGACGCTGGCGGACTCGTTGGTGTGCGTGCGCCAGAAGTCGCAGTTGTTCTCCGGCCAGTCGGTGTTGGCGAAGAACGTCTCGGCTATGACGTAGTCCGTGTGGTTCGAGACGTCGATCGCCGCCTCGTACGCGGCGAACCCGGCGTCGGTGGTGGTGTCCTTGAGCCTCAGCGACTGAAGCATCGCCGTGTAATCCAGGACCGCATCCTCGTCGCCGGATATGCTCTCGATCTTGATGGTGGAGCCGGACGACTCCTCCTGCGTCAGAAGGTCGATGTTGTCCGGGTCGAGTCCGTAGCGCGTCGCGTAGTAGTGCTTGTCGACGGTCTCGCGGATGTTGTGGATTCCCCAGTAGGTGCCGTTGATGTAGACGGACGCGGGACGCGCGGAGAGAGTGCCGATGTCGAGTCCGGAGACGATGCGGTGGAACACCGCGTCCTTCATCATCGTCGCGACGCCGCCGGCGGAGGGTCCGTACCAGTCGTTGCCGTCGTTGCGCAGCATGAAGCGCTTGTATGTGCGCTCCCCCTCGCCCGGGAAAAGCTCGTGGGTTATGGACCTCACCTCGGGGTCCCACTCGCTCCTGAGCGTGCAGTAGACCGACTTCTGCGGAAGCGAGCGCGTGCCGCCTCCGTGCAGGGCGAAGCCCATGCGGAACGACAGCTCCGACTGGTCCGCCGTCTCCGAGACAAGTTCGAAGTGCGCGGCGCTCTCGAGGGTGTCGTCGTAGTAGTTCGCGTACGGCTTGCCCCACTTGTTTGATCCGTAGCCGTACTTCTTGTACGGCGCGCCCGGCACGTAGATGCCGAGTTCGTCGGAGAAGAGACATGCGTCGTCCGCAAGCACGGAGACGAGCGACATCGTGCGGTCCTCGAACGCGGGGCCTATGTACCACGTGCCGACGAACTCATCGCTGTACGCCGGACCGAACACGCACACCGCGCGGACGGGCGTGCAGCGTCCGACCGAGCCGACCGGCGGCGCCCACGCGGCGCCCGGCTCCCGCGCACCGAGCTCGACGGGGCTGGTCCTGATCCACGCGTTCGTAAGCGCCCCGCGCGACTTGTCGCTCACAGCCATCGCGGCTGCCACGGAGACGTTCGCGCCGCCGGCGGAGAGGTGCGCCGTCGGGGAGGTCCTCGGATCTGACCCGTCCGTCGTGTACTTCACCGCCCTTCCCTCGCTCGATGAAAGTCGCACGCTCTGCGCCTTCGCGTATACGCCGGGCTTCGCGCCGCTCAGCACCGGCGCCTTGACCGCGAAACCGCCGGCATTCGGCGCCCACGGCGTCGACTTCGAAAAGATGTTCTTCTTCTGCCCGGCCGGAGGCTCCGCGCCGTTCTTCAGCACGTTGCCGTCCCAAAGGTAGCCGTATGTGTTGTCGCTCGGAAGAAACGCCGTCCGCGAACCCTTCTCGCCCGTAAGCCCGACGAGCAGCGCGAGCTCCTCGCCCCTGAAGCTTGAAAGCCTGTTGTCGAGCTTGTCGCTCGTCGAGGTGCGGCCGAAGAGACGGACCGCGTCCTGAATCTGGATCACTTCGCCGTAGTGCCCCTCGACCTCGTCTGAAGTGTCGTAGCCGAGGTTGAAGGCGTTGGAGATAAAGCGCCTCACCGGCACCTTGCGCATGCCGAACTCGGCCTCGATCTCGACCCATTCGGTATCGGACTTAGAACGGTCCTTGTCGAAGAACACGACGAGGAACTCGCCCGGCTGCATCATGTACGACGGCAGGACACAGTGCTTAGCCGCGATTGTCTTCTCGTAGGTGCTCTTCTTGCCGATGACGAATCCGCCGATGTCGACCGCGGTCTTGCCGTTGTTGTAGAGCTCAAGCCAGTCGCGGTCCCTGCACTTGACGCCGCTGCCGTTTTTGGTGCCGTCCCACACCGTGGTGTTGGCGTAGCAGATTTCGTTGATGACGACGTCCGCGCAGACGGACGACACGGCACATGCCGCTGCCGCCGCAAAAACCACTGTGTGTCTTAGTGCCATGACCGGACCCTTTCGTGCCGCGCGTCAGTCGGTGACGGAAACCTTGAAAAACCCCTTCTCTCCGGCAGTTGCCGTGAGAGCCTTCGCGGAGCCGTCGCCGGAAACCGTCTCGCCGACGGCGGGCCAGAGGTCGTATGCCGTCGCGACATTCTCGGTTCCGCGAAGCGTGTACTTGAGGCCGGCGAGAGTCTTCACCCCCACGGACACGACATTGCCCTCAATGGAGATCGCCTCGATTCCGTCCTTATCGCCGTCGCAGTACGCAGGCGTCGCGAGGTCGTTCAGCGAAAGAGTCACGGTCTTCGTCCTGCCTTCGGTCGGCAGGAGGTCGTAGAAGGCGGGAATCGAAATCGTCGCCCCCTCCTTCGTCGTCACGGTGTGGTCGTCGACAGTCGCCTTCTTCTCGAAGACCATCGGATTGTGGCTGGAGCGGTCGGAGTACGCCTCCTCGGCAGTCTTAGCCTCAGGCACCGACGCGGTCCGTCCAGGCACGCTCACGAGCAGGTTGAACGCCCGTCCTTCCGGGAACGCGGGGAGGCACGGCTTTACGACAAACGGGACGCTGTTCGTCTCGCCCTCGAGATAGAGGTACTTGCCGCTGAAGCCGGTCGTGGAGAGGGTGCCGTAGTATGTGGCCTGCTGGAAGTCTACGTCGCCGACAGTCTTGGACTTGTCGCCGATGCGGACGGCGTCGAGTCCGTCCGTCGCGATGACCGTTCCGCCCGCGATGACGAGCTTGTCGTCGTCGTTGACGTCGAGTCCATGCGCGGCCTCGGCCGTCGCGTAGGCGCGGATGTCTCCGCCGTAGATGCGGATACCCTTGTTTGCGTCTATCGCGTCGTCGCCAGTGGAAACCGCGTGGATGCGTCCTCCGTTTATGTAGATGTACTTAGCGGCATGGAAGCAGTCGTTGCCGGAGACGATGTCGAACGTGCCTGCGTTGACGGTGATGTTCGTCCCCGCGTCGACGAACTCGCTGCCGACGAGCGGAATGTCGACCTCGAAGTCGCCGCCTGTGAACTCGATGGAGTCGTCCGGCTTGAAGGCGGCGATCTCAGTCGGATAGTACGCCGCCGTCATCTTGGACGTGATGTTCGTCGTCAGGTTGAACTCACCGCCCTGAACATAGATGTTCCCGCCGTCGACGAACTTGCCCTTCGGACCCTCGAACTCGACCTTGCACTTGCCGCCCTTGAAGTAAGCCTTGCCGCTCTTCTTGAGGCTGATGGCCTTGCTCTTCGTTCCGGCGATCTCGGCGTTGAACGTTCCGTCCTCGAGGGTGAACGTCGTGTTCGCGTTGTCGAAGTGGACGCCGACAAGCTCGTTGGTGCAGTTCTTCTTCGCGGACTCCACTTTAACCTTGCCACCGGTCTGAAGGTAGTTGCCCTTGAGGTAGATGCACGGGGAGTCGTTCTTGTTGTTGTCGAATTCAACCTTAATGTCTCCGCTCCTGACCGTGAGGTTGCGGCAGGTAAGGACGCCTTCCGTGCCGTCGAAGTCCTCCTCGTTCGTAAGGTCGAGCGTGCCGCCGCCGGTGATGACGATGCTGCAGTTCTTCGTCGCCTTGATGCAGGGGTCGGACCGGTTCGTGATGGAAAAGATGTTCTCCGTGCCGTCGACGAGGTTTATGGTGTAGGTTATCGCGGCGTCGTTCTGCGCCGCAAGCTTCATCTTGGCCTCCTTGAAGTTCACGCCGTTCAAGTTGATCGTCGTATCGCTCGTGGCGGTGTAGGAGTAGTCCTGCGTCTTGCCGACGCGCGAGCCTGTCAGCGTAATCGACGCGTCCGCGCGGACCGCGAGAGGTGAAACCACGACGACCGCGGCGAGCGCGGCAATCACTGCTGGCTTTATGGCTTGCATATTCATTTCTGCCTTAAGTTTATTGTCCTCCCCAGCGTCTGGAAGTAGGCACTTCCAAACACATTTCAGGTAATTATACCAACTATAGGTGCGGATGTCCATAGCACACTCGGAAAATTTGGCTGGGCACAGGCCCGCGGCAAGGTGATGGATTCGCTTCACAATCAGCATCCTTATTCAGCGGCCTGGCCAATGCCGAGGATGAAGAGCTGGGGTTCGTTCGTCTGGGCCTCAAGCGCGCCCACGACCGCGCTGCCGCTGCCGTCGTCCCTCACCGTCGCGTTGACGACGAACGTCTCCTTGTCCGAGAGACTGCGCTTGCAGACGAGTCCGACCGTCTCGCCGTTTGCATCCACGCGGCCCGCCGCGAAGTCGACGACGATCCGTCCGTTCTCGATCCGCACGGACGAGAACGAAACGCTCTTCCCGCCCCTGCCGTCGTCGATGCCGCAGATGCCGCCTTTCACTCCCTTCACGTCCCACTGCACGACGGGCGGGACATCCTGTCCCTTCCGGACATAGAGATCGCGGAAATAAAGGTCGCCCGGCTCAGGTTCGGTGCCGGAGAACTGGAACGACGCGCAGTCCGGACACGTCGCGAGGACGGCGAAGCTCCCGCCGAGGAAATCCGGCAGACGCACGACATATTCCGTTCCATCCGCCGAAGTCATGCTGAAGCACACACCGCCCGGCGAGACGGAGGACTCAACGAAGCACTTCCCGTTCACCGACAGGTTTGCCGGCCACGCAGAGTCTCCGCTCCCTGTCGCGAAAACCGTTCCGCCGTTGACGCGGAGCTGGTGCGGATACTCGCTCGAGGCGGTCGACTCGGGGTCGACGTCGAACGCATTGTGTCCGCCGGCCGCGGCATAGGCGAGGACCGTGCCGCCGTTGATGACGATGTCGCCGTTGGAATCGACAACGTCGTTGGACGTCGAACGCGCATAGACAAGCCCGCCGTTGACCATGGCGCGGTTCAGCGCGCTGAAGCAGTCGTCGGACGCGGCGAGCTCAAAGACTCCGCCCTCGATGCGGATCGTGTCGCCGCTCGAGAATATCTCGGCGTCCGCCGCGCCTGTGACATCCACCAGGAAGCGCGCGTCGGCGCTTGTGATGTCGATGTCCTTGTCGGACTTGAACACGCGGATGCCCGTCCACGCGGAGGACGTAACGTTCGTCACGACCGCCTCGCAGTGCTTGAACTTGATCTCGCCCGAGGCGTTGACGAAGCGAGCTTCCGCTCCGTTGACCGTCGCCTCGATCTTTTCGCCGCTCTTGAAGACGGTGTCCACAGAACCCTTGTTGACGTACAGCGCCGACGACTTCGTTCCGCCGATCTTCGCAATGAATTCGCCAGCTGCGAATTCCGCGTGGACGGGACGCGACGCCTCGTCCTTGTTCGCGACGTAGATGCCGTATATCTGGTTCTCCGTGGCAACGCCGATGTCGAGATCGATCACGCCGCCCTTCTGCTCAACGTACCCGAGAACGTTGACGACTGCCGTCTTAGTCGCAGAGACGCCGGTCGACTTCACGCGGAAGACTCCCGACGAGACCACGAGGTTCCTCACCGTCATGAGGGTGTCCGCCCCCTCGAGCCTGACAATGCCGTCGCCCGAGAGGCATAGATCAGCGACCGGAGCCACGACTGGCGCTATCGAATTAACCGTGCCAGGCGCCGCGACAAGCCTTGCGGCAACGCCGTCCGACACGACAATGCCCGACTTGAGGTTCGCGTTCGAGAGGACATACTCTCCGTCCGCGGAAATCACATACGGCTCGTCGTGATCGCCCGAGACCACGGTCCCTTCGGGATCAGCGTCCACGGCAATGCGTATCTCGCTAAGCGTGCTCCACTCCTTGTAGGACGTATCGTAGAAACGCGCCTTGACGACCATCCCGGCGCGCGGAACAGCGATGCCGCCAGTGTATGCCTTCGCCGTCGCGCCCAGGCGGACGCTGCCGTCCGTCTTCCACGGCGAGCTGTCTCCGCTGGCGTATCCGCCCGCCGCCCACGGATCGGACCCGTCTGTCGTGTAGTAGATCGTACCTGAGCCCGTGACCTTGTTGATGTACACGAGCTGCCCGGCGGACATCTTCGCCCCGTCCGTCAGCGCGGCTCCGCTCTCGCCGACTATCAGAGGCGCCGTCGTGTATGCGGGCATCCAGTGGAGTCCGCGGTAGTTGGACATCAGCTGCGAGATGCGCTTGTTTATGAACTCCACCTCCTGCACGCAGTTCGACAGCCAG
>JAEEOY010000177.1 GCA_016284515.1 Kiritimatiellia bacterium | reverse complement strand
ACCTTCGGCGACTGGCCAGAGATGCTTCCGCCTATGCCGAACCTGAGCGCGTCGACCGTTCCGTTGTCGATCACGATCTCGGCGTCCTTGCCGGAGAGTTCAAAACGGTGCCAATCTTCCGCCTTGGATACGGCCACGTGGCAGTTCGTGCCGAGATACATGTAGGCGTTCTCGCCTGACACGGTGAACTCCCACTTCGTCGTTATCGACGCTCCGTTGCGCATCGTGAGCGAGCTGTTGTTCTTCACGCAGTAGCGATCGACATAAGTGACGGAGACTCCGTCGAACGTGACCGCGATGTTGTCGTACTGCGAGTCCTTGAACCAGGGCGAGCTGATAGCCGCATCCTCCACGGTGCCGATGAACGTGAGGTCGGCTCCACCCCAGCCAAGAGTGCCATTGCCCGCGAGCTGTTCGTAGTTCGCGTCAACGTATATGACGTCGGTCTGGTTTCCGTACCAGTTCGCCATGCACCCGTAGGACGGATACCCAAGGCGCGTCTTGCCGTCGCCCTCGCCCTCCATCGTCCAGTTCGACGGCTCGCTCCAGTATCCGGTTGTGTTTGCGTTCCACGCAAACGATGCGTTGTCGAGAACCTTCACCAGGTTCGTGTTCGAGCTCGAGTACCACGTCTGTCCTCCGATCTCGTACCTCGCGACGATCGCATACGCGACCTTCGCGCCGAGCGGAACCTGCCTCGTGAACGACACCGCGCCGGCGGCGCTGACGGGCTTCTCCTCGACGACCTCCATGTTGGAGGAGAGGTCGTCCTTCGGGCCGCCCCACGCGAAACGCAGCTCGACCGTCGAGACTCCGTCGTCCACATAAGTCCCGACGTTTCCGGTAAGCTTGATGGTTCCCGTAAGATCGCCCGCCCCAGCGGACTCCGTCTCCGCATCGACAAGCGTGCGCTCTATTTCTCCCCTGCCGGTCAGAAACGCCCATATCTGGTCCTGCGATGTCTGGCACGAGGCGTTCGCCTTCTTCGTGTAGAGATAGTCCGTCGTCGAATCCTCCACCGTGTCCCTGAGCACGAAGCCAGCGTCTGCAATGCCGACGTTCGAGGACGACCAGTCGACGACGCACATGTCGCAGATTGTCTCGTCCGCGTAGAACGGGGAACTCGCCGATATCCCGAAGGCGACAGGCGTACGGACCGTAGTGTCATCCTCGTGGTCCTGCCACACGGGACCGCACATGGGAAACTTGCCGTCCCTCGTCTTCTTTATCGGCGCCGCGGCATATCCGCCGCGCGGTACGACCAGCTCGAAGAGCGGACTCGACGGAATGCTCGAGCACACCACGAACTCCTGCTCGAACTCGAGGCGCGGATTTTTACCCTTGAGGATGAAGCCCTTTGGCGTCCCGGAGGAGGACTGCTGTCCGATCCTGAATCCGCGCGAGCGGATGTATCCGTCGTCGACTTCGACGAGCGCGCCTTCGCCGTCAAGGCGGAACGTCCACCAGTATCCGTTGCTCGCGTATATCTCGCACCAGGGCCCGACATATAGATACGCGCCGTCGCCGTTGACGTTGAACTCCCACTTGGTCTCGAAGTAGGCGCCGTTGATCATCCGCATCCTGGAGCCGGCAGCGACCGTGTAGGATCCCGAAGTCACGACCTTCACGTTGTCGAACACGAGAGTGTTCCCGCCCGTCGTGTGCGTGTTCCCGCAGCTTATCGTCTTGCCGCTGCCCGTGACCGTGAGATTGAGACCTGTGTTGTCAAGGAAAAGCTCGCCGCAGCTGTAGTCTGCGTCGAGGGCAACCTCCGCCGTCTGGTTGCCGAGAAAGCGTACCGCTCCAGAGGAATACGCCGGGTAGCCGATGTTCTTGTACCCGTCGTTGCTGTCGCGCGTCCAATTGGCAGGGTCGTGCCAGTTGCCGGAGTTGCCTGTCACCCAGATGTACTGCACATTGTCCGTCGCGGTGATGACGCCCATAAGGCTGTCGTCGCTTCCGAGCGCCGCCCTGTACGCGATCTTCGCGCCGACCGAGACCTGCGCCGTCAGGTTGTACGTTCCGTCCGCCGTGATCTCGCGCGACGCGGCGGAAGTCGTTGCGTCAGGCTCTCCGTCGCGCGGACCCGCTTCGCCGATCAGAAGCTCGAGCGTCCCGCCCGAATAACCGCCGACAGTAACCGGCACGGTCAGCTGGTCGCCGACGAGAGTGGGTTCTCCGAGCGTAAGGCTGGCGCCGCAGGCTGCGGCGGAAACCATCGACACGAGCGCGACAGAAGCGACATTCATGAATCTTGATTTCATTTTTGCTCCAGTTTTGTTCCTGTTGTTCCCTGACTACGCGGCAATGGTATCATAAAACTCCTTGCACACGCAAGAGAATAGCACATACTATCCGACAACCATTTAACGACCTTTTAGCCAATCATTTTCCACGCCCCCATTGCATCACGCGCAAGAATCCGCTATAATTTAGACATGAGCCGAAGTCAACACAGGATTCTCGCCGCTATTCCGACCAATGGTCCGGACGGAAGACTGCGCGTCGCGGGCGTGCTGCGGTACGCTAACGCCCGAACAAACTGGCAAATGCACATCGTAAGCTCGCGCACGGCTTTCAACGACGAAGAAGTGCACGAGCTCCTCGCCGACGGGATCGACGGATGCATCCTCGCCGCATACACGCCGGCCGTCAATGAGATTCTCCGCCGTCGCATCCCGACCGTGATTGTCCTGGAGAACATGCATGCGCAGATAGGGAAGCGGGCGAACTGCCTCTCGGTGCTGATGGACAACCATGAGATCGGCAGGCTGGCGGCAGAGCACTTCAAGTCGCTTGGGCGATTCGCGTCATACGCCTTCGTCCCGGCCCCGCCGAAGATCCCGTGGTCGCTTGAGCGCAAGGCCGCCTTCTTCGAGAACGCGGACAGGAGGGCCGAGTTCTTCGAGTATCCGGAGTCGGACTTCAAGATGGTCAACATGACGGGCGAGTCGCGCATCCAGATAAGTCCTGCAGGCCTCGCCGACTTCCTTCGCTCGCTCCCGCGTCCGGCCGCGGTCTTCGCCGCGAATGACCTCCTCGCAGTGCAGGTCGTGAAGGCATGCCGAGAGGCGCGGCTCAAGGTCCCGACATCCGTCGCCGTACTTGGGTGCGACAACGACGAACTCCTCTGCCAGGGCGAGCGCCCGGCGATCACAAGCATACTCCCCGGCTTTGAAAACGCCGGATTCGCCGCGGCGCGAGCGCTCGACGCGCTCATACAGGGGAAGAAGCAGACCGACCACGTGCTGCGCATCCCCGGCGCGGCGATTGTGCCGCGCGCCTCAACTACGACCCTTCCGCCGGCCGTCGCCGTGGTCAACGCGGCGATGGAGTTCATCACCGCGCACGCACTCGAAGGCATTAGCACCGCCGACGTAATCGCGCATCTGAAGGTGTCGCGAAGTCTCCTCGACCTGAGGTTTCGCCAGCTGAGGAACGAAAGCGTAATGGACGCAATACTCGCAGTCCGCCTCGCCGCCGTGCGCGAACGCGTGGAGAAGACGGACCGCAAGTTCCTCGCTATCGGAACCGAATGCGGCTTCCGCAATCCCGACTACCTCAAGCGCCTGTTCCGCAAGCGGTTCGGAATGTCAATGCGGGAGTGGAGAGACGCCAAGCGCAGGTGACGCCGCGCTTCATCGCCGCGTCGCTGCGCGGACTTGCGTAACATCACCGCTCAACGGGGACCAGCACGCCGTTCTCAAGGGCGAGCGTGCGGTCGCAGACCGCGGCGGCCTCTGGGGAGTGCGTGACCATCACGAGCGCCGTCTTACCGCCCGCGGAAAGCTCGGAGAGAATGCGCAGGATGTCCGCGCCAGTCATCGCGTCGAGGTTGCCCGTCGGCTCGTCGGCAAGAACGAGAGGGGGATCCGTTACAAGCGCGCGTGCAAGCGCGACTCGCTGACGCTCGCCGCCGGAGAGCTCCGCCGGAAGATGGTCCATGCGGTCCGCAAGCCCGACTTTCGCAAGCAGCTCCCTTGCGCGCTCCGCGCATTTCGCGCGCGGCATGAGGCGCGACGAGCGGCGCGACATCGTCGGAAGCAGCACGTTCTCTAGAACCGTCAGCTCGGACATGAGATGATAGGACTGGAAGACGAAGCCGAAGTTGTCCGGACGCTCCACCTTGCCCGATGTCGGGGCGAGGAGCCCGCCGAGGATGTTCAGCAGCGTCGACTTGCCGGCGCCGGAACGCCCGACGATTGCAACCTTCTCCCCCGCCTCGACGGAGAAGTTGACGCCTTTCAGGACCTCGATCGGCTTCAGACCGGGGATCTTGAACTTCTTCGTCACTCCTGCTGTGCTCAATACCGTCATTCGACTTTCAACCTTGAACTTTTTGACTTTCGACTTTTCAACCGGCTTACTCCAGCGCCTTGACCGGATCCTTCATGGAGGCGATGAGCGCGGGCACGAAGGACGCGAGCCAGCCGAACGCATACACGATCGCAACGGTCCAGACGATGTCGGACGCGATGACGCGGTGCGGTATCTCGGCAAGCCCGTAAATCGACTCTGGGAACACCGGGACCCCGACCGACCCCAGCCACTCGACGATGCGCTGAAGGTTCGTGAGCACGGCCCAGCTCGCGGCCAGTCCGAGGAGTATTCCGGCAGTGCACTGGACGAGTCCGTGCACCATGAACACTCCCATGATCTCCCGCCTCGAGAAGCCAAGCGCCTTGAGAAGCCCTATCTCCGGCGTCTTCTGCACCGTCAGCACGAGCAGCGTGTTCATCACGCAGAAGAGCGCGACGAGCGAGATGAGGAGAAGCAGCACCGCCGTCATGTTCTTCTCGACGGCGAGCGCAGCGAACAGCTCGCGGTCCGCCTCGCGCCACGTCAGCGCGCGGAGCCGCGTCTTCGCAGTCTTTTCGGCCGCCTCGGACACTTCTTCCACGAGCGTGCGGAACCTCTCGGGGTCCGTCGGACGGTCGGTCTTGACGTGAACGGCGAAAACGCCCTTCTCCATCCCCATGAGGTCGCGCACGTTCGCGAGAGAGGCGACGGCGTATCCGGAATCGTACTCGTACTGTCCGCACGAGAATATGCCGGCGACCCTCCACTTGATGGGGAGGAAGACCTCGTCCTGCGAGGCGAGCGTCTTCGGCGAATACACCACCACCTCGTCGCCGACCCAGCATCCGAGCGAGCGAGCGGCATGCACTCCGAGGACAATCGAGTCGCCGTCGAGATCGAACGTGCCGGCGCGCGGCGCGCCGATCTTGTACGCGCCAGCGAACGCCTCCGCGTCGACTCCGAGCAGCACCGGTGCGAGGACTCGTCCGTTGCGCGAAAGCATGACGCGCGTGTCGATTTCGGGCGTGACGCACGTCACTCCGTCCACGCCCCTCAGCGCCTCCGCGATCGCTTCCTCATTTTCAACGACGTGCCCGTAGGCGGGCATGAGCGACACGTGCGGCTTGAAGCTCAGGATCTTCTTCTCCCACTCGTCGCCGAAGCCCGTCATCACGCTCCTGACGATGATGACCGCGGCGACGCCGAGCATCACGCCGAGCACGGAAACGCACGTGATGACCGACGCGACGGAGCGCTTCGGCTTAAGGTACTTCGCGGCAAGGAAAAACGAGAAGCTCACCTGGACTCCGCTCCGTCTGCCACAACTAGAACCGTGACGCTGCACGCCGGGACCGTGACGGATCCGTCAAGCGCGAGCTCCGCGACGACAGGCGCGACCTTCTCGGCTCCGCGCGCGTTGACGTCGGTCTTCCCGCCCGCGAGCGTCGTCGTCTTTGCCTTGCCCTTGAGCGGAAGCGTCACCGTGCGCTGCTCCTCCGCGGCGTTGACGAGCTTTACGATTGTCTCCGATCCGCGGCGTCCGGCGCAGGCGAAGAAAAGGTCGCCGCCTGTGACCTTGACGGGCAGTTCGATGTCCGGCCTGTTGAGCGAGAACATCTGCTGCACGTAGTAGTTCGGCGTCGCCCAGCTCTCCGTCCCGTTGTACCAAATGAGGTCGGGCGCCCACTGCGTATGTCCCTCGCGGGCGAAGAGCGGCGCGTAGCTCGCCATCTTCACGACGTCTGAGTTGCGCTCGAAGCCCGTCATCGCGGCGGCCTCGCAGACCGCGCTCCAGAGTGTGTTGACCTTCTTTCCGCCGACGTCGTGGTGGCAGGCGTACTCTCCGGCGTACACTGCGGGACGCGACCTGTCGTAATTGTCATAGCGCGTCGCGGCCTTCAGGAACCAGGCCGGGTCGCGGTAGTAGTGTTCGTCGACAAGATCGGCGGAGTCCTTCGTGATGCGTCCCCAGGCGTAGTCGAACTCGCGTCCGTCGGGGAAGGGTCCGGCGCTGCCGACGATCCTGATCTCCGGATGCTTCTCGCGGATGATCCTGCAGATGGGCTCGCAGCGGTCGAAGAACTCCTTGTTCCAGTTCTCGTTTCCGACGCCGACCATCTTGAGGTTAAAGGGCTTCGGATGCCCCATCTCGGCGCGGACCTTTCCCCACCGCGTGTCTGCCCCGCCGTTCGCGAACTCGATGAGCTCGAGGATGCACTGAGCGAAATAATCGGCATCCCCGACGTCGCAGAGAAGCGCGGGCTTCTGGAACTGGCAGGTAAGGCCGGAAAGGCAGATCGGCAGCGGCTCCGCGCCGAGCTCCTCGCACAGAAGGAAGTACTCGTAGTATCCGACGTCGAACGTCTCCCAGTAGGGCCTGTAGCCTGCGTGGTGCGTCCAGCGGTTGAGGATGCACTCGCGGCGCTCGCGCGGACCGACGGTCCGGCGCCAGTCGTACCAGTGCTGGAAATCTCCCTCCTCGACGATGCATCCGCCCGGGAAGCGCACGAACGCGGGCTTGAGGCCGGCGAGCTTGTCCACCAGATCCCTGCGCATTCCCGCGCGCACGAGGTTCGGACCGACAGGCTTGAGGCTCATGTTGTCGAACTCGACCGCGCGGCGACCCTTGACGAGAATGGAGAGCGTGAAGCGCGAGTCGGCGGACTTCCCGTCGCTCTCGATGACGATACTGCCGAAGGGGAAGTCAAGCGACGCGTCTCCATCCGCGACGATCTCCTTCTCGAATCGCGTCCACGCGCCGAGCTCGAAGTCGACGCCGGATATCGAAATCTCGCGCCAGTCGAACGTCAGGCGGTACTTCTCGCCCTTGACGAACCACATTCCGTCGAGTCCGCGGTTCCTGACGCCGGCAAGCCCGTGTCCGAACGACTCGATGCGGAGATGCTTCGCCGTGTTGGGATGGACCGGTGCGCCGTACTGGAAGGAGAGCCGCGCCATGCCTCCGTCGCGATAGTCCGGCTCCCATCCGTCCTCGGTGCAGTTCCACTTCTCGTGGTCGGCCTGCGACCAGTCGAATCCGCCGTTAGCCAGCATCTCCACGCTGAGTCCGCCGTCCGCCGCCCAGTTGATGTCCTCGAAGAATATGCCCCAGAGCGCCTTCGGGACCTCGAAGCCCTCCGACGCATCGCCAATGGACACGGATACCGGCGCGGCGATCGCCGACGCCATGGACAGGATTCCGACCGCAGCCGCCGCCGTTTTCATTCTCATCTGCATGTTGTCTCCTTTTCGCGGTTGTTGGTGTACCAGGACTGGAATATCGCAATAAGCGCGAAGAGCGCGATCATCATCTCTCCGCCCTCCTCGAGCGCAGTGCACAGCGACTGCGCGGACGTCACGCCCTCCGCGGACTTCTCGAGTCCATGCGCATGCCCGAGCCACGACGGGAGCCTGTCCGCGATCTGCACGAGAACGCCCGAGCCGCCGAAGCATCCGACGGACCACGCTACGGGATGCAGCGTGAAGACTCCCTTGACGAACGGCACGGCGAAGTAGGCGAGAAGCGCCGCGAACACGCCGAAGAACGAAGCGAAGTAGAGGACGACGAACGCCTTTGCGCCGAGCGGAACGGCGCCGTTGGTGAGAAAGCGGGCCTTGAATGGAGTGCCTGTGAGCGGACTGCCGTTCGGCTTGAAGAGGACACCGGGGATTATCTTCCCGTCTTCGCCGATGATGTTCGGACACAGCGCGTGCAGCGCCATGTTGTGGAGGTCGAGTTCCTTGACTATCGCCATCAGCGCGACGAGCGAGACGGCCAGGCAGAGAATTGTGCGACGGCGCTTCGAGCCCGTGAAGGGGCATTTCCACCACACGAGCGGGACTATCGCCGCGAAGAAGGGAAGCGTCGCAAGCTCGAACGGAGAGCGTCCGTCCTGGTCGAAGGCGTTCACCAGCGCGCCCGGATCCATCACCGCCCACGTCACGAGAAGCGCGGCGACAAACACAAACCAAAGCGCTGGCGACGAATACCAGCGTGTTATAACATTGTCGTTCATGCGAATATTATACCAAAATTACCCCGCCGACCGCATCACCCGAGCGCGTTCGACACCACTTTCACCACGCTCGGAGACTGCCCGTTGCGCGTCACCTCGATGTGCGTGCGGATGCGCTCGCGCAGACGCTCGACGTGGCTTATCACGCCTACCTTGCGGGATCCTGTGATCGCGTTCAACCGCTCGAGCGCCTCGATTGCGGAATTCAAATGCTCGCCGCTCAGCGTTCCGAATCCCTCGTCGATGAGCAGCATGTCCGCGCCCAGCCCCGCTTCGCCCGCACCGGCAAGTCCAAGCGCAAGCGCAAGGGAGACGAGGAACTGCTCGCCGCCGGAAAGCGTGTTCACAGGACGCTCCGCTCCGCCGTCGAAAGCGTCTTTCACCGACAGCGTCAGCCCCTCGCACGAAAGTTCGTACCGACTCGTCAACTGCCTCAGGTAGTGGTTCGCTTTCACGAGAACATTTGCCAGCACATACGACTGTATCTCGCGGCGGATCTTCTTTCCGTCGTTGTCCCCGAAGTACGCATGGATCGGACGCCACTCGTCGCGCTCCGCCCGCAGCTTCTCCGCCGCCGCGACCTTCTCCGCGCGCTCCGCCGCGCACCTGTCATCATCGGCGAGCTGCTGCTGGCACTTCCCGCGCTCGGTGACCACCGCCGTCTCTGCCGCCTTGATTTCGTCGACCTCCTTGGCCAGCGCCTCGCACGTGTCTTCCTCCGCAAGCCCTTCCGGCCTGTTCGCGAGATGAGCCTCCATTCCGCTCCGGACCTCCTCGTAACGTCCGAGCAGCCCCTCCACCTGCCCCGAGGTTGTCGCTACCTTCCCATCTGCGCACGTCTCCTCTAGCGACGGAACCTTCTCCGCGACGCGGCTCACACAGGACCTGATCTGCTCGAGTTCGGCAAGGAGCGCGTCGCGCGCATTCTCGGCCTTCGGCAGCTCCGCCTTGCGGACGGCATATTCGTGCGCCGAATCTCTGAACGCGCTCTCGACGGATGCGGGGTCCTTCTCCCACGCCTCGAGCCACCCCGGCTCGGTAACGCGCGCGGAAACCTCTTCGAGTTTTTCCTTCTCTCGTCTCTCTTCCGCCTTGACGGCGTTTTCGTGCTGCGCCATCCGGCTCTTCATGTCCGACAGCGCCTTCTCAGCAATATTTCTGGCATCCTTGAATTCGTCCCGTTTCTTCTCGCTATTCCTGAGCGCCTTCCTGCATTCCTTGACCTTGTTGTCCTGCTCGTCTGCTGCGGCGAGCCTGCGGTCAAGCTCCGCAATCTTCGCATCGCAATTCACTATGGCCGCACGCACGCTCTCGGCATTACTTCCGCCGAGCTTGTAGAACTTCGCCTTCTCTGCAATCTCCCGCTCGTCCCTGACAATCCGCTCCTTGTCCGTGGAAAGCTGCAGGGACTCCGATTCGATCGTGGCTTTGAGGCCGTCGATATCCGCCCGTGCGGCGTTGTACTCCCGCTCCTTCTTTTGGGCTGCATCATCCGCCTCGCGGCATTTGGCTTCGAGCGACTGGAACAGCGCCTTGAAATGATTGCTACCGTTGAGCTTCTCGATTCTGTTTCCGCAGATCGGACACGTATCGCCGACGTTCAGTTCGGCGACGAGCTTTTCGATTCCGTCGTCAATCAGCCGCTTCTGCTCGTCGCGAGCTTTGCTCTCCCTGGCGGCAGACTCCATCGCCGCTTCCATTGCGGACTTCAGCGCCGGAAGTTCAGATTCCTTCTCAGCAAGCTTCTCGCGCCTCTCCGCGATTTGCTTCTCGCGCCCCGCAACGCTTTCCCTGCGCGGTGCGAGCCCGTTGATCTCGCCTTCAAGCCCGAGAAGGTCTCCACGCAGTTTTTCGGCTGCGTCCTTCTCCTTCTGGACCTTGTCCCGCCCCATCGACTCCAGCTTCTGCTCCTCAACCACGAGCTCGCCCTCGGAAACGGAGACCTCCTTTTCGCCGCACTCGAATTTCTGCGTCGCCTCTTCAAGACGCCTGGCCAGCTCCGGAACCGTCCGTGCGCATCTTTCAAGCTCTTTTTCCGCCTGCGCCCTGTTCTTCCTGGCGCCGCACACGTCCTGAAGGTTCGAGAGTATGACCTCCGACAACTCCAGCATCTTTGACTTCGCGGATTTTTCGGCGAGGTACTTGCGGATGAGTTCGACTTCGGAACTCTTCCCGTCCGCCTCGGCGGCCTTCGCCTTTTCCTGCGCCTTAAGCGCAGAGAAGGCCTCGGCAAGATTGCGCTTCGCCGTTTCGGCGCTCAACTCAAGCTCTTTGCGCCGCTGAAGCCACCGGAGCCTCGAGTCCGCCGATTCGCGCCTCCTGCCGAGCTCCTCGATCTTCGACTTCAGTTCGCCGATGCGCCTCTCGACCTCCCCGCGTGCCTCGCCGAGCCCGGTCATCCTGCTGATTTCACCTTCTAGCATCTTCACGCCTTCCTCGAGGCTCGACTCCTTTGCGGCAATCGCCTTCCCGAGTTCCGAATACTTCGACGTGTCGGTGAGCTTTTCTAGAATCTCGGCCTTCTCGTCGGGCGTCCCCATGAGGAACTTCGTGAACTGCCCCTGCGCCAGTATGGTCGTGCGGCAGAACTGCTCGAACTCAAGTCCAACCGTACGCAGGGCGACCGCCTTGCAATCATTGACCTTCGTCCAGTTCACGCCACCGGGCGAGCAGTCCTTCCAGGTCCATTTCTCGCCCTTGAGCATTCCTTTGTTCTGTCCGCGCGAGATCGCCTCGACGGACCATTCCGCCACGTACGGCTTGCCGTCGTTTCCGATAAGCGACAGCGTGGCGCTGGCGGAAGTCGCGCCGCGGCGAACCAGCTGGCGCGCATCGTTGTAGGCGTACCCTCCGATCTCCTGCGGATTCTTTACGCCGCTGCCGTCGTAGCGCGGCGTCTTTCCGTACAGCGCAAGCGTTATGCTGTCCAGAATCGTCGTCTTTCCCGACCCAGTCTCGCCGCAGATGAGGAAGAGCGGTGCCTCGCCGAGCGCGCCGTTCTCGAAGTCCAGCTCCGCCGATTCGATCGACGCGATGTTCTTGATGGAAAGCTTCTTGATTTTCATGCCTGGAGTCCCTTCATAAGCGTTCCGACGAGTTCGCGCTGCCGGTCCGTCATCTCGTGCTTCGCCGAAAGAATGTCGAGCACCTCGTCATCCGACAGCTCCTTCAGTTCCGACAGCGCCAGCGTCCTTTTCGCAGCCTCTCCCGCCGGCGCCTCGGTGCGGACGGGGTTGTTCACGCAGAACCTAAGCCCCTTCGCGGCGCACGCCTTCCGCGCACGCTCCGTCCAGTCCGGACCTGGCAGCTCGCCCGCGCCGAGGCGGACATTGAGGCGGATGTATGTCTCCGCCGGGAACGTCGCCTCGTTCAGCTTCGCAAGCGCTTCGTCGAATGGCAGTCCCTCCTTGCCGCCGATCGTCTCGAGCGCGCGCAGCGGAGTGAACACCCTCGTTCTGACATCGGGCTCCTTGCCCGGCTCGACGTTCACAACGTCGACGCCGTGGTCGTAGGTCTCGTCGAAGTGGATCGCGCGCGGAGTCCCGCAGTAGCGTGCGACCTTCCTCCCGCCCTTTATCCACTGCGGACAGTGAATGTGTCCGAGCGCAATGTACGAGTAGCCCACGCCAAGTTCGTCAAGGCCGATGCACTCCTCGCCTCCTACGATGATGGACCTGTCGTGTCCGCGCAGGTCTATCTCGCCCCTCACCGCGAGGTGCGCCATGAGGACGGAGGGCTGTCCGGCGTAATGCTCCGCGACATACCCAGCAAGTCCGCTGAAGTAATCCTTCGCGCGGTCCGCGCCTTCTGCGCCTTCCGCCGACGGGAAGTTTCGCGGATGGCAGAACGGCACGGCGGCAATCACTCCCTTTCCGGGAAGCGCGACGATGTTCTTTGCGTAGTCAGCCCTTCCTTCGGCGTCCTCCGCAGGCACGCCGAAGACATGCACTCGCGAACGGAGCCAAAGCTCCTTGTCGACTATCAGCCTGGAATAGCTGTCGTGATTCCCGGCGATCACGACCGTCTCCATTTCGGGACACTGCGCCGTCACCATGAGTAGCGCGTCGGTGAAGCGCTTCGCCACGTCGTTGCCGGGCGTGCCGGTGTCGAATATGTCGCCGCTCACGACGAGGGCGGCGGGCTTTTCCGCGCCCACGGCCTCCGCAAGCTGTTTGAAGAAACGGTCTTCCTCTTCTGTGCAGTCCCAACCGTAGAGCCTGCTCCCGAGATGCCAGTCGCTTGTGTGTATAATTTTCATATTGCTGTATTCCCCGACTTGATGCCAAGGCATTCTATGTATATTAACGCGAGCCCAACATGACATTACGCATTATAGCAAAATGCGTGAATTATTCCAACGCAGCGCCAAGAGGCACGCGGAAACTGCGCCCGGGCACACGAAAAGCCGAAGTGCGCAGGGCTATTTTGTTCCGCAGAGAATCGGCGTTCGGACGTCACCGTCCTTCGACGGCCAGACGAGCGTCACAAACACGGCGTCGGGCGTGATTTCCTCGCCCTGAAACGCCTCGAGCTCGTAGCTGATCCATACCTTGCCGTCTGAGGCCCGGGCAGACAGTTTGCCGTACCCCTCGACGACGTCGCCGTCAAACATCACGGTGATCTTCGCCCCGTCAGCGGCATCCGCCTCGATATTGAGGATCTTGTCGACGCAAAGTCCGCTGCGCTTGTCGTCCACAAGGGTGCACGTCGCCTTCGGCGGCGCGGCGAGCGGCTTGACGGCCGCGGCGTACGACATCGTGCCGTCGTTGGCGCGCGCAGGCGCTGCGCCGCCTTCCGCGGCAGATGCGCCGCGCGAAAGGAACACGACGTCCATCGGCGCTGAAATCGGCGAGACGAACCTGCTGCGGTCGAGCGAAAACTTCTTGATGCCCTTCGGGATCTTCGGACCCTTCACGTCGTGGAACTTCGCGAGGCCGGAGACTTCGGGAGGCGTGTCGCTTCCGCGCCACGTCGCGAACGGACGCGTCAGGTCGATGTCGACTTCAGCAACCTCGCCCTGAGGCTCCGCCGGCTCGCGCGCGTCGACAAGCTCAATCGACGAATCTTCCTCAAGGGACACGTCGACGGCACGGAAGCTGTCGCGCCAGTCGCGGACGAGGCGCCGTCCGGAATCCATCATGAGAACATACCACGCCGCAAGGCAGAGCGCGAACGACGCCGCGATCTTCAGCGCGGGCGCGAGCCACGAGATGCGCGGCGCATCCGCCGCGGACGGCGCGGAGAGCGGAACGAGCGTGCCCTCTCCAACAAGAAATTCGCGCTCGTATTTCGCCTGCACTCCCTCGCCCGCCGTGAGCCATCCAGGCTTCGCCGCGGCGATTGCGCCGCGGACCTCCTCGAGCTCGGCGGGTGAAATCTCGTCGACGCGCCAGCCGCGCGTCGCGAAGCGGCGCGAGACGACCGTGGTGTTCCAGAGCTGCAGGACCCTATCGCCCACCATCATCTCGCGGTTCGAGGCGGGGGCGCAGAAGGGAGAGACGGGAACGATGCGCCAGCCGGAAAGACGGCGATCCTCTACAACGAGCGCGACGAGCGGACGGTTCGTGTCCGCAAACACGCGCACCTCGCCGGCCTTCACGTCTTCGTCGAAAGCGGAGTCGGTCTTCGGCTCGAGTCCTACGAGCGGAGGGCGAACCGCGCCGCGCCGGTAGAGCTGCCACTGGGAAAGGAAAGCCTCGTTCATTCGTCCACCCCCAGTTCCGCTCTGAGTCTCCGCGGCAGATGCGCCGCGGCGGACGCGACAAGGAGCCGCGCGAAGAGGGGCGTATCGCCTCCCTCGGTGGACCTGAGCTCTCTCTCCAGCGCCTTCATCACCTTGTCCCTCCAGGAATATACCTTAGACTTCCCCGCGCCGAGAGCGGAGAGGATGCAGGGTTCGGTGAGCGAAATGTCGTGCGAAGTCGCGTAGAGGAGAAGCGACGCGGCATCGGATGCGACGCGCGCACGGCGCGCGACGGCGTCGATGACGCGACCGGCTGCGGCGCGAAGCGGCTCCTCGTCGAGAAGCTCAAGGGCGTCCGACTCGCCGGCAAGCTCGACGGACGCGAGGTTCTCGTCGCCTGCGTTCTCCCAGACGACGCGGCGGCGCCCTTCGCCGTCCGCGACAGTGCGGGGCTTCCATCCCTTGAGAACCGCGATCCAGTCGAGGACGATGTCGCGGATGCGTCCGGAACCAGAACCGAAGAGCGTGCCGCAGACGAAGTCGACCATGTTGATCCCTTCGTCCCTGATGCGGTGGAGGAAATAAGATTTAAGGGGCTTCTTCGCATCGCGAGAGCCCCTGAGTTTGAAGTACGAATCGAAGAATGCGACCGGGTCCTCTCCGTGCGTGTCCGCGCGGGAGATCCCTGCGCGGGCGAGCTGGGAGTACATGGCGGACGAAACCTGCTCCGCAAGGCGACCGGCATATTCGGGACGACAGCCCGCGACCGAACAGATCTCAAACCATTCGGTCCAGGCGCCGTCTCCGGCATACCGGTCGTTCCATGCGAATTCATCTCCCATCACTCCCTATTATAGCATATTGGAGGACTGATCAGATCTCGACGGTCACGTCGACGTCCTTGGACTTGTCCATCGCCTTCGCGCCGTCAGGATCGTCTCCGTTCTCGTCCGCGCCTGCCTTGACCGACGTCGTCGGGAGGTAGCGGTAGTAGACCATCAGCTGGAGCGCCGCAAGGCAGGTGTCCATGTACGGACGCGACGAGTGGACGTCCCTGTTCTCGAAGTAGCCCTGCTTGTGCTCCTTGCCCGTGAAATCCTTCACCTTTTCAGGAAGATCGATGATCGAAGACGGATAGAGCTTCTTCATCGCGAGGTTCCACTGCTGCCAGGTCACTTCGTCGTTCTTCGCCGCGCCGGCCTTCATTCCGGCCTGGTACTTGCACTGCGTAGCGTAGTAGCAGTAGTACTGCGGGCTTCCGCCGGGATTGACCGCAGACATCTTCGTCGGATCGAACTCGGGCTTCCAATCGCGCATCACGTCGAGCGCGTTCAACGCCTCGGGCTCGGAGCCGCGGCCGAGAAGCTGCATCGCGAGCGTGCCGACGCCAGCAAGGCCCGTGGCGCCGCCGTTGTTCCCGTTCGTCGGGGTGTACGTGAAGCCGGCGGACTTGGAGTAGCTGCGCTTCTTGAGGCAGTTGATCGCCTTGTTGATCGCGGTCTGGAGTCCTTCCGGATGCAGCCCCGCCATCTTGCCGGCCTTGAGGGCCTGGATCGCCCAGCCTGCGTACGAAAGGTCGTCGCGCGTGGAGTTCTTGTTCAGCTTGTAGTCCCATCCGCCGGTCGACGCCTGGTTGTCGACGATGCGCTTGAGGCACCTCTCGGCCGCTTCCTTGCAGTTCGGATTCTTCGTCATGCCGTACGCCTCGCAGAGCGCGTACGTCGCGATGAGGAAGCTATACTCGTTTCCGTCGGTAGGATTGAAGTGAGGCGTCTGCTCCTTCTCCGGGCTGAGGTGGGTGAGGAGATAGTCGATCGCCGACTGCACCACCGGACCGAAGTCGCGCTTGTACGGAGAGGGGCTTCCCGGGAACTCGCCGTGGGCGAGATAGGTGAGGACGCCGAGCGCGGTATTCGCCACGGCATTGTCCTTGCCCCAGCTGCCGTCCGTGTTCTGGTGCGCCTTGAGCCACCACAGGACCTTCATGACGGCCGCCTCGGTGTTGGCATCGCCGTAACCCGCGCCGCCGCGCGTCGCCGCGCCGATCGAGCCAGGGGTGCGCGAACCAGTCATCGACTTCATCGTGACAGGCGACTTGACGATGGCGACCGAATCAAGCGGGGCGGGCTTCACGGAGACCTGCGCGGACGGAGGCGCCGCGACGGGGGTGACCTGCGAAATCGGACCCGGATTCGGGGTGTCGACGGTAATCTCGACCTCCTCCATCGGCGGAGGCTCGATGTCGTCCGGAGGGATTTCCTCTTCCTCCTTAAGCTCCTCGGCTTCGTCCTCGATCGGCGCGATGTCGACGGTAATGGAGTCCTTCTTCTGCCCGGAGATCATCGTCACAACTGCGAGGACCACGCCGAAAAGCAGCGGAACGACAATAGCCACGAGCGGAGCCGCAAGGCGCTGCAGCTCGATGCGCGCAAGCTTGTACTCACGCGTGTCGCGCGGCTGGCCGAGCCCGCTGAACATATCGCCCAGACGACGGAAGAATCCCCTCTCCTCGTACTTCTTGGCGATCTCCTCGAGGTCAATTCCCTCCTCGACGACTTCATCCATTACTTCGTTCATAGTGACCTTTCTTTCTTGTTGTGGCGATACTCCTCACCTCATGGTAAAGGAGCATGTCTCCGGTTTTTTCCCGAAAAAAATGTTAAATTTTTTAAGCATAGTCAAATATCCATGTTTTTGCCGCTGGACTGTTGATTTTATGCATTTAACCGAGGATCTTTTTGAGGATTTCCTTCAGCTGCGCCTTGACGACGTCCATGGAAAGCTCGCGCTCGAAGAACTTTCGCGCCTCGCGGAAGTACATATCGCGGTTGGACCAGTCCGCACGGTATTCCTCTACCGCCTTCACAAGGGCCGCAGGATCGCCCGGCGGGATGAACTTAATTGAGGGACAGTCCCTGGCGGACGGCGGATAGCCCGTGCAGAACTCGTTGATCGTCGGACGCGCGCAGGCCATGCACTCGTAGACCTTGTTTCCGATGACGCGCGCGGCCTTGGCCGTCGTCCCGAACACTCCGAGCACGATGTCGTGTGCGCAGATTACCTCCGGGACCTTGACGTACGGGACCTTGTCGAGGAAGCGGACGTTTTTGAGTCCGGCGGCCTTCGCCTCCGTCTCCGCCTTGTACGCGCCCCAGCCGAGGAAATCCCACTGTATCGGTAGGTCCTGTGTCATTCTTGCCGCCTCGACGATCACCTCCGTGCCGTGCAGCGGAAGGTATGCGCCGTGGTAGAGAACCTTGAAAAGCGGCGGTTCGCCGTTGGCGGCCTGCGGTTCGCGACTCGTCTCCACGGGTTTGAAGACCGATTCGTCCGTTCCAGTGAAGAGCGGAGCCATCTTCTCGCGCGGGACGTCTAGGTACTCGGCGGCGAAATCGACGTGGCAGGAAGTGTCCCATGTGATGAAGTCGGGCATCGACATGAGCTTCTTCTCCCACGCGAGGAGGCGCTTTGCGCGCGGCTCCTCGGCCTTCCACTTCTTCTGCTCAAGGACCTTCTTGTCCCAGGCGGAGATCATCGGGTCGAAGAGCACCTTGATTCCGCGCCGGTGCGCCCAGCGGCAGGCGGCGGCGATGTCGCGCTGTCGGCAGACGGGCACGAAAACGAGATCTGGCAGAGGGCGCCTAGAGAGTCCGCGGAGCCACGCCTCGACGTCGCCGAAGCGGCAGCACCACTTCACGTCGAAGTAGTCCACTTCCCAGCCGAGCTCCCGGAAGGCCGCGGCGTTTACGCGGTTCTTGGAGTATCCGTGGTCGAACCGGCCCCAGAAAAGGACTCTCTTGGCGCCCATGCCACTCAGTTGTCGAGCGAGAACACGCTCACGCTGAACAGTTTGTTCCTGTAGCAGATGTCGAGCACGTCGACAAGCGCCTTGTGGGGGCTGTTGCCGGTGCACTTCACGATTACAGGCGTCTTCGTGTTCGTCCTCGCGATGTCCCTGAGCGCGGCGTCCAGCTCCGCGCGCTTGACCTCGCGCTTGTTGTAGAGGATGACGCCCTGCGGGCTGCCGTCGTAGCGGCGCCCGATTTCAATCGTGACGTCGGGTTCGTCCTTCGGGACCGTCTGGGTCGGCGGAGGCGGCGCGGGACGGTTGCAGTTCAGCTTTGTGAACAGGTCCTCCTGCTTGATCGTGACGACGAAGAAGATGATAAGCTCGAAGACGACGTCGATCATCGGCGTCATGTCGAGCTGCGGGTTTTCCTGTGGTTTCCTGGCCATGGATTCCCTCCCTTAGTGCTTCAGCCTCTTCAGGCGCTTGCGAGAATGCGTCTTGTCCTCGCCGATGGCCTGGAAGGAGATCTTCCAGATTCCGGCGGAGGTGCACGCATCCATGACCTGCTTCACCGCGCTGTGCGGCACGGCGAAGTCCGCGCGCACAAGCACGGGGAAGTCCTTGTACTTCCTTACGCGCTCCGTGACGCGCCTCGAGATCTCGGCCGGGGTTATGTCGCGGTCACCCATCGAGATGCGCGGCTTGCCGTTCCTGAGGCCGATGTCGATCTGCATGTGCGACGGAGGCAGCTCCTCCGGCACCAGCACGATGCCGTGCTGTCCGTCCTCCAGCTCGATCGTCTCGTCCTTCTTCTGCGCCTCCACGAGGGTGACGACGAAGAAGATGATGAGTTCGAACACGACGTCGATCATCGGCGTCATGTCGAGCTGTGGATTTTCCTGTGGCTTTCTGCCCATGTTGCCGACCCCCTGTGGATCAGGCCATCTCGCCGGCGCCGTCTTCCGGCGCGACCTCGACGTTGCGGAGTCCGTTCAGGAACTCCATCGTGACGGCGGTCATGCGGAGAATGAGCCTGTTGGCGTTATTGCGCAGCGAGTAGAACACGGTGATGGACGGGATGGACACGATAAGGCCGCCTGCCGTCGTCCAGAGCGCCTGGCCGATCGAGCTTGCGAGCGCGGCCGCGTCGCCTGCGCCGCCCTGCGCGAGGGCCTGGAAGGTCAGGATCATGCCTTGCACCGTACCGAGAAGTCCGAGGGACGGTCCGAGGTTGGAGCACACCGAAATCCACGTCAGGCGCTGCATCAGCTTCTCCTGCTCGAGGTCCGAGGCCGCGTTGACCGCCTCCTGGATCACATCGAAGCCCTCCTCGACGTGCTGGAACGCTGCGGTGAGGATGTTCGACATGACGGACGGCGTGTTCTGGCACGCCTCCATGGCGGCCACGATGTCGCCTTCGCTCATGGCCTTCTGGACCTGGTCGATGAGGCGGTTCGGCATGAGCTTCTCGGGCTTGATGAGAATGAAGCAGTCGACGGAGAAGTAGATCGCGAGCGCGCCGTCGCCGAAGAGGGCGAACCAGAGGAGCATGCCGACGATGCCGGAGCCAAACACGATGTCGACGAATCCGCCGCCGCTCTTCTTGGTGCTTGCCGCGGTCGTGTTCGCGTCGACCGCGTTGCCGTTTTCATCGGTCAGCCCCTGTCCCATCGACTGGAGTGCCGCCATCGGGGCCACGCAGGTTCCGATGAGAATCATAAGCGCCATCAACGACTTTCTTGCCTTGCTCATTTGTTTTTTCCTTGGTGTTTGGGTTTTAGATTGGTTTGGTTGGTTTTAAGACTTGTGTTTACGCCTAAATCAGATCTTGCGGGCCTGCGAGCGGATCTGCTCCGCGCGCGAGGCCTGTCCGAGCTTGTCGAAGCATCCGGCCGCCTTCTGCATCGCCTGGAGGCGCGCCTCGCGGCACGGCTCGTCGGCGTACATGAGCATGACACGGAGATACGCGTCCGTAAGAGCCTTCTTCAGCGCCTCGGGCGAGTCGCCCTCCGTCGCGAGGATGATGTCGCCGCGCATCACTAGCGCGCTCGCGCTTGCCGCGCGGTCGCCGCTGATCGCGGCCTTCTTGACGAGTCCCTCCAGCTTCTGGTTCTTGCCGAGCTTGAGGAGCGCCTGCCAGTACGCCGGGGCGAGGTCGCCCTTCCATTCGGCGGACTTGTCTTCCTTGATGATGCCCTCGGCGGTCTCGTAGGCCTTCTGCGCGTTGTTGGCCGCTAGGTACGCCTCCACGAGGTAGCGCCCGGCGGGCTTGTCCCACTGAAGCATCTTGTATTCCTGCACGATCTTCGTAAGGACGGCAATCGACGCCGCGCCATTGCCGCGCTGCACGTTCTCGACGGCCTTGTCGTATCCGGCCGGCTTGTCGATCTCGAGCGACTCCACGTCGGCAAGCGGATACTCCGCGCTCACCATCGTGTTGCCCCTCTTGAACGACACCGCGTACGACTTCGAGCGGCCCTGCCACTTGATGTCTCCCTTCTTGGAGTCGGTCGCCGTGCGTATCGTGCCCTGAATCGCCCAAAGCGGAGCTGTTGCGCCTGCGGCGAGGATCAGAATCATCAGTCTCTTCATGTGTTGCTTCTCCTTAAAGTCTTTAAATTCGTATGTGTTACTCTGCGGACGCCTCTTCGGCGGGGGCGGCCTCCGCCGCCGGCGCTTCTGCTGCAGGCGCTTCGGCGGGAGCCTCGGCCTTCTCGGCGGGGGCCTCTGCCTCCGCGGGGGCCGGCGCTGACTCCGCCTCGGCGGGCGCGTCATCCTCGGCGGGCTCCTCGTCCGCTGGCGCCGACTCGGCCGCCGGCGCTTCCGCCACGGTCTCCTTCGCGCCCTCGGTCTTCGCCTGGTTCATGCAGTTCTGGATGTCCGTACGGGCCTTTCCGTTCGGGAAGAGCTCCATGTACTCCTGCCCGTACTTCATGACGTCCTCCGCGAACTCCGCGCCGAGCTTGGAGTAGATCGGAATCATCATCGCGAAGCAGCGCTCCAGGTTCGCGACCTCGCCCGGCACCATCTTGTCGAACGGATGCTCCTCGTTCGGACGGCGGGTCTGCAGGAAGCTGAGAAGTCCGGACGCGGCGTCCTTGCCCGTCTCGATCGCCTCGTCCTTCAGTCCCATCGCCTCCTCGGCCGCCATCTTGCGCAGCTTGATCTCGGCGGACATGAGGTTGATCGTGTCCTGCTCCCACTGCGGCTTTTCCTTCCAGTAGTTGCGCAGCTTCTTGACGGAGGTGATCGCCTTGCCGAAGTGCTTGGCGCGGAGACCCGCGTCCTTCTCGGTCTTGCCCTGCTCGGACGCGACGTCGATCATAAGGCGGTGCGCGTCGACGGCGATGGACATCCTGGACATCTTGGGATCTTCGAGGAACTGGTCGAGCGAGTCGCACGCCTCGGCGTAGGCCTTGCGCTTGAAGAGAGCCATGGCCTGCCCAATGTGCGCGCGCGCCACCACGTACTGCGAGTTCGTGCCGGCCTTGTGCTTCGCCTTCTCGAAGGCCTGGTTCGCGAGATCCCAGCTCTTCGCCTCGATGAGCGCCTCGCCGGCGTTCACGAACTGGGACGCCGTGTACGCGCCGTCCGTGCGGAGCATCTCCGCATAGATGTCGGTGCCCTCCTTCCGGAGGCCCATCTCGATGAGGGACTTCGCGAGCTGCGGCTTCGCGTTCTTCGCCTCGCGCGAGTCGGGGAACTTCCTGGAGAGGCGGTCAAGCGCGTCCTTGGACTTCTCGAGGTCGCCGAGCGCCGTGTAGATCGTGCCGAGCCTGACGTACGCGTTCGTGGAGTACATGCCCTCCGGGTATGCGGCGAGGTAGGCCTCGTAGCTCTCGGCCGCCTTCTTGCGGAACTCCTCCTTGCGCTCCTCGGGCTTGACCATGCGGCCCCAGCAGTCGCCGACGATGAAGAGCGCCTTCTCCCTGAGGTCGGAGTACTTCGCCTTGTCCGCCTTCGTGAGCGACGGATCGGCCAGCGCCTTGTCGGCGGTCTTGGCAAACTCGCGGAACTGCTGGATTCCGCGGACGATCTGCGCGGAACCGGTCTTGAGAGCGGCCGCGACGGCCTCCTCGGTCTCGTTCGTCTCCGCGCCGGCGAGGATGTCGAAGCCCTCCTTCTGGTACATCTGCGCAAGCGCCATGCGCGCCTGCTCCTTCTGGATGCCGTCCTTCTCCAGCTCGACGTACTTCTTCATCGTGGCAATCGCCTCGGCGCGTTCGTCGAGCTTCGAATGGCAGTAGGACGCCTGCGAGAAGGACGCGGCGTAATAGATGGAGTTCGTGTAGTACTTCTGGATGAGCTCGCACAGCTTGAGCGCGTCGCCCCAGTGCTCGCCCTTGACCGCCTCGCCGAGCATGTGCGACGCCGTCGGAGCCGCCTGCGCGTGCTTCCTGTAGTTGATGAGGAACGCGCGGTACAGCTTGTCGGCGCGCGCGAGCTGCCCGCGCTGCTTCTCGCTCGCAGCGATCCTGAGGACCGCATCGCCCGCCATCGTCATGATCTCGCGGTTGCGGTGGCCGGAGAAGCGCTCCGCCAGGTACCCCTCGACGGCGTCGGCGTCAATGCGCCAGTCGGCCGCCTGCGGGGCCTCCTTGTTGGCCTGGATGAGGTCGAGATAGCCGCGGACGACCTCCTCGATCGCGTAGACAGACTCCTTGACCTCAGGATAGTGCCCAAGGACCTCGAGGTACTCCTTGATCGCCTCCTCCACGCGGTCCTCGGCCATCTTCTCGCCGGGCGATGCGAACTGCATCTTGCGGACCTGCTCAAGCTGCTCGGGCTTGATCGTCGTCTTGATCTTTGCACCGTAGTTCTTCTCGGCGAACTCCCTGATCTGCTCGTGCATCTCGCCCGCGTCCGCCGCCCAGGTGGACTCGGGGTAGAGGATGAACACGTTGAGCGCATGGTTGAACGCGCCGAGGTTGTTGCGCTTGCCGCCCGCCTTGTCGCCGAAGAGAAGCGACTTGACGCGCTCGTCGTCGCGCTTCGTCTTCTTGTACTCGGCCTGCGCCTCGTCCCAGAGCATCTTCGCGAGCATGAAGCGGCAGAGCGGCATCGGTGAGAACTTCCTGAGGCCTTCCTTGCCCTCGGGATCGAACTCGACGATCTGCTTGTGCAGGTCCTCGAGCTGGCCCATGTACTCGTTGATGGTCTGCTGCGCCTTCGCGACGTCGCCCTTGAGGAGCTCGATGTTCGCCTTCATGGCGATGGCGCGGCCGAAGTACACCGGACGGTCCATCTCCCACAGCAGCTCGTCGACGATCTTCTTCGCGGGGTCGAGGTACTGGCCGCGCTTCTTCGGGTCCTTCTCGTCCGTCGCGAGCTTCAGGTACATCTCGGCCGTCTCGCTCGCCACGTTGCACCACGCGTTCGCCTCGTCCTCGCCCTTCTTCTTGTTGATGAGCTTGAGAAGCCCCTCGTACACCTTGACGGCCTCGCCGAAGCGCTTGTCGCCGACGAGGATCTGCCCCCAGGCGTAGCACGCCTGCATGTAGAACTCGCGGATCTCCTTCGTGGGCTGGGGAAACGCCTTGAAGAACTCGTCGTATATCTTGGAGCACTCCGCCTTCTTGCCGCGGAAGAACAGGTTGTTCGCGACCTCGAGCCTCGCAGCCCAGTACTTCGCGCTCTTGCGGTCGGGAAGCGCCGCGATCTTCTTCTCCGCCTCGTCGAACTTGCCGAGCGAGAGAAGCCCGCGGATCTCGATGGCGAAGAACTTGGTCTCGGACTCGGGCCACTTCTTCTTCGTCGCCGCGATCACATCCTCGGCGAAGTCGGGATAGCCGTACTCGATGAGGCTCTCGACATAGCGGATCTCGAACGCAAGCGCGGGGTCGATCTCCTCGACCGGCGCCTCCGCGGCTGCGGGCGCCGCGTCCTGAGCGACGACGGTACACGATGCCAACGGCGACACAGCTGCCGCCGCGCATCCCAGAAATACAAATGCCTTACTGCACATCATGTTGGAAGTATACTACATTTTCTGTCGGAATGGCAAGGGAAAACGTTGGGCAAAATCTAGCGGCGCACGTCACGCCAGGGCGGCCAGAACCTCCGGCAGGAGCTGCTTCTTGCGCGACAGCACGCCCGGCATGAGCAGCACGCCCGATTCCGCCCTGCGGTACGGAAGTGCCCTTCTTACGGCCTCGTCGCCGCTGAAGAGCAGCTCCGAATTGCCGCGCACCGGGTCCGTCACCATGAGCGCCGCGAAGTCGAGAGCCCCCTCCTTGCGCGACTTGTCGAGCGCCGCCGCAAGCTCCTGCATGTGCCTGTGGAACACGGCGAGGTGCGACTCCTCGATCTGCGCCAGCACGAACTTCCGCCCCCCTTCGCAGTACAGCTTGGCGTCGCTCGCGACCGCCTGCTCGGCGGACATCGAGGTGAGCGGGGAGGCCACGGACATAAGCCCCTCCATGACCGACGCGGCGCTCTCGCCGCACAACTTCTCGAGCCACGCGCACATCGCCCTGTCCTCGTCCGTAGTCGTCGGAGACTGGAAGAGGAGCGTGTCCGAGACGATGCCCGCGATCAGCACCCCCGCCACCTCCTTCGTCGGCCTCTCGCCCGCTCCGCGGAACATCCGCGCGACGAGCGTGCACGTCGAGCCGACGACGTCCGACGTGTACTTGATCGGATCCTTCGTCGCCGCGAACGCGATGCGGTGATGGTCCACAACCTCGACTACCGGAAGCTCCTCGAGCCCGGGAATGCCCTGCTCCGTCTCGTTGTGGTCAACAAGGATCATCCTCACCGGAGGCGGCTCCGCGAACGCGCGCTTCAGGACCGTCCCGACCAGCATCCCTCGATCGTCCACGACGGGGAAGTGGTTGTGGGAGTTGCGGATCGCCGCAGACCTCACGTCGTGCGCCCGGTCTCCCGCGGCCAGCACCTGGCTGCAGTGGTGGAGCGGGGCCTTCCCGACGGGGATCGAGAGGTCCGCGCGCTCTATGAACATCGACAGCAGCTTCGCCGGTGACAGCATGCCGACGAACTTGCCGTCGGACGCCTTCACAGGAAGCGACGACTCGCCGGA
>JAEEOY010000176.1 GCA_016284515.1 Kiritimatiellia bacterium | reverse complement strand
ACGCACCCCGCATTGAGCTCGCCTACGGCGACTTCGGCCTTCGGCCTTGGGGGATATGCTTCCCCCAGTCAGATACGAAGCGGCGAGACGCCGCTTCCCCCAGTCAGAGCTCGCGCTGGAATTACATCGCCAGCGAAGGACTGTCGTTGATGACTGATTCACAAGTGAGCAAAGCCATGAATTCAAGCGGAGGGCGTGAGGCGAGGGGGCCACGCAAGGAGGGGCGGACTTGGCCGATTGCGCGTATTCCCCATGCCGCGCCGTTTTTTGGTATAATATGCGGCTATGCGAGTCGTTTTCATGGGATCTTCCCCGGCTTCGGCCGAGTGTCTTCGCGCCATTCTGCGCGAGGATGTGCTTGACGTCGTCGGAATCGTGACCCAGCCGGACCGTCCCGTCGGGCGCGGCAAGGTCATGTCCCCGTGTGCGCTCGCGAAGTTCGCCGAGGAGCGCGGGCTCACCGAGATCATCAAGCCCGAGAGGGTGAACGACCCCGAGCCGATGGAGCGCATTCGCGCGTGGAAGCCGGACGTCATCGCGGTCGTCGCCTTTGGCCAGATTCTAAAAAAGCCGCTTCTCGACCTGCCGCTCTTCGGCTGCGTGAACTGCCACTTCTCGCTTCTCCCCAAGTACCGCGGCGCGGCACCCGTCATCGCCGCGCTTGAGGCGGGCGACAGGAAGACGGGCGTCACCGTGATGCACATGGATGTCGGACTTGACGACGGACCCATAATGCTGCAGAGCTTCGAGCCGATATACCCCGACACCACTGGCGGCGCGCTCATGCAGGACCTCGCGATCGCCGGCGGCGTAACTCTCGCGAAGGCCCTGAGGCTTCTCAACGCGAACGCGCTCCCCCCGGAGGTCAAGCAGGACGAAGCGTCCGCGACGTATGTGAAGAAGCTCAAGAAGACGGACGGACTCATCGACTGGGACCGCCCCGTGCTGGAGATCGAGCGCCGCATCCGCGCCTACAACCCCTGGCCCTGCTGCTACACCTTCATGCCGGAGAAGTTCCGCAAGCGCGGCACGACGGGTCGCCTCGTCATCCTTCGCGCGAAGGTCGCGAAGCTTGACCCGGCGTGGAAGGACGCCGCGCCGGGAACGATCCTGAAGATCGAGAAGACCGGCCCCGTGGTGCGCTGCCACGACACGGCGCTGCAGCTTGTCGAGGTGAAGCCGGAGGGCTCGTCGCAGATGGACGGCGGGTCGTTCTGCAGAGGCAGGCAGATGGTGGCAGGGGAGACGAGGTTCGTCATGGAGTAGCCGGTCGGTTTTCACTTTCCAACTCTCAACTTTTCAACCTTTCAATTTGCAACATGAACCTTGAGGAAACAGAACAGAAAGTGAAGGAGATCATCGTCTCGAGCCTGGATCTCGAGGACGTGTCGCCTTCTGACATCGACACCGAGGCGCCGCTCTTCGGCGAGGGACTCGGACTTGACTCGATCGACGCACTCGAACTCGGGATGGCGATCAAGCGCGAGTTCGGCATCTCCTTCTCGAAGGATCCGGCGGAGAACAAGCGCATATTCCGCTCGGTCAGGACGCTGGCCGGGCACATAGCGGAGCAGAAGCAATGACAGAGGCAGAAATCGCAAAGACAATCAAGGACATCCTCGCGGCGGACTTCGACGTCGATCCGGAGGCAATCAAGCCCGAGACGAATCTCTTTACGGATCTCGACCTCGATTCCATCGACGCGGTCGATCTAGTGGTCCGCCTCCAGCAGGAGACCGGCAAGAAGGTCGAGCCGGCCGAGTTCAAGAAGATACGCACGTTCGGCGACGTAGTCGCGGCCGTGTCGAAGCTCGTCAACGGCTGATGCTCTCCGCAATCTTCGCAGTCGCGTTCGGGCTTTCGCTCCTGAAGGGGCGGAAGCCCTTGTGCTTGCGTTTCGCGGAGCGCGTTTCGGGCGGCATACTGCCCGACGGCGCAAAAGCCTACTGCCGCCGCCTTACGTGGGTCTGGTTCTTGATCCTCACCGCGCTCACGGTCGTCAACTTCGCGCTCGTCTTCGCGCTGTCGCCAGGGGACGTCGACCCCACGCACCACACTGTCCTTTCGTTCTGCGTGTGCGCGGCGCTCACGGCCGCCGTAATCGCGCTCACGTTCGCCGTGGAGAAGTCCGTGCGCGCAAGGCGCTTTAGCGTCGTCTTCCACACCTCGGGCTCGACTGGGAATTCCAAGACCGTGGTGAAGACGTTCGAATCCCTTGCGAAGGAAGTCGCCATGCACCGCGATTTCTACTCCGCCCGCTTCGCGAAGGACCCGGAGGGCGAGATGCCCGTGTTCCTCGGCACCGTACAATGGGACCACATGTATGGAAAGCTGTGGATGGACATGCTGCCGAAGGCGCTTGGCGCGAAGGCGGATCCCGACGTGATCCGCACGCCCGAGGAGCTCGTCGCCAAGATGCGCGCGGCGAAGAGGGTCGTCCTTGTGACGACGCCGTCGTTCCTCGACCGCTTCACTGCGTACGCCGGGCAGTACGAGATCCCCGGGAACGTTGTAGAGGTCGTCACGAGCGGAGCGCTCCTGACTAAGGCGGTCTCGGATGCGGCGGAGCGGGTATTCGGCTTGGCGCCGCGCCAGATTTTCGGCTCCACCGAGACCGGAGGGGTCGCCGATAGGCGCTTCCCCGACGAGACCTTCCATGTCTTCGCGGTGGTTCGCGCTTCGCTGCGCGACGGACGGCTCGAGGTACGCTCGCCGTTTTCGTTCCGCAGCCCCTACCTCATGGGTGACGGCGTGGAGCTTGCGCCGGACGGGCGCTCCTTCAGGCTGCTCGGGCGCCTCGACCGGCTGGTGAAGATAAACGAAGAGCGCGTGAACCTCGCGGAGATGGAGGAGAAGGTGCGCGCTCTCGGATTCGACGACTGCGCCATCGCGAAGATCGAGGGACGCCACGGCGACATGCTCGGATGCCTTCTCGTCGGTGGGAAGAGGCTGGGTCCGCTCGAGCTCAGGAAGCTCATGCTGCCGGTGTTCCCGAAGGGGACTGTCCCCAAGCGCTTCCGCTACGCGGCGCATCTGCCGCGCAACGCGCAGGGGAAGGTCGTCGCGGCAGAGATCGCGAAGGCGCTCGAGCGTACGGAGATTCCGATGCATCTTACGGGGGACGAGCATTTTTTCAAGGGGCACTTCCCCGGCTGCCCGATCATGCCTGGCGTCGCGCAGCTCGGGTTTGCCGTGGAGAGCGCGAAGAAGGCGTACGCGATAGGCGGGGCGCTCCGCGAGGCGAAGAAGCTGAAGTTTCTGCACATCATGGAGCCCGGACACGACTACGCGCTTGTCCTGTCGCGGAAGGGCGAGGGCGAAATCGCGTACGAATTCAGGGAAGGGGAGACGCTATGCTCGTCAGGAACGCTTGTGTTCTGATCGCCGCCGCCGCATTCGTCACGGAAGTGCCGGAGCCGTTCCGCTCGCGCCTCGCCTCCACGAACGAGACGTCCGGAGCGTTCGTGCAGACGAAGACCACGGCGGATGGGCGCAAGTACGTGACGAAGGGCGAATACCGCATCCGTCCCGGCGTCGACTTCACGTGGAAGACTCTGGAGCCGTTCGAGACGTGCTTCACCGCGACGCCGACGAACTACGTGTACTCGAACGAGGACGAGACGGAGGAGCGCGCTCTCAGCGACCTTCCCGGGTTCTCTCGCTTCGACGGGGCGATCTCTGGCGACTTTTCGGCGTTCTTCAAGGCGTTTGACGCGATGCACGCCGAGGAGGACGGGAAGTTCTACGTCCGCGCGAAGCCGAAGGTTTCGGAGCTTAGGCGCCTTCTGAGCCGCGTCGACCTCGAAGGCGTCCTCACGAACTGGACCCTCCGCGCGGAACTGACGGACAAGACCGTCTTCTCGGTGGAGTTCACCGAGCGCTGACCGCGGCGGGCGATTTCACGCCGCGGTTATTTTTGGTAAAATATACGCCATATGAACGAGCAGTCTTTGGCCAACATGATACTGAAGTCCGCCGGAATCTACTCCGACGAGCAGCTTCGGCGCATTTCCGAAAACCGCGCGGCGAATCCCGGCATGAGCCTCGCCGAGGCGGCAGTCAAGTTTGGCGGCTCGAAGGAGATCGAGTTCCTCAATGCCGTCGGAAAAGTCCTTGGACTTGAGACCGTCGATCTCGACCGCCAGCAGCCGAACCCCGACGCGCTCACGAGACTTCCGGCGTCCGCCGTCTACCAGTACAACGTGCTGCCCTTCAGGGCGGACGACTCGTCGCTCACCGTCGTGACGTCCGATCCGTTCGACACGGCTGCGGCGGACGGCCTGAGGCTCGTTGTGAACTGCCCCGTCAAGACGGCGCTTGCCCCGAAGGAGGACGTCGAGAAGGCCGTCAAGAAGTACTACGGCGTCGGCGCGGACGCGATCGAGAAGATGATCGAGGACGGACGCTACTCCGTCGACGAAGACATCGGCGCGATGACGAAGATCGACGTCAACGAGATGGGCGAGGAGGCGTCGATCGTCAAGTTCGTGAACCAGATCATTGCCGAGGCGGACCGCCAGGGCGCGACAGATATCCACATCGAGCCGCAGGAGACGGAGCTCCGGATCCGCTACCGCATCGACGGCATGCTGCACAAGGTCGACGTCCCTCCGCAGCTGAACCGCCTAAAGAGCGCCATCATCTCGCGTATCAAGGTCATGGCGAACCTCGACATCGCCGAGAAGCGCCTGCCGATGGACGGACGAATCGGAATCCGCATCGCGGGGCAGGACATCGACATCCGCGTGTCGACGATGCCCGCCGCGTACGGCGAGTCCATCTCGCTGCGACTCCTCGCCAAGAGCGGTAGCTTCGTGAAGATGGACGACCTCGGGTTCAATCCGCGAGACTATTCCGTCGTGAAGAAGATCATCCACCGTCCGAACGGAATCTTCCTCGTGACCGGCCCTACGGGTTCCGGCAAGTCGACGTCACTCTACTCGTTCCTCTCCGAGGTGAACAAGATCGACGTCCGCATCATGACTGCCGAGGACCCGATCGAATACCACATGGCCGGCATCAACCAGGTGCAGATGCAGAGCGAGATCGGCATGACGTTCGCCCGGGCGCTCAGGGCGTTCCTGCGTCAGGACCCGGACATCATCATGGTCGGCGAAATCCGCGACCGCGAGACGGCCGAGATCGCCATCAACGCGTCGCTGACCGGACACATGGTGTTCTCTACGCTGCACACGAACGACGCCGCCGGCGCGTTCCCGCGCCTCATCGACATGGGCGTCGAGCCGTTCCTCATCGCGTCCGCGGTGGCTGGCGTGATGGGGCAGCGCCTTTGCCGCCGCCTGTGCCCGGACTGCAAGAGGGAGGTTCCGCTTGACCGCAAGTTCTACACCCTTTCGTACCCTCCCGAGAAGGAGACGGTGTTCGAGCCCGCCGGGTGCGACACCTGCGCGCGCACCGGCTACAAGGGCCGCCGCGCTCTCTTCGAGGTGCTGGAGGTGAGCGACGAGATTCAGGAGTCGATCGTCCGCCGCGAGAACGCGACGCAGATCCGCAACATATCGCTCGAGCAGGGGATGAAGACCCTGCGCGAGGACGGATGGGCGAAGGTCTTCGCAGGCGTGACTAGCGTAACGGAGATTCTGCGCGTCACTGCGGACCAGTGATGCGGAAGGGAGCAGGATGAAAATCGGATGCCACTTGAGCGCCTCGGGCGGATACCTCGCCATGGCGCAGACCGCAGTCTCGATAGGCGCGAACGTATTCCAGTTCTTTACGCGCAACCCGCGCGGAGGCGCGGCGAAGCCGATCGACAAGAACGACGTCGCGGCGTTCCTCAAGTACGCCGAGGAGAACGCGATAGGTCCGATCCTCGCCCACGCGCCGTACACCCTCAATGCCGCCGGCGCGGAGCCGCGCGTGAGGGAGTTCGCGGAGAGCGTGATGGCGGACGACCTGGAGCGGCTCGAGCTCACGCCCGGGGCGATGTACAACTTCCATCCCGGGAGCCACGTCGGGCAGGGCGCGGAGGAGGGGATCGCGCTCATCTCGGGGATGCTCTCGCGCATCCTCTCGAAGAAGCCGTATTCGACCACCGTTCTCCTCGAGACGATGTCCGGAAAGGGCAGCGAGGTCGGAAGGAACTTCGAGGAGATTCGCGCCGTCATCGACGCGACGGAGTCCGCGCTAGGAAGCGGAGACATCCTCGGCGTATGCCTCGACACGTGCCATGTCTGGGACGGCGGATACGACATCGTGAACGACCTCGACGGAGTGCTCGCGGAGTTCGACCGCGTAGTCGGGCTCGGACGCCTGAAGGCGATACACCTCAACGACACGATGAACGTCCTCGCCGCGCACAAGGACCGCCACGAGAAGCTCGGCAAGGGCAAGCTGGGGCTAGACGCCATCGCGCGCATCGTGAACCATCCGAAGCTCCGCGACCTGCCGTTCTACCTCGAGACGCCCTGCGACCTGCAGGGCTACCGCGACGAAATCGCGCTCGTCAAGAAGCTAAGGGAGGGATAACGCAATGACTTCTACTGTATACATAGCGAAGAACGTCTATGGAGGCGACGGACTCGGAAGGCTCGGCGACGGACGCGTCATCTTCGTTCCGGGAGCCTGGGCCGGAGAGCAGGTCAAGGCCGAGATCGTCGAGGAGAAGCGCCACTACGTGAAGGCGCGCCTCGTGGAGATAGTCGAGGCGTCGCCCGACCGCATCGAGCCCGATCCCGCGAAGACGGTTCCGGGAATGGTGTACTCTGCGCTTTCCTTCGCCGGCGAGACGAAGGCCAAGGAGAGCCAGCTGCGCGAGTTCCTCGAGCGCGCGCGCATCGCGGTGCCGCAGTTCTCGGGTCCGCAGCCCGCCAAGGACGAGTCGCCATTCAACTACCGCAACAAGGTTGTGTACCACTTCGCCAAGTACGGCAATGCGTGGCGCATAGGCTACCGCACGGAGCCCTCGCACGAGATCGTCGACGTGACGGAAGATCCGCTGGCGCGTCCCGAGATCAACGCGAAGCTCGGCGAGATTCGCCGCTCGGTGACGATGCTTCTCACGACAGGGCCGATGGCGGTCCGCAAGGAGACGGAGCGCAAGGGCAACGTGACGATCCGCTGGACGCAGAAGGGCGGCGTCAAGTGGTGGATCGGCGACGCGCCGAAGGACATGGTCCTCAGGGAGACGACGTGCGGACTCGACTTCGAGGTTCCCGCCGGCGGCTTCTACCAGGTCAACCCAGAGGTCGGCGAGGAACTCGTGAAGGCCGTCGTCGCGGAATACGCGAAGGGCGCGGCGGATGCGCCGCGCGTCGTAGACCTTTACTGCGGCGTCGGAGTCTTCGGCCTCTGCTGCAAGGCTCCTGCGCTCGTCGGCGTCGAGTCCGGGCGCCAGGCCGTCGAGTTCGCGAAGCGCAACGCGTCCGCGCAGGGTGCAGCGGACGCGCGTTTCTTCGCGGACCAGGTCGGGCGCAGCGTGCGGCGGCTCAGGGCCGGCGCGGAGACTACGGTGATCGTCGATCCACCGCGCGGCGGGATGGAGCCGAACGTGCCGAAGTGGCTCGCCTCGTCCGGCGCAAGGCGCATACTCTACGTATCGTGCGATCCAGCGACGATGACGCGCGACCTCAAGACGCTCGCTCGCAGCTACGACGTGGAGTCCGTGAGGTGGTTCAACATGTTCCCGCGTACGGCGCGCTTCGAGACGCTGGTTTCTCTCAGACGCTTGCATAACTGACGGCAGCGCAGCCCATCGTCTCCAATCGGCAGCTAAAACCCCACCCCGCCCCTCCACCCCCTCCAGTTGGCGGGGTTTTCTTTTGCGGTCGCGCGGGTGTATAATTTAAGCGAACGATAGACAGCCCCAAAACCACTTTATCATCCCCTTGAAAGGAGTGATTAAAATGAGCAAATCCATCAAGCGCCTTCTGCTGTCCGCCTTCGCGGGTGTATTCGCCTTGGGCTTTCGCGCGCAAGCGGAGGGCCAAATGTTCTACATCGGCGAGACGGGCTATGACAACTGGTCTGATGCATACAACGTGGCGCAGAACGGCGACACGATCACGGTCGGCGCGAATGCGACGATGGCGGTTAGCGGCGGCAAGACGGTCACGATCGACCTCGCCGGGGGTACGCTGGACTGGGAGGCCTCCGGCTATACTTGGGGAATCATAACCGTTGTCGATTCCAAGGGGAACGGACAACTTACTCTTGCAGGCTATAGCCGCAATGTTAGCGGCGCCACGGTGGACCTCTCGGCCCTCACTGCCGATCAGCTCGCTCTCGATGGCGCTGGGTTGTTCTGGACGAGTGCGGCGACCGTCTTGAAATTCCCCAGTGGCATGGCACTTGCGGACTGTACGCCCAGACTCGGGAACAAGGCAGTAGACCAGGCAATCGTCGTGCAAGGCGTTACGTACATCTGGGATGGATCAAGCTGGGTGGCCGATGCCCCCGGTCATGACATCACGATTACGGCGCCTCAGAACGGTACGCTCGAGACGTCCGTGACGAACGACGTTGCGGCGGGCACGATCGTGACGGTGACGGCGACCCCTGCGGCGGGCTACGAGCTCATGTCCGTGACGACGAACGGCGCGGCTCTCGCGGGAGCGACGTTCGAGATGCCGTCCGAAGCCGTGACGCTCGCGGCGACGTTTGAGGTGCTGGGATCCAAGATGTTCTACATCGGCGCGACGGGCTACGACAGCTGGGCTGACGTATACAACGCGGCAAAGGACGGCGATACGATTGCGCTCGGACAGAATGCGACGATGTTGGCTGTTACGGAAGGAAAGACGCTTACGATCGATCTCGCCGGCCATGCGCTTGAGTGGCAGGTCGGAGGCTGGGTGTATGGCACTCGCACCGTGATCGACACGGACGGTCACGGCCAACTCACGCTTGCCTCCGGCGGCCGCAACGTCAACGGCGCCACGGTGGACCTCTCGTCCCTCACCGCAAATCAGCTCGCTGGCACCGGGACGTTCTGGACGAGAGTTGATACCGTTGTGATATTCCCCAGCGATATGGCGCTTGCGGACTGCACACCCAAACTCGGGAACAAGGCGGTAAACCAGGTAATCGTCGTGCAGGGCGTCACGTACACCTGGGATGGTTCGAGCTGGGTGTCTGCGAGCAAGCGCGGTATGATCATTATCGCCCGTTGATTGCGCCGCTGACATTGACCCTCCAGTTGGAGGGGTTTATCTTGCGCTGATGCATGTGTATAATATGTAGCAGATAAATCCGTCAAGGAAGGAGTGCCGATCATGAAGACATCTATGCTTGTTTCGCTGATATCTGCAGCGGCTTCCGTCGCGATGGCCGATGTCGTACTTCCCGACACGTCGACGATCGCCGACATCCAGTCCGCAATCGACAGCGCGCAGCCGGGCGATGTCATCACGCTTGCGGACGGCACGTATGTGTTCGACCAGACGCTTTACGTGACGAATGGCGTTACGCTGACCGGTTCCGGACGCGACGCGTGTATTCTGGCGGGCGATGATTCAACGCCGCTTTCGACGGCGCTTGTCGTCGACCATGCAGACGCATGCGTCAAGATGCTGACCATCTCGAACATAACGACGACCACGTGGTACAACTATACCGGCGCCGGAGCCCAGATTAAATCAGGTCTGCTCACGCAGGCGCGTGTGACGGCCTGCAAGGCGCCAGCCGGCGGACGGACGGCAGGCGTGACGCTGGAGGGCTCGGATGCCGTCATGACGCAATGCATGATCGACCACAACGAAGGGACGGGCGGTAACAACCTCGGAGGTGTCCGCATCATGGGTGGTGGTGGCGCGATGGCGAACTGCCTGGTCTGGGCCAATGCCGGCGTGAACGCCGGCGGCGTCAGCCTTAAACCTGGCCCCTGGGCACCAGTGAAGGTCGTCAACTGCACGATCGTCGGCAATACGGCGACCACGCGGGGCGGCGGCCTTGCGGATGAACCGGACTACACCTGGTCCGGCAGCAACTTCTACGGTCCTGTTGTCGTCAATACAATCATTGCGGGCAACGCCGCGCCGAGCGGCGCGGATCTCTATTTCAGCTTCACCGACGAAGCAGGCCGGAACGCGACCTTCTTCAACTGCCTGTGTCCGACAGAGACCTATGGCACGAACACGCAGACGGGCGATCCGCTCTTCGTCTCCGCCGGAACGGGAGACTTCCACTTGCAGTCAGGTTCTCCTGCACGCAACACGGGCGACGAGTTCAAGGCGGCTGATGTTCTCGGCTACAGTCTGACGGGCGAGAAGGACTTCTACGGACTCGACCGCGTTCTGGAGAACAACATAGAGATCGGATGCGCCGAGTTCGATCCCAGCCTTGTCGCATGTTCGATCATGAAGAGCGGGGATTCTGTGTACCTTGGCGAGATTGTGACGCTGACGGCGTCCGTGTCCGGTTTTGACGGCGCGAGCGACATCGTCTACACGTGGACGGTTACGCAAGACGGCGTAGTCGTACCTGTGGTAGGAACGGGGGCGGTTGTTGAGTTGGAGCCGACTTTCGCCGGAACCTACGAGGTTAATCTTTCGGTGGAGAGCTATCAATTGCAACGATATGTCGAAGCAACTCCGGCGACGGTCGTCGTCATGGAGAAGACTATCTATGTTACGTCTGCGGCAAATCCATATTGCGCGTATCCGTACAGCGACCTGCGCACAGCGGCGACAAATCTGAATGAGGCGCTTCTGGCGGCTATTGAAGGAATGGAGGTCGTATTGGACGAAGGAACGCACAAGGTCTTCGAGACCGTGTCGATCCCGAAAGGCGTAATGGTCAAGGGCGCCGGACGCGACAGGACGACGATCAGGGCCGAGCAGCCGTTCTATCCGGTCGTCCGCATCAATGGCGCTGGAACAATTTTGAAGGACACGACTATTTCCAACGGGCGAATGTCCGAAAGCTGGAAGTCTGAGCCAGTCGGCGTCCTGATCGGGGACAATGGCGGCACGATGGCGGACTGCCGTGTGACGGACTGCTCAAACAACGGCAATTGGCGTGTGCATGGAGCCGTGAAAATGACGGGGAGCGGCGCATTGGTGACACGGTGCCTGATCGACGGCAATACGATGATCGAAACCAGCAATAATGTCGGTCAGAACACAAGCGGCGGCATTCATGCGACGGCTGGACGCATCGAGAATTGCGTGATCACGAACAACGTCGGCATGGCGTACAACGGGGCCAATGCTTCCGGCCTCTATCTCGAGGGGTCCGTCGTGGTGCTCAATTGCACGGTGCTCGACAATCGCATGGGGAGCGGGTTCGAGGGCGGCGGCGTCCAGGCGGCGAACGCCTCGGCCGTCGTCCGCAATTGCATCATCGACGGCAACCTTAGCGGAGACGGCACAGAGACCAACTATTTCGGCAATGGCGCGTCGTTCTCGTACTGCCTCTCGTCCGACGCGGCGCCGGAGGGGAGCGAAGGCTGCATTGCCGCTCGCCCCGTCTTCGACGCGAGGAAGGCGCTGGTTCTCGCCAAACGCACGCCGGGTATCGGACAGGGCAGCGTCGTCGGCTTTGAGGATCGTCTTCTTGAGGCGACGGACTTCTTCGGACGGCCGCGCGTGAAGCATGTCTCGCGGCAGGGTGTCGCGGACATCGACATTGGCGCGGCGGAGTCGGAGTATTTGCTTAAGGGACTGCGTATTCATTTCCGTTAAGGGGACAAAGGGGGAGGTCTGGAATGAAGAAAACACTTTTACTGTTTGCAGCCGCAGCGGGATTCACGGCTTGCGCCGGTGCATATGACGAGTTCATTGGCACAGGGCCTGGGAAGGTCCCTGGCGCGGTAACGATTGGCTGCGTCGACGGAAAGCTCACGGTGCAGTGCTATGGCTTCGCGGATGCTGAGGCTAAGATACCGATGAGCGCCGACACTGTAGGATGGCTCGCGTCGAACACGAAGGCAATCGCGTGCGCACTAGTCCTCTCGTATGTCGAAGAGGGAAAGCTTGAGCTGAACGCGAAGGTGTCCCGCTATCTTCCCGAATGGAAGGGCGAGAATGTTCCGACTCTGAGACAGTGCATGTCGCATACATCGGGCCTCAAGTTCTTTCCCGGACTCCCCATCGACAAGCGTCCGATGCGAGAGTTGTCGCGCCTTGGCGCGCAGAGCGAACGCGTGGCATCGCCCGGTGAGAAGTTCCTGTACTCGAACTGGGGGATCGACATCGCCGTTGCATGCGTGGAGGCCGTGGCGGGACGGCCCTGGGACGAGCTGCTCAAAGAGAGGATTCTCGATCCGCTGGACATGCACGACGCCGTGTTCTTCCCGACGGAGGGTCAGGGCGGAAGGATGGCCAAGGGATATGTGCTGACGGATGACAAGCCGGCGAAGGAGGTCGCGGTCGAGCAGTTCCAGTATCCGTACACGCTTCCCGGCCGGTGTCCCGAGGCGGGCGGAGGACTGTTCGGAAGCCCCATGGACATGATCAAGTTCTTCGCGATGGTTGCGAACGACGGCGTCGGGCTGAACGGCAGGCGCGTCCTGAAGGCGGAGACGGTTGCGTTTTGGTTTGAGAAGCAGACGCCGGAATGCGTCGGAGAGAAGTATTCGTTCGGCGCGTGGGTGTCGGAGGACGGACAGATGATGTCGCATGGCGGCGCGTGGTCCACATGGGGCTGCGCCTATCGCGGGAGCGGCGTTGCGCGCGTGTTCTTCGTGCAGTACGCGGGCGGAGAGTCGAAGGGGTACGAGAAGTTCAGGTCTTTGGTAGACAAGGACGCAGAGGCGAGCTATTCCCCCGTGAGGGCGGCTGAAGCCGCGCCGGTTCTGCCCGGATACCTGACGGATCCGTCGGCCATGAAGGAAAGGCTGTCCGCCGAGGAAGGGTATCAGACCCCGGATGCGTTGAAGTATCCGTACATCTCGACTTACTACGTGAAGCCGACTGTGACGCCGGAGGAGAACGTGAAGGTCGGTATCTTCGTGACCGACTTCGA
>JAEEOY010000175.1 GCA_016284515.1 Kiritimatiellia bacterium | reverse complement strand
AGGTCGGCGGCCCCGATCCCGTGCCGTCTCCCTCGGGGGACAGTCCCTCGCCGGAGGCGATGGTGAAGGCGGTGGCGGACGGCGTTCCCGCGTCCGTGGTGCCGCATCCGCGCACCGGCTTCACCATGCCCGACTCCGAGATGGAGAACCGCCTCAGGGCGCTCTACTACGGCAGCATGGCCAGGGCGAGAGGCGTCATCGAGCGCTGGGAGAGGCTGCGCTCGAAGTGGCGCGGCGACGAGGCGGACGCCGAGAAGGACGCCTACTGCAGGCGCATGTACAGCGTCTCGCAGTACATGAAGACCCTGAAGCAGCGCATATCGGAGTACTTCAACCGCGAGCTGGGCCATGCTGGGCAGCTGTGGTGCGGGCGCTTCTCGTCGACGCTCGTGGAGAAGGAGGAGCTTGCGAAGCTCTACGTGGCCGCCTATGTCGAGTGGAACGCTCCGAAGGCGGCGATGGTCGCGCATCCACGGGACTGGAAATGGTGCAGCTACTCTGCGGCGTGCGAGGGAAGCGAACGTGCGCGGAAAGGGTACGAGAGGCTGTTCGGGAGCTGGGAGGAGGCGAAGGCGCGGCTGGAGGCGGTGTTCGCCGAAAGGCTTCCGGATTCGTTCGGAGACGAGGACGAATGGGAGGGTTCCGCGAAGCGCAGGATGTCGCAGATCATCAAGCGGATGTCGCTTCGAAGGCTCTCGATCTTCTCGCGGAGGGTGTCGTTCGTGAAGGAGACGCTGGAGTCGCTTCCGAGGCGGTTCCCGTGCGCAAGCGGAGCGTGCGTGGCGCGTCTCGCCGAATACGACTGGAGCGAACCAGCGCGAACGGCGGCGTGATGAAACGGGCAAACTAGGGGGAACGTAGAATGAGAAATGCGAAAGATTGAGAATTGCGGAGCGTGCTGTTTTGGCGGGGACTGTCCCCGGTGGATTCGGTGATGCTTGTCGTTGACGCGGAGACGGGGGCGGCCTTGCCACATCTCTATGCGTCTTCGTCGAACATCGTCGCGGGGATGAAGCAGAATGCGAGGGCGTGGTCGCGCATGACGCGCGAGACGACCTCGATGTCGCGTCCGCGGAACTTCTTGAACGCGTCGAGCCATCCGCCCTCGAGGCGGACGGAGAGCTTGCCGGAGTCCGGCTGGTAGTCGGTGACGTGCATCTCCTTGGGGCTCCAGCGTATGCCTGTTCCGAGCGCCTTCGAGACGGCCTCCTTCGCGCACCAGAAGCGGATTATCGCCTGCGCGGCGTTCGCCGCGTTTGCGGCGAGCTCGAGCTCCTCCTCGACGAATACGCCGGCCGTGAACTCGTCCGAGAGGTCGCGCGTCACCGACTCGACGTCCACTCCGACGCGTGCGTTCGCGGCCGCGAGCGCGACGACGAACTGCGAGGTGTGGGCGATGGCGATGTCGATTCTCTCCGAGAGGTAGTCGCCCCAAGCGCCGAGGGCGTGCGGCTTGCCGGAGTCGTCGCGCCATATCTGGATGTCGGCGTCGCTCCACCGCGCCTGGTGGTAGTCCTTCATGTAGCGCCGCACCGCCTCCTTGGCGGCGACGCGTCCGAAAAGCCATTCCGTGCGGCGCGAGGTCGAGCCCGGCATCCTGCGGAACTCGTCGCGCTCCTGCGCGCCGAGGATGACGTGCGAGAGGGTCTTCAGCCACAGCTCGCCGTTGCGCTCGAAGATCGGATACGGCACGTCCGATATCCACGCGCTCGACACTTCCGTCGCCGGTTCGCCGAGGATGTCGTTCGAGAGGGCGTTCGTGAGGAACGCCGTGGCGGGCTGGAGGATCAGCTCGCGGTATTCGTTCGGGACGCGCTCGGTGAGCTCCTCCCATCCGGATATCGTCATTATCGCCGCGCCGTTGCCGTCCGTCACCGTTATGTCGCAGAGGTGCGACTTGGGCGTAACGCCGGTGAGGCGGAGGTAGCACTTGAGGCGCGAACCCTCGTTCGGCAGCGGACCATGCAGCTCGAGCCTGCGCATCCTGAACGGGAACGAGAACGCGCCGGTGAACCTCTCGTGGCTTCGCCAGAGCGAGAAGCCGCTCGCGACGATGCCAAGCAAAAGCGGATTCACCACCCACAGCGGGAAGCGCGTGAATACGACGGCGCCGGAAAGGGCGGGGGTCTCGACTTCGTAGTCGAGACCGGACTCGCTCCACGCGTCGACGAACCTTATGCCCCTGAGCCTCTTGCCGTAGCAGAGGCGCGTCGGGTAGATGTCGCGGTCGGACCAGTGGACGCTCCTCGGCTTGAACATCGGAGAGGCTGCGACGGGGACGGACCTCGATGGCGTGTCGGACATCACGAACACGCCTTCGGCGACGGCCCACGTGTATGCGGAGTTCGGCGAGTCGTCTCGTATCTGCACCTTGACCGCCGCGAGATTCGGGTCGCTCGCGGCGACGCGCTCCGCGCGCACGAAGAGCCTCAGCTCGCCGGAGGAGAAAGTCACCATGCGGCGTGTCGCGAGGTCCTCAACGGCGACGAGCGATCCGTTCGGCATGACCATTCGCGCGACTTCGGCCATGATCTCCGCCGCCGCGGGAATCGACAGCGCGACGAGTCCGCGCAGGTTGGGGTCCGAGTAGGATATCTGGCTGTTGCCGAGCGCGAAGTCGCCGAGGAAGGGCGCGTCCGCCGTGCGGAACGTCTTGACGATTTCGACCATGACGCCGTGCTGCTGCTGGACGATGTCCGCGTCGGAAACGAGCGGATTCGTCGCGCCGAAGTCGAACTGACGCTGGCGGCGCGCCTGCGCCGCGACTGCGGCGGCGCGCTGCGCGGCCTTCGCGCCCCTGCCCTTGGGCTCGGCGAGGAACGAGGAGCCGCTGAGGAACGCCTCGTCGCCTAGGAGCGTGAGACGCGGGAATGCGCTCGAGAGGCGCATCTCCGCGTCGCGCCTGACCTCGGGCGAGATGGACGAATCGAAGTCGAGCTTCTTCGTGCGGCGGCGCTCGAAGGCGCGCGAGACGTCGACCTTCGCGCCGTATGCGGCGAGCTGGCCGATTGCGTGGCGCACCTGGAGCATCCCGCGCCTGTGTATCGAGTTGAGCGCTATCGCGGCGAACTCCTCGCCCTTCAGCGTCTCCGATACGGCGACGGACATGAGTCCGCGCGGGCCCACCTCGAGGAACACGCGGTATCCGTCGGCGTGCATCGCCCTTATCGTCTCGCGGAACCTCACCGGCTGCGCCCAGCGCTCGGCCGTCTCGTTGCGCGCGGGGCGCGCGCGCTTCGGCAGCTTCGCCGCAAGGGCGCAGGAGTAGACGTCGCAGATGGACTCGTGCTTCATCCAGTTGCCGGCGAACTTCTTGACGCCCGCGACGATGGGCTTGCACTTCGGCGTGTTGAACGGACGCTCCAGGGCGAGCTTGATCGTGCGGATCCCGGCTGAGGCGAACGCACGCATGACCTCCTCCTCGTACTCTGGCACGATGGCGTACGTGCGCTGGCGCGGAGAGAAGTCGAGCGCGAGCATGACCTTGTCGGGCGGGAAGGCCTTCACCACTTCGTCCGCCTCGCCTTCGTGCTTGAGGAGGACGGAGACCATCGCGGTCTTGGGGAGCCCGGAGTGGTCCACCGCTGTGTCGACGATCTTGTATATCTCGCGTATGGCCCTCACGCGCACCGGGCGCGGGTTGTCCGTTCCGGCGGCTCCCGAGCGCATCACCGCGGCGAGATCGCCGCCGACGCATCCGACGACGCCGTCAGGCGCGACGCCGATCGCCTCCATGAGGCGCGACATGGCGACGCAGCCGGAGAACGAGGCGACGAACGCCTGCGCGTACGCGCCTGAGCTGAAGATGTCCGCGTCGTGGCGGTAGTAGGACGCCGGCGGGAAGATGAAGCTGGAAGGGGTGAACTCCGGGTCGTCCGCAAGCGCCTCCTCGAGTTCGTCGAACGCGGAGCGGCACTCCGGGTAGAGTATCGCTATGTCGCGCATCATGTCGGGGTAGTAGCTCATCACGCCCGGATACACGAACGCGAGCTTTCCCTTCCCCTCGCCGAGGAGGTGGTCCCTGAAGTAGTATGTCCCGCTCTTGTCGCGTATGCGCGCAGCGCCCGCGGCGATTCTGTCGCGTGCGGAGACGAGCCGCGCGCGAAGGTCGTGGACGCTCGACACGACGAGCGCCAGCACGGCGTCGCCGTGGGAGAGCGAGCAGGTGTACGCGATGTCGGCGAGCGGCGCGTCGGGGACGCGGTCTATGTATGCGACGATGCGCGCGGCCTCCGCCGCGAGCGCCGCGTCGTCCGCCGCCGACACGAGCACCAGCTCCGTCCCGCCTGTCGCTCCGAAGTCCGTTGTCACAGTCTGTCCTCCGGTTCCTCTTCGAGAATCACCGCCGCGGCGCGTCCGCCTTTTGCCGCGGAGCCCACGGGGTCCGTCGCGTCGAAGTTCGCGCCCAGCACCGCCGCGCGCCTCGGACTCGAGCTGTCGCCCGTTATCCACGGACGGGCCTCGTCGAGGAGATACGCGCTAGAAGAAAGGTTCGACAGCGCCTCGTGCGGACGCTCTGGGGCGATCTGCGGCGGAAGGACGCGCCTGTGGAGGGCGAGCGCCGCCTTGAGGATTCCCGCCGCCATCGATGCGCGGAGGGTGTGGCCGATGTTGCCCTTTACGGACCCGAGCGCGACGAGCGGTCCGCCCGGCTTGTGCTCGCCCCACAGCCGCTGCACGGCCTCGATCTCGCGGCGCTCGGCGACGGCGATGCCGCTGCCGTCGGCCTCGACGAGCCCGATCGACTTGACTGGTATTCCGCTGCCGTCCGTGGCTTCGGCGAGCATTGTGGAGGGGTCGTCGTCGGGGTTGTGTCCGATTGCCACGGACCTGATGAGCGCGTAGATCCTGTCGTGGTCCTTGAGCGCGGTGGCGCGGCGCTTGAGGACGAAGAACGCGCCGCCTTCGCCGGGAATCGTCCCGTCCTGCTCCTGCGCGAACGGATGCAGCTCGCTGCGGGTGGAGAAGGGCACTTCGCCGGAGAGGCCCTCGAGGTACGCGCGCGGGATGGGAGGCGTCAGCGCGCCCGCGATCGCGACGTCCGCCCGGTCCGAGAGGAGGTCGCCTATCGCGTCCATTATCGCCGCCGCGCCGGTGAGCATTCCGGCGTCCATCGTCGTCGCGACGCCTGAGAACGAGCACTCGCGCGCGATCCAGGAGGCGAAGCGATAGCCCGTGCCCAGGAGAAAGGAGGACGCGTTCGGCGCGGGGAGCGACTCGACGAGCTTTGTGCGCACCGCGTCGAGCGACTCCTCGGGCGCGTGGGGGAAGAAGCGTCGGATTATGTCGAGCGTCTGGTCCATGAACGCCGTGTGCTGGAGCCAGTTGACGGTGGAGGCGTTGAAGGGCGGGGCGTAGCCGATTCGCACGCTGCCGCGCACGGGGTCGTGGGAGTGGTAGCGCATTCCGGCGTCCGCCAGCGCGTCGAACGCGAGCTGGGACGCGAAGTAGAGGTCCTGGTTCTCGCCGGCGTTAACCTGGCGCGGGAAGTTCTGCATCGACGGCACGCACGAGAAGAGGCTGCCGAGCTGGCCCATGCGCACGGGGTACGGACGCTCGAAGACGTTGCGCTGCCCGAGCGGAATCTCCGCGTCGGGGCCGAGGGGGGTGAGGCAGCACCGCCGCGACATGACGGCGTTCCAAAACGCCGCGGGCGTGGGGCACGCGGCGAAGCGGCATGACATGCCGACTATTGCGATGGAAAAATCCATGCACATATTTTACCATAACCAGCGCTTATCCGCATAGTCGATCTGCATTTTGATACGTTTTTGCGGGGAGAAAACTGTTCGCCGCGGACCCCAAAACCAGCCGAGATAAAAAATCTCAGATACCCCCTTGCGCGCTTCGCGGGGATATGGTATACTATCTCCCGTTTTCCGATTTGGGGCTGTAGCTCAACTGGATAGAGCATCAGACTACGAATCTGAGGGTTGTGGGTTCGACTCCCGCCAGCCCCGCCATTCGGAAGGCGCCAGATTGCGGGGTGGAGCAGCCTGGTAGCTCGTCAGGCTCATAACCTGAAGGTCGTTGGTTCAAATCCAGCCCCCGCTACCAATCTTTTCTGGCTTGACGTCGGACCGTAGCGCAGCCTGGTAGCGCGTTTGCTTGGGGTGCAAAAGGTCACGAGTTCAAATCTCGTCGGTCCGACCATTTTTCCTTCGTCTGTAGTGCTTGGAGCTTTGCTCTTATTTGCTTTCACCGCTTGGAGTTTCGGAGTCTTGGAGAGCTGGGAGGGGCAAAGTACGCAAAGTAAATTCTTCTATGAACCTAACTTTTACGGTTGCTTTCGCTTTTGGGAGTCTCGGAGTTTGGGAGAACGCGTCAGAATTTCACGACCTCCAATACTCCAAAACTCCAAGTAGCGAAAGCAATGGCTTGATTATAGTTAAGTTATAGGCAAGAACGTTTAGGGGGCAACGCGGCTGGAAGCCGCGTCTCCATGGAAGGGGCCGAGCATCCTGCCGCGCTACAGGGGGTTGCGTCGCTCCGCGACGCCTCCGGGCACGTCCTCGGCTGGTTCTACCCGCGCTCAAAGCGCGGTTGAGACGCGGCGCAGAATTTGGTACAATAGAGGCGTAGTGAAAACAGACAAACATAAAGACTTTCAATTTTTCAACTCCAAAGCCTAAAAGCCCATGCATACCGTACTAACTCATCCGCTCGTAAAGCACCGCGTCACGCTTATGCGTGACATCAACACCAAGCCGAAGCAGTTCCGCGAGCTCGTGAACGAAATCACGGAGTTCCTCGCGATCGAGAGTCTCAAGGACCTGCGCACCGTCGAGGTTCCGGTCGTGACTCCTGTCGCGAAGACGACGGGCGTGAAAATCGAGGATTCGATCGTGATCGTCCCGATTCTGCGCGCGGGCATGGGAATGCTCGACGCGATGCTGCACGTCCTACCCTACGCGAAGGTGGGTGTGCTCGGAATGCAGCGCAACGAGGAGACGGCCGAGCCCGTTCCGTACTACGCGAAGGTCCCGCCGGCCAAGAACGACGAACTCGCAATCGTGATCGATCCGATGCTCGCGACCGGAGGCAGTGCGTGCGACGCGTTCGCGCAACTCAAGAAGCTCGGCTACAGGCGCATCGTGTTCCTCAACCTCATCGCTGCGCCCGAGGGCATCGCCAAGGTCGAGCAGGAGCATCCGGACGTCCCAGTGTTCACTGCGGCGAAGGACGAGCGGCTCAACAGCCACTTCTACATCGTCCCGGGACTGGGGGATGCGGGGGATAGGATATTCGGCACACTCTGATAAAATGAAAGGGGAGTAAAAGATGCGTGCTGGAGAGATGATGGCCCTTGCGGCTGCGTTCGCCGGAACTTGGTTCGCGGCTTTCGCGGCGGAGAGCACTCTGAAGTCGCCCGACGGAAGAATCGTGTTCAAGGTTGACGCGGAGGGGAGGCCGTCTTACTCCGTCTCCTTCGACGGACGCGAGGCGATCGGACGCTCTGCGCTCGGGTTCGCGTTCGCGGACGAGGCGCCGATGGCGGACGGATTCGAGCAGCTCGGCGAGGCGGTTGTCCGCAACGGACTCGTCGAGGCGTGGAAGCCCGTCGTCCGCAACCGCCATGCGGACATCAGCCTTTCGTACAATTCGCTCAAGCTCGCCATGCGCGAAAAGGGCGGTGAGCGCCGCCAGATGGACCTCGAGGTCCGCGCTTTCGACGGAGGCGTCGCGTTCCGCTACACGCTCTACGGCGCGCGCGTCCTGGGCGAGCGCATTGTGACCGACGAGCTCACGGAGTTTCGCGTTCCGGCGACGTCCTTCGCCTGGGTCGGACACAACGCCGGCGGATCTTTCACCGGCTCGCAGGAGTCGCGCTTCAAGAAGACGCCCGTGAGCGAAATCAGGTCAGACGAGTGGTGCCTTGCGCCGTTCCTCGTCGAAGTCGACCGTTCGACGTACGTCGCGCTCCTCGACGCGTACCTCGACAACTTCCCGGGGCGCTGCTTCGCGTGGCGCGACGGCGCGATCACAACTAGGCTTGTTCCGTCCCCGCGTGAGGGCGAGAAGGGCGCGAAGGCGCGCTTCGACTGCCGCTTCGACACTCCCTGGCGCGTGATCCTCGTCGGAGACAACCCCGGGCGCTTCATCGAGAGCGAGATAGTGCAGGCGCTCAATCCGCCCTGCGCAATCGAGGACACTTCGTGGATCCGTCCCGGCATGTCCGCATGGGACCACTGGTGGAGCGGCGAGGTGAAGATGGAGATGCCCGTCGTCAAGGAGTACATCGAATTCGCGGCGAAGCAGGGCTGGCCCTACATGCTCGTCGACTGGCAGTGGTATGGTCCGTTCAACACGCCCGAGGCCGACATCACGCGCACGGCCCCGCAGATCGACATGCCGGAGCTTCTCGCCTATGCGAAGGAGCGCGGCGTGCGCCTGTGGCTCTGGCTCTACTCGAGCGACGTCACGCGCAACGACGCGTTCGAGGAGGCGTTCGCGCTCTACGCGAAGTGGGGAGTCGCGGGCGTCAAGATCGACTTCATGGACCGCCACGACCGCGAGATCGTCAACTGGTACAGGCGCATTGTCGCCGCCGCCGCGAAGAACCGCCTCATGCTCGACTTCCACGGCGCATACGCCCCGGACGGAATCGAGCGCACCTATCCCAACCTGATGACTCGCGAGGGAGTGCAGGGCGAGGAGTATTCGAAATTCAGTCTGGACATAACCCCCGACCACAACGTGACGCTTGCGTTCACGCGCATGCTGGCTGGGCCGATGGACTATACGCCTGGCGGATTCCTCAACGTCGCCGCGGCTGACTTCAAGATGCAGTCCCCGACGCTCGTGATGAACACGCGCGCCGCAGAGCTCGCGAAGTTCGTCGTCTACGAGAGCCCGTGGATGTGCTTCTGCGACCATCCGCGCAACGTCCTCGGCCAGCCCGGGAGCGAGTTCGTCGCAGAAGTCCCGACCGTGTGGGACGACACGCGCTTCCTCGGAGGGTATCCGGGCGAGTGGGTCGCCGTCGCGCGCCGCAGCGGTAACAAGTGGTACCTTGGCGTCCTGAACGGAAACGAGGCGCGCGAAGTCGAGCTTGACGCGCCGTTCCTCTCCGGCGAGGGCAGGTGCCGCTACTGGTCGGACGGCGAGAAGCCAGTGGACGTAGTGCGCGGCGAGGAGCGCGTCTCCGCGACGAGCGGGAAGATTCGACTTGCGGCGGGCGGCGGATTCGCCGCGGTCTGGGAAGCCGAAGGAAAGTGATCCGCATATGATCTCCCCCGAAACGATAGAGCAGATCAAGGCGCTAATGGAAGAAGCGTCAGTCTTCGAGGAGGACATCGAAGAGAGCTTCATCCTCGGGGGAGGGCCGGGCGGACAGAAGACGAACAAGACGTCGAACGTCGTGCGGCTCTCGCACGAGCCCAGCGCGCTTTCCGTGCGCTGCGGCGAGACGCGGAGCCGCGAGACGAACCGCTGGCTAGCGCGGCGCATGCTCGCGGAGATGATCCTCGATCGCGAGAGGAAGCGCAAGTCCTCCGCGCGCCAGGCCGCCGAGAAGATCCGCCGCCAGAAGCGCCGCCGCAGCCGCCGCCAGAAGCAGAAAATGCTCGCCGACAAGCACGCGCACTCGGAGATCAAGGCCGCGCGCCGCCGCGTCGACCCCGACTCCGAATGAGACGGTCTCCACTAAAGCGGACGGCGAACTTCCTCCGGGATGTGGACAAGATCGGCGGAAAGTGGTGCGCTGCGCATCCGACGTACTGCCGCGCCACGGCCGAGGCCGCGGCGAGGCGCCTGATCCCGCATCTGCCTGGACGCAGCGAGATGGAGCTCGCGCGGTCGGCGAAGCGTGAATACATGCTCGGCGTCATCCGCACGCAGAGCGCCGACGAGACGATCAAGGCGATCTCGGCGGAGTGGAAGAGAAGGGAGGAGATGAAGTAAATAAAACGCCTCGCGAGGTGCCCAACACCCACCTCGCGAGGACTTACCTCTACCCCCATCCACAGGGGGTTGCGTCGCTCCGCGACGCAACGAGCTCACCGCCAAATCTACACGCTCTACACGTTCTGCACGGCTAAAAGATTTAACTCCGACGGTTGAGAAAGTGCCTCCGCTACCGCTGCGGCTTTTGCTCCGCGCATCCAAACCGCGGGCCACTGCCCCGGACGCGCAAGGAGCGTAGCGAGTGGAGTGTCCGAACCGACTTCCTCGCACGGTGACTAATGACTGACTCTATAAGTTTCACGTTGCTTTTTTCGCCGCAGAGAACGCAAAGATCGCAAAGGGGGGAGCGGAGTAAAAGAGCTTGTGAGAGGACGGACTAAGAACGACATAGGACATGTTGTTTCCAGTGCTCAAAAGGCCACTCTCCCAATAGTGTCCAATCTTAACGATATCTTAACCATGCGGTGAGCGTAATATGCGATAATGTTCGCATCAAAAGAAAGGAAATCAACATGGACTACACAGCAAGAGACGCAATCAAACCAAGAGACGGTTTTGCCACCCTCGAGGGGCGGAGATATATTCTAGTGGATGCACGCTATCTGCCAGACCCAAGGGGCGAAGGCAAGGCCATCAACGCCGTCGAGGAGACTGCGACGCAAGTGTCTCCCGGGTACTTTCCGATGGTGCTTGTTCGCGTGCCAAAGAATTGGAAGCGGGGAGAGGAAGCGCTTGAGGTCATTCCGAATGGAGAGTACGACTATTTCATGCGCGAACAGAAGGGCGTGATTACCGCACCGCGCGGATATTGCGGTAGCCGATGCCACGACTGCTGATTGACGTGATGTTCTCGCTGTCCGCCGGAAGGAGCAAATTCGTGGTATAATAATCGCATGACAGAAATTCTTCTTGTAGATGACGAGAGGACGATTCGCGACTCCCTGTCGCGCCTGCTCCGCGAGGCGGGCTTCACGGTTCTCATCGCGGCGAACGGCGCGGCAGGTGTTGATGCATTCCGCGAGCGCCGTCCAGACCTCGTGCTGCTCGACGTCATGATGCCTGGGATGGACGGCTACGCGGTCTGCGAGGCGATGCGTTCAGCAGACCGCGAGACGCCGATCGTCTTTTTGTCGGCGCTTGACGCGGAAGACGACCAGATCCGCGGACTCGACGCCGGCGCGGACGACTATGTCTCGAAGACGGCTTCGCCTGCGCTCCTCGAGGCGCGCATCCGAAAGGCGCTGGAACGCGCGGACAGGTTTTCGAAGATGGACGCTCCCGCGACGATGACAAAGACCGAGGCGGACATCTACCGGCTCCTTGAATCCGACCGCGGCAGGTTCTTCTCGTATCGCGAGATATTCTCGGCTGTCTGCGGCGAGGGTTATTACGCCGACGAAGGTGCGATCCGCGTTCATGTGAGCAACATGCGCAAGAAGCTTCCGTCGGGCGAGCGTCTCGTCGCCAAACGCGGCGTCGGCTACGCCCTTGTGCGCGGCTGAACCACGCTAGGCTCGCCCGTATGGTTTCGACGGCTTATCGTCGTTGCTGCCAAATCCGATACGGCGTCGTGGCGCCTCTTGCGATACGGAGAGCTGCTGAACGAGATACGACACTCCGCCTTTGATCTGCTTGATGTCGCCTTCGGCTGAATCCATCCGGCGCTCGAGCTTGGCAATGCGCTTGATCTCGTCGAGCCTGTTCAGCAGCATCTCGCGGAGAATCTTCGTCGCCCACTGTCTAAATCTAGTTCCCTGGATTGACTTGACGCGGTATCCGACAGAAATGACGACATCGAGGTTGTATAGTCCGACTTCTTTTGTCTGCGTTTTACCATCGATAGCTCCATGACGGGTGGTGTATGCAAATTTTGCATATACCACTTCTTTCGATAATTCACCTTCACGGAATATGTTGGCAATATGCCTGGCTATTACAGGTTGAGTCCGTCCGAACAGCCGGCACATCTGCTCCTGTGTCAGCCAGACGGTTTCGCCATCTGTCTGGACCTCAAGACGAATGTCGTCCGCTGTCTTGTAAACTACGATCTGCTTGTCCATGTCTCGCTCCTTTCGTTGAGATGGATACATTATCTCATATTCATGTCGAGCTATCGTTAAGCTATCGTTAAGATTTGACCGCAGCATTGTATTGCTTTCGCTGCGGGGAGTTTCGGAGTCTTGGAGGATGGAGCCTCGGGAGGGCGCTGTACCGGCCACAGGGGGCTCCGTCGCTCGGCCCCTTGTGGCCGACATGGTAGAGGTCTAGCCGTGTAGAACATGTAGAGCATGTAGAAGGGGTTGGAGAGGTGTTTTGACTGGGGGAAGCGGCGTCTCGTCGCTTCAAGATATCTCACGCAGAGGCGCGGAGAGGTTTAGCCGGGTAGGGCGGGTTGAAGTTTTAGGGGGTTGCGTCGCTCCGCGACGCAACGAGTTCACCGCCATTTCTACACGCCCTACACGTTCTACACGGCTAAAAGATTTAACTCCGACGGTTGAGAAAGCGGCCTCCGCTACTGCTGCGGCTTATGCTCCGCGCGTTTCAACCGCCGCAGCATTGTATTGCTTTCGCTGCGGGGAGTTTTGGAGTTTGGGAGAACGCGTCAGAATTTCAAGACCTCCAATACTCCAAAACTCCAAGTAGCGAAAGCAATGGCTTGGAATTAGTTATAGGCAAGAACGTTTAGGGGGCAACGCGGCTGGAAGCCGCGTCTCCATGGTAGAGGCCGAGCATCCCGCCGCGCTACAGGGGGTTGCGTCGCTTCGCGGCTCGGGCTTCGCCCTCGGCCAACCCTAACCATCGGAGTTTTACTCATATTCTTCCACTAAAAACTCCGAAGAGCCAAAGAGTCTCTTGCGCAGGAAGGAGTTGTTGCGGCTTGTCGATTGCTTTGCGGAAGGAGAATTCAGGGAGCTTGGCGATGCGGCTGACTGGGGACAGCTGCCATCGGAAGAAATGCCGTCGGAAGAAATGCCGAACGAAGAGAAGGAAGCAGATTGTAAGAGCAAATGATTGGCTCTTCGGAGTTAATATTTCTTAGAGGCTTGCTGTTCCTCGAGTTCGTTGAAGAACCATAAGATTCACAATTCAGCCGCTTCACTTGATCCGTCGCGGAGCGACGGACCCCCTGGGCGTAGGCCGCCACAAGTGCGACCCTCCCAGGCAGAAGACTTCCCCTCCCAAACTCCGAAGCTCCAAGCAGCGAAAGCAAATACGCGAAATGTCGCTCCGCCGGCGGCATGGGGAGGGGCGGAATGAGGCAGAATAGGCGGGCGAAAAATTTTTTTCAAAAATCTGCATTTACCCCCTTGCGCGCCGCAGCGAATTTTTGATATACTATGCACTCGTTCGCCTGAAAGGGCCTGAACATCGATCTTTGAAAAGAGGTGCTTGATAAGACGTGTCTTTGAAAGAGACACGGAACAGTAAATGTTTGTGTGGAGCTTAAACTCAAATTCTTTTTCTGAGAGTTTGATTCTGGCTCAGAACGAACGCTGGTAGCGTGGATTAGGCATGCAAGTCGAACGGGATCGGCTGGTTAGCAATAA
>JAEEOY010000174.1 GCA_016284515.1 Kiritimatiellia bacterium | reverse complement strand
ACGCCCGTGCGCGCCGCCGCGAGCGCCGCCAGGCGAAGATGGTCATGCGCCGGGAACGTCTCGCCGCGGTCGTCTATCAGCACGAAATCGTTCCCCGCGCCGTGCATCTTAGTGAAACGAACCATCTTCATGTGTATCGGACCTCTTGCGCGACCCTCCGCCACATGTCGGGCCGCATGTGAAATGACTGGTGCGACTGACTGGGATCGAACCAGCAACCTTCGGCTTCGGAGGCCAACGCTCTATCCAATTGAGCTACAGTCGCGCAAACGCCGGTATTCTACCATTTCCCCGTCACCGTGGCAAGTCACGCGACCTCGCTGGAGTTTACCCATTTTTGACAGTGTCTGGCCGATGGCTGGAAAAAGCGCGGCAACCGCCCGCCGTTTTTCGGTAGAATACCGACTTGCAAAACAAACAAGACAAGGAGGTTGCCGCGCCATGAATGATACCAAAATCGCATCGAAGGCGAAAGCCCAGCTCGCAAGTTTCATGGGTAAAGTGTTTACCCATTTCTCGAAGCCGGGGAGAAGGTTCGTGGAGGACTGCATCTACGGGATACAGGCGTCAGGGGACGCGAAGCTGTCGTCCATCGTCCGTGCGATAGACGACGACATAAGGCCCATCTACACGGAGAAGCGCCTGAGCAGGAACCTCGACGACGACGACATCGGGGATTCCGTCGCCGCCGCGGTGCTGGAGGCCGGGGCCGCCTCCGTGAGGGGCGACACGCTACTTCTCGTGGATCCGACGGAGATTCGCAAGGAGTTCGCCCATGCGATGGAGTACGTCACCAGGGTCAGGGACGCGAGCCGGTCCTCGAAGGAGGGGCGCGACGTCATAGTCAACGGCTACCACGGCTGCATGGTCGCCGCGTGCCGCATCGGCGGGAGGAGGACGGTCCCGCTCGCGCTGCGGCTATGGTCGTCGCGCGCGCCGGGCTTCAGGGGCGAGAACGACGAGGTGCTGAAGATCGTCAAGGCCGTGTACGCCGCGACGGGCGGGAAAGGCGTCACGGTGTACGACAGGGGAGGCGACAGGCCCGCGATCTACGACTACCTCGTGGGCGAAGGCCGCGACTTCGTCATACGGCTCACCGGCAGGAACGTCCTGTCGTGGCGCGGCATGCACGAGACGCGCGCCCTTGCGCAGGAGTGCACGATGCGCCACTCCCACCACGTCACCTTCGACTCGCACGGCAGGGAGTGCAACGTGCCGATCTCCTTCGGCGCGATGCCCGTCAGGCTGCCAACGCACCCTGAGAAGGAGCTGCACATGGTCGTGGTGAAGGGCTTCGGGCGCGAGCCGATGATGCTGCTCACGTCGCTTCCGGTGGACGGCTCGTTCTCGTCGCAGTGGCGCATCGTCGACGCATATCTCTCGCGCTGGCGCGTGGAGGAGACCATACGCTTCGTCAAGCAGGCCTACGGCCTCGAGAACATCCGCGTCATGTCCTACACGCGCATCCGCAACATGGCCGCGCTCGTCCTCGCGGCCGCCTACTTCGCCACCGTGTGGATCGGACGGCACGTCAGGCACGAGGTCCTCGCGGAGCACCTGGCGCGGCTCGGAAAGCGCCTCGGAGAGGTGCCGCAGTTCGCGGCCTACGCCATAGCGGACGGCCTGAAGCGGGCGTTCACCCGCTTCGGGAAGTGGGTGCGCACGGCGGAGGAGGCGGCCGTGGCAGAGCCCGGACCGGCGACTGGTCCGCTCCTCCCGGGCTTCGCGGACATCCTCGACCTCGACGACGGATAGCCTCTCCCAGAAGGAATCTGCGGAAACCCACTTCCCGAAACGCGCCTCGGCCTTTGTTTTCAGGGGTGCGGCGCACTTCCGTGCTCAAAAAATGGGTAAACTCCAGAAGATATAGCCACTTGCGCAGCCCGGCAGGATTTGATACTATGTCTGGCGACGAAGGCCGAAAGGCCGGGGTCACCGAGATGCGGAGAAAGTTCTTCGCCTTGAGCGGCGGGTATCCCGCCGCTCTCGCTTTATAGGCATGGATAAGAACAACACATTAAGTATTTTCGTCGACGAGTCCGGCAACCTTCCGATTGCCGACAACGCTTCTCGATTCTACATTGTATCGCTCGTCGCCCACAATCAACAGGAGAACATAGAGAAGCCCATCCGCGAACTCGGCGAAACATACGCAAGGATGGGTCTCCCCAACCTTTGCTTTCATGCAGGGCCTCTCGTCAGGCGAGAGGATGGTTACGAATACATGGGTTGGGAAATGCGTAACAGGATATTTGCAGCAATGATGGCTTTCGCCAGGAAAACGCCATTCGGGTATCGAAGTATCTGCGTCGACAAAAAATTCGTGGCTTCCGAAGGCCAGATCATCGCGCAACTCAAGTCCGGAATTTCCCAATTTCTTGATGCCGCGAATGTCACGACTGCCACTGATAACATGATAAAGGTGTACTACGACTGTGGCCAGGCCGTCATCACAAACATCATCCACGAATCCATGACGGCGCGGTACGGCGGCGAATGGGAGTTTGCGCAAGACGTGCGACCAGACAAATACAGGCTTTTTCAAATTGCAGACCTTGTGAGCTTCATTTCGCTCATCGCTCAGAAACAACAATCTGGAATTGGTCTCACCAAGAGCGAAGAAAAGTTCTTCGGCGGAGCCCGGAATTTCAGGCGTAATGTGCTGAAACCGATACTCAGGAAGGCAATCTGACCCCTGCCGCCTACCTCCGCACTTTGCAAAATTCGGAGGTAATCCGTTCCACGTCCTCAACCGTGTTTCCGCACCCGAGCGAGATGCGGACCGTGCCCTTTGCCAGCCGCGCCGGCAGCCCTTCAATCGTCTTCGTCGTCGTTACTTCCGTGGGGCACGTAATCCTACCAGCCTTATGCACGCGCTGGTCTGGCGGCGCATCATATCTTCGCCAGGATGTCGGGGATATTGGACTTGTCAAGCGACGAGAACGCGAAGCACTTCTTGCCGAGGTGGTTCAGCGACGCACCTACATGGATGAGCGTCGCCTTGTCGATGATGAGGAAGCGGTCGTGGAACTTGTCTGAGGTCATGACCGTGAGCGAGTTGGCGTACTGCGCGTTGAACCGCGCCACATCGACGGCATGGAGTAGTTTCTGACGCGAGTTCTTCACCACGAGCACCGACACGCCCTGCCGCTTCTGCGCGACGAGTGGCAGTACAGAGTCGTCGAAGTACGGATCGATGACGATCAGTTCGGTCTTCGCCATGCGCACGAACTTCTTCATCTGCTCGAAAGCGTCGTATATCTGCCCGTCGTAGAACACCTTCTGCGGTGGAAACTTCTTATCCTGCATCGCGTCCAGTATCAGCTTGAAGCGTTCCTCGTTGCGGACCTGGTTTGCGTCGTTGCGCATCTGGTCGGCAATCTGCCGCCTGTCGGTCGCTTCGATTCTGGCCAGGAGCGGGGCAAC
>JAEEOY010000173.1 GCA_016284515.1 Kiritimatiellia bacterium | reverse complement strand
GGAACATCGGCGGACTCGTCGTGCTCGATCTCATCGACATGAAGTCGAGGAAGCACCAGAAGCAGGTGTACCGCGCGCTCAAGGACGCGCTCAAGCGCGACCGCGCGCGCACGAACGTGCTCGAGATCTCCGAGCTCGGGCTCCTCGAGATGTCGCGTCAGCGCCAGGACCGCTCGATCCTCTCGATGCTCACCTCGAAGTGCCCCTACTGCTCGGGGCGCGGCGTCGTCAAGTCGCCGATGGCGGTATCCGTCGAGCTGCAGCGCAAGCTCACCTCGCTCCTCCGCCAGGCGGAGGCGGACAAGAAGCCGTTCGAGCCGAAGATCGTCATCGCGCCGCAGGTCATGCAGCGCCTACAGACAGAGGACAAGGACATTCTCGCGCAGATGCAGAAGCAGTTCAGCACGCGGCTCAGGTTCGTGTCGGAGCTCCACCGCCATCCGGAGGCGTTCTCGATCCTCGACGCGGCGACGGGCCAGGTGCTCTACTCGCAGTCGTGAGCGCGCCGCGAAAATGGTATAATATCACAAATCACCAAGGAGTAATCATGTCTCTCAACATAGTCAAGGAAATCGACAACAGGGTCCAGGTCAAGAACGTGCTCATGAGCGTGAGCGACAAGACCGGGCTCGAAACCTTCGTCCCCGCGCTCGTAAAGGCGTGCCCGGGCGTGAAGATCTATTCGACCGGCGGAACGTACGCCAAGGTGAAGGAGATCCTCGGCGACAAGGCCGAGGGGACGCTCGTCGCCGTGTCGGACTACACCGGCCAGCCGGAGATGCAGGGCGGACTCGTCAAGACGCTCGACTTCAAGATCTACCTCGGGCTCCTTTCGGAGAAGTACAACGACGCGCACCAGGCGGACCTGAAGCGCCTCTCCGCGCAGCCGATCGACATGGTCGTCGTGAACCTCTATCCGTTCCAGGCCACCGTCGCGAAGGAGGGCGTCACGCCCGAGATGGCGCGCACCAACATCGACATCGGCGGCCCCTGCATGGTCCGCGCCTCCGCGAAGAACTACCTCCGCGTCGCGTCGGTGACGGATCCGCTCGACTACCCCGCCATCGTGCAGGAGCTTGAGTCGCACGCCGGCACGCTCGGACTCGACACGCGCTTCCGCCTCATGAAGAAGGCGTTCACGCACACTGCCGAGTACGACACCGCGATCTCGAAGTTCTTCACGACCCGCACCTGGGAAGAGGTCGACGCGACCTACGACCAGCACTGACGCGCGCTTCGCGCAGCGTCGGCCCCGCCTAGCGACTCGCCCTTTTGAGCGGTGGCGGCGGGGTTTCCTTTTTGGTATAATAGCGATGTAAACCAAAAGGGGAACCTATGAAGGACACCGCGAAACATGCCATAAAGGTCTGCATAATCGACGACCACAGCGTCGTCCGCATGGGCCTCAAGTACATGCTCTCGTACATCGACGACGTCGAGTGCGTCGGCGAGGCGTCCGGCGGCGAAGGCGCCGCGGCGTTCGTGCGCGGATGCGGGGCGGACATCACTCTGCTCGACGTGCGCATGCCGGGAGTGGACGGAATCGGCGCGCTCGACGAGATTCTCGCGGACAATCCGGACGCGAAGGTCATCATGCTCTCTACGTCCGACGCGGAAGAGGACATCTACCGCGCCGTCACGATGGGCGCGAAGGGGTATCTCCTGAAGGAGAGCGACCCCAACCGCCTGCTGGAGGCGATACGCACCGTCGCGGCGGGTGGAACCTGCCTCCCCGAGGAGCTGAAGCGCGTGTACGACGCGCGCGCGGCGGAGCGTGGGCTCACCTCCCGCGAGAGCGAGATACTGCGCTACATCGCCAAGGGATACTCGAACGAGGAGATCGCCGACATGGTGCACCTCAGCCTCAACACCGTGAAGACGCACGTGAAGAGCATCCTCGCCAACCTCAACGTCAGCGACCGCGCCGAGGCGGTCGCGGAAGGCATCCACAGGGGCATCATCGCGTGACATCCGTTTTTGCAGTGCTTGCCGCGGCATGCTGCGTGACCGGACAGGTCACGTTCGTGGCGCGCGACCAGTCGAACGCGGGCGTTGTCGCCGTCGAGCCGTCCGGCAGGCCGATGTGGTTCTCCGGCCATCGCGAGTCCTCCGGAACCGGCGAGCCCACCTCGGCCGCGTTCGCGCCAGGCGACAGAATCGCGCTGCGCGGCAGCGAGGCGGAGCTATCCTTCGCGCCCGGGCTTCTCGACTGCGAGATCGAGGTTATTTCGCACGGCGCCCTCTCCCCTGCGCCGGAGGTGCGCCTGCGCGACCTGGACTGGGGGACGAAGGACAACGAGCGCGTGGCGCTCCGCGGCGTATTGACCGCGGTCGCGCCGTCCTCGTCGAAGGGATTCATGCGGCTTTCCCTCGCGACCGCGGACGGACCTTTCGACGCCGAGGTGCCGTCCGGACACGCGGACTGGGCTTCGCTGATAGACGCCGAGTTCAGGCTGGAAGGCGTCGCCATGAGCGTGTTCAACATACGCGGGGAGTTTGTCGGCGTGCTGCTTCGCGTCATCTCTGCGCCCGATGTGCATGTCGTCCGCGAGTCGTGCGATCCGTTTGCGAAGCCCCTAACAGCGCTTGGCTCGATACTTCCGTATTCTCCGAACGGCGTCGATCTCCACCGGCGCCATGTCAAGGGTGTCGTCACCTACGCTAGCCCTGGCCGCTTCCTTTGGCTGTCGGACGGCGACGCGACGCTCAAGGTGAACACGGCCGACGCCACGGCCAAGCCAGGTGACGTCGTCGAGGCGGTTGGCTTCGCCACGCGGTGCCACAGACTCGGACGACTCGTCGGCGGCGTGGTGCGCCGCGTCGGAAGCGCCGCGCTTCCCGGAGCCGTGCGCGTGGGATGGACCGAGCTCGACGGGTATCCCTACGAGAATTCCGGACACTTTCTGAACTATGACGGCAGGCGCGTCGTCTGCACCGGAAGGCTCCTTTCGCTCGTCGAAAGGGGAACGGGCGTCGACCTAGTTGTTGAGTGCGAGGGCGTGAAGGTCGATGTTTCGGCGGCGGAGCGTCTGAACGGGCTTACGGCGGACGACATATCGTGGGACCCGAGCGTGAGCGTCACCGGCGTTCTTGAGCTCGAGGAGAACCCCGAGGAACTGGAGGGGCAGCTTCCGGCGATAGGCGGATGGACCATCCTCGTGGCGTCCGCATCTGACATCACCGTCGAGCGCGACGCCGCGTGGCGCGCGCACTGCGCCGCGCAGGTGGGGTGGTGCGTCTTTGCCGGAATCGTGATTGCGCTCGTAATCGCAATTGTCGTCGGCGTAGTCGTCCTTCTCAGGTACCGCTCGCAGAAGCACGCCCTCGCGCTGCTCACGGACGAGCGCAAGCGCATGGCGGCGGATCTCCACGATACGCTCGAACAGCAGCTCGCGAGCGTGAGGATGGTGCTCAACGCAGCCGTTTCATTCACGCCGAACGTGCCGGAGAAGGTTACGCAGGCGGTGACCGAGGCGAACGGACCCCTTGCCCACGCGAAGGACGAGATGCGCGCCCGCATCT
>JAEEOY010000172.1 GCA_016284515.1 Kiritimatiellia bacterium | reverse complement strand
GGACAGGGTATTCGTCGCGGGACATCGCGGCATGGTCGGCTCGGCGTGCGTCAGGGCGCTGAAGGCGGCAGGGTTCAACAACATCGTGACACGCACGCACGCGGAGCTGGACCTGATGGACCAGCGCGCGGTGCGCGAGTTCTACGAGGCGGAGAAGCCCGACGTCGCGATCATCGCGGCGGCGCGCGTCGGCGGAATCGGCGCGAACAGCGCGGCGAACTCGCGCTTCCTCTACGAGAACGAGCTCATTGCGCTCAACACGGTGTGGGGCGCGGCGGAGGCGGGCGTGAAGAGGCTTCTCTTCCTCGGCTCCACCTGCATCTACCCCCGCATGGCGCCGCAGCCGATCCCGGAAAGCGCTCTGCTCACCTCCGAGCTCGAGAAGACGAACGAAGGTTACGCGCTTGCGAAGATATCGGGGCTCAAGCTCTGCGAGTTCCTGCGCCGCGAAAGGGGGCTCGTCTACCATTCGCTGATGCCGACGAACCTCTACGGGCCGGGCGACAACTACGACATAGAGCACGGACACGTCCTGCCGACGATGATACGCAAGTTCGAGACGGCGCGCACCGGAAACGAGCAGAAGGTGACGCTCTGGGGCTCCGGCTCGCCGCTGCGCGAGTTCCTCCACGTCGACGACCTTGCGTCCGCGTGCCTGTTTCTTCTGCAGATGGAGAACCCTCCGGACCTCGTAAACGTCGGCTCGGGGCGCGAGGTGACGATTCGCCAGCTCGCGGAGATGGTGAAGGAGGCGACAGGCTGCAGGGCGTTCATCGAGTGGGACCGCTCGAAGCCGGACGGCACGCCGCGCAAGCTCTGCGACACGCGGCTTATCCGCTCGCTAGGATGGTCCCCGAAGATCGATCTTTCGTCCGGACTCCGCCGCACAGTCGACGAATACCGCGCAGAACTCGCCGCCGGACGCCTCCGCGTCTGATCAAGAAATGGGCGAGGGGATATTCAGACTCAAGTCGAAGTTCAAGCCGACGGGCGACCAGCCCGAGGCGATAGAGAAGCTGTACAAGGGTCTTGAGCGCGGCGACGACAGGCTCGTGCTGCAGGGCGTCACGGGCTCCGGCAAGACGTTCACGATGGCGAACCTGATCGCGAAGTGGAACCGTCCGACGCTCATCCTCTCGCACAACAAGACCCTAGCCGCGCAGCTCTTCGCGGAGCTGAAGGAGTTCTTCCCCGAGAATGCGGTCGAGTATTTCATATCGTACTACGACTACTACCAGCCCGAGGCGTACATCCCGCAGACGGACACCTACATCGAGAAGGACGCGTCCGTCAACGAGGAGATCGAGCGCTACCGCCTCGCAGCGACGAACGCGCTCATCGGACGCCGCGACGTCATCGTAGTCGCGTCCGTGAGCTGCATCTACGGACTGGGCGAGTCCGACGAATACCGCGACCTCGCCGTGAGGATTGAGCGCGGCTACGCCCCGGGCGGACGCAACGCGCTCCTCGAGCGCCTCGTCGAAGCGCAGTACACGCGAAACGACTACGACTTCTCCCCGGGCGCGTTCCGCGTGCGGGGCGATGTCGTCGACATCTTCCCGGCGTACGAGACGGAGGCGATAAGGGTCGAGTTCTTCGGCGACGAGGTGGACTCAATCTGCGCGCTCGATCCGCTCACCGGCAAGCGCGGCGTCTCCATGCCCGCCGCGGTCGTCACGCCGGCGAAGCAGTTCGTGATGGGGAAGGACAAGTTCGAGGCGGCGTTCGAGCGCATCGAGTCGGAGCTTGCGGACAGGCTCAAGTTCTTTGCGTCCAAGGGCAAGCTCCTCGAGGCGCAGCGACTGAAGGAGCGCACCGAGTACGACATCGAGATGATGCGCGAGCTCGGCTACTGCAACGGAATCGAGAACTACTCGCGTCCGCTCTCCGGCCGCGCGCCCGGCTCCCCGCCGGAATGTCTACTCGACTACTTTCCCGACGACTTCCTCACGATCATCGACGAGAGCCACGTGTCCGTCCCGCAGATTCGTGCGATGTACAACGGCGACCAGGCGCGCAAGTCGAAGCTCGTCGAGTTCGGCTTCCGCCTTCCGAGCGCGAAGGACAACCGTCCGCTCACCTTCGACGAGTTCAACGCCAAGGTGCACCAGATAGTCTACTGCTCGGCGACGCCGGGCGACTACGAGTACGAGCAGTCGAAGACGGTCGCGGAGCAGGTGATACGTCCGACGGGGCTTCTCGACCCAGTGATCGAGATGCGTCCGCTCGCGAACCAGATCGACGACCTCGTCGAGGAGATCGGGCGGGTCGTCGCGCAGAAGGACCGCGTGTTCGTTACGACGCTCACGAAGCGTTCTGCGGAGGACCTTTCGCAGTACCTCCACAACGAGGGCATACGCGTCGAGTACCTGCACAGCGACATCGACGCGATCGAGCGCGTGGCAATACTCCAGCGCCTGAGGAAGGGCGAGTTCGACGTGCTCGTCGGAATCAACCTCCTCCGCGAGGGTCTCGACCTCCCCGAAGTCGCGCTCGTCGCGATACTCGACGCGGACAAGGAGGGATTCCTGCGCTCCACGACTTCGCTCGTCCAGACCGCTGGCCGAACGGCGCGCCACGAGAAGGGGCGGGTCATTCTCTATGCGGACCACAAGACGGACGCGATACGCGACCTGCTGCGCATCACGAACGCGCATCGCAAGAAGCAGATCGCGTACAACGAGGAGCACCACATAACGCCGAAGTCGGTGAAGAGGGCGATCAACGAGTCCGCTTATGTCTTCGCGGCGGGGAAGAATGTCGGCGTTAATGGCTTCTCGACGCCGTCCGAGGAGCTCGACCGCAGCGAGGTTATCCTCGAACTCGAGAGGGAGATGCTCGAGGCGGCGGACAACCTCGAGTTCGAACGCGCGGCGTATCTGCGCGACCAGATTAAGAAGTTGAAGGGCGGTACCGCGGCGCCGAAGGGGCGCGGACGCGGCACCGGGAAAAAGACTGTCGAAAAGAAACGGGGGATAAAATGATAAGGTCTTTAGCTGTCTTCTACCTGCACAAACAGAGCCGCTCCGACGCGAAGCGGCTCCCTGTGATCGAATATGGACTCACCGACGCCTTCCGCGACTTCTGCCGCGAGACGTTCGATACGCGAGGCGCGCTGGACTATCCGCCGATGAAGCTCGTGACAGTGCACGACGGACAGTCGCTCGCGAAGGCGCTCTTCACCAGCGGCGGACCGCGCGGCGTCCTCACCGAGCTCGGGCGCGCGTGCTGCCTGTTTCTCATAGACGACGACCTTATGTCCGCGCAGATCGAGGGACTTGCGCTGCGTTCGTGGCTCAAGCTTTTCTTCCCGGCGATTCCGAAGGTCGTCCTCACGCGCCCCGGCCACGCGCCGGTTGCGCTTCCCGCGCGCCGCTGGGTGAAGAAGGCTGCAATAGTCCTGGAACATCCGTCCCGCTACCACGAGCGCATCGTCCATCTCTTCAAGAGCTTCTGGATGCCGCGCTTCTCCACGGCGCTGAAGCAGTACGTCACGCTGAAGGCGGGGACGAACTGGCACACGCCGGGGCATAACGGAGGCCGCGCGTTCGCGAACTCGCCGTTCCTTCGCGGATTCCACGAGGCGTACGGCGACACGATCTTCCGCACGGACCTTTCGGTTTCCGTCGAGTCTCTCGGCGACCTCTCGAGCCCCGAGGGCCACACGCCGCTTTCGGAGGCGCAGAAGCTGACGAGCGAGATTTTCGGCACTGCGCAGAGCCGCTACGTGACGAACGGAACGTCGACGTCGAACAAGGCGATGCTCATGACGCTCCTCAGGCCGGGCGAGACTGTTCTCGTCGACCGCAACTGCCACAAGAGCGTGCACCACGCGATCGTCACATCCGCCGCGGTGCCGCGCTATCTTCCGGCGCGCTGGAATTCCGCGCTCGGCGTGTGGGGTCCGGTGTCGCTCGAGGACATCCGCCGTGCGCTGCGTGCCGTGGACGGCGCGAAGCCGCGGCTTCTCGTGCTCACGACGTGCACCTACGAGGGCGTGCTGTATCCGATCTGGGAGATCGCGCGCGAGTGCGAGAAGGCCGGAGTCTTGTTCTATGCTGACGAGGCGTGGGCGGCGTACCTGAACTTCCATCCGTACTACACGTTCGGACGCGGTAAGGGCGACACGGTGCGCTACGCGGCCGTCAACGAGACGTGCGGCGCGCACTTCTCCGTGCAGTCGACGCACAAGACGCTCGCTGCGTTCTCTCAGGCGTCGATGATACACGTGTCCACGCGTTTCAAGCAGCTGCTCGAAGAGGACAGCACTCCGCAGTTCAGGTGGCTGAGGAAGCGCTTCGCGCTGCACGGACGCGGAAGCTACGAGAAGTTCTCGCACGACCTGCACGAGTTCCTCAGGTACTGGCACTCGACGTCTCCGCTGTATCCGTTCCTTGCGGCGCTGGACGTCGCTGGCGTGCAGATGCGCCTGGAGGGGATGAAGCTCATCGACGAGCGCATCCGCTGGGCGGCGGCGTTCAGGAAGCGCGTCGCGGACGAGTGCGCTCGCCCCGAGAACCAGTGCTTCGCCGGGCTCGAGGAGATCGCGGGGCCGGGCGTCGACTGGCGCGAGAAGGGGTATATGAAGGATCCGCTGAAGATCGTCCTCCAGCTGAGGTCCGCGAAGGCGTGCGCGACCTTCCGCAAGGCGCTCCTCAAGGCGCACATCCAGTGGGAGAAGGCGAGCCTCACGACGGTGCTCTTCCTCGTCACGGCGGGAACGGCGCAGGAGCACTTCGAGTATCTCTTCCGGGTGTGCCGCCAGCACAAGGGGCTCATTGGCCCGGCGACGGCGTCTGCGGCGGCCGGGAAGAATGTCGTCGAGGCGGTCTCGGGCCAGGCGGAGGTGCTTCCGCACGACGCGGCGCTGTGCGACGGCGAGCTGGTGACGATCGAGGAGTCGGAGGGGCGCATCGCCTCGCAGTTCGTGGTGCCGTATCCGCCGGGAGTCCCCGTGTTCATCCCCGGGCTTCGCATAACGAAGGCGATGGTGAAGCTCGTCAAGGACGTCATAGCGACGGACGGAGTGGACGCGGTGCACGGGCTTTTCTGCCGCGGCGGACACGCCCCGTACTTCGTCGAGGTCTTGAACCGCGACGAGGAGCTCCGTTCGCGCAGACCATAATTGCAGTTGGCCGGACGTCCCGTTTATGCACGCCATGCGCACCGTGGAGATTCTCGATGCGCCCGAGTGCGCCGTGTTGCGTCTGCCCTACCGCTCCAGCGAGACAGAAATGCTCGTCGTCTTGCCGTCGTCCTCCAATACGCTCGCGGACATCGAGGCGAAGATTTCAGGAGTATGGCTTGAGCGTCTAGTCAAGAGACCTTGGCGGGGCATGGCCGACATTGCTCTCCCCAAGTTCGACTTCGATTCCGAGCATGACCTCAAGCCTATGCTTATTTCCATGGGCATGGCCACTCCGTTCGAACCTCAATCCGCAGATTTCAGCAACATCGCCCCGAGGCATCTTGTCATCTCCACCGCAATCCAGAAAGCGAATGTAACTGTCGACGAGGAGGGCACGGAAGCCACCGCAGCGTCTTATGCGACTATGAGTCGGGGCCGTCCTCATGGAGCCCCACCGCAGCGTTCCTTTGTCGCCGACCACCCGTTTCTCTTTCTCATCCGCGAGACCCGCACCGGGCTGATACTCTTTGTTGGGCGCGTGATGAAACCAGATAAGAACATGTTAAGTCGTTGCGGTCCCGCGCGGATTGCAAATTCGCACCCCCACGGCGCGTCATAACACTATGGGGTATGACCCCGTAGTACTCCAATAAAGTGCTCCATTGACGTTAATATGATAATATGATAACATATTGCGCATTGCATTGAGTAAATTTACTCAATACAACGAATGAATTGTAATTGAAAGGGCAATATGTATAAACTTAGCGTTGTTAATGTGATTTTGCAACGATTTCGCGAGCCGCGTAAGAGAATCCAAGTCGTTGCAGGCCCGCGTCAGGTGGGAAAGACGACATCGGTTGAGCAGGCACTTGCTGAATATATTGGAGGATATACTTATAAGTTGGCTGAAGGCTTGGGGCTTTCTCCCATTGATTGGCTGATTTCTGAATGGAATGCAGCAAGAGCGAAAGCGAAGGTGGAGGGAGAGTATTTGCTTGTCATTGATGAAATCCACAAGATTAAAGGATGGTCGGCTGTGGTCAAGCGTCTATGGGATGAGGACAGTTTCAACCATGTCGAATTAAAGGTTTGCATTCTCGGCAGTTCACGTCTGTTGCTTCAGAAAGGGCTGGACGAGAGTCTGGCCGGGCGATTCGAGATGATAGACGTTTGGCATTGGTCGTTTGCGGACATGCATGCGGCGTTTGGCTATTCATTGGAGGATTATATTTTGTTCGGTGGCTATCCTGGCGCGGCGGATTTACGCAGGGACGAGGCTCGCTGGAAGCGGTATGTCCGCGATGCCATTATCGAGCCGAGCATAACGCTTGACATCTTGCAGCTGGAGACCGTCGCAAAGCCAGAGCTTCTGCGCCAGACATTCGTCCTCGGCTGCAATTATTCCGGCAAGATTCTTTCCTACCAGAAGATGGTGGGGCAGCTTCAAGATGCGGGGAACACGACGACAATCGCGCACTACCTCAGGTTGTTGGGCGAGGCGGGGCTTGTTGCGGGGCTGGAGAAATTGTATGATGAGCCCGTGCGCTCGCGCTCGTCCAGCCCCAAGCTTGCAGTCTGCAACAACGCCCTGCGCACTGCTGTGCAGACGGGCGCGCCCAGCGAGCTGCGTGCGGATCCCGTGCGCTGGGGGCATGCCGTCGAATCTGCCGTGGGTGCGCAGCTCATGGCGTCTGTCCGTCGCAGCGGCATTGATCTCCTGTATTGGAACGTCGGATGCAAAGAAGTGGACTATGTGCTTCGCGGGGACGTAGAGATTGCCGCGATGGAAGTGAAGAGCGCGGATGCCGACAGTGTTTCCGGCATCCATGAATTCCGTCGCAAGTTTCCAAATGCCAAGACGTATCTGATAGGCGGACAGGGCATGTCGCTGGAGTCGTTCTTCGCAGTTTCGGCCCGGGATTTGCTTTAGCCGCCGCGTAGGGCGTTCTGTCGCTTTTGCTTTTTCTACAAACCACTTGTCGGAAGGAACAACACCATGAAGAAGATGCCGCTCACACTCGTCGCGCTGTTCGCGTCCGCAACCACCGCCTTCGCGGCGGAATACGAAATCGGGACGCTCGAAGAGCTGCGCGAGTTCATGGAGGCCGTGCACGTGGAGGACTTCGCGGGCGACACGATCACGCTCACGGCGGACATCGACTGCGAAGGCGGGCGGTTCAACACCGGCGACCCGGAGTATCCCTCCACGTTCCGCGGGACGTTCGACGGCGGCGGGCACGTGATTTCGAACTTCGTCCACGCGGCGACGGGCAGCACGCAGGAGGGCTACGGCGTCGCGATGTTCGACTTCGCGGAGACCGGCGCCGCCATCCTGAACCTCACGCTGGAGGGGACGCTGCCGGGAACCGCCAGCGGGGCCTACGCGGCGCCGTTCGTGCTGGCCGTGGAAAGTCCGCTGGGGCTCTTCATGGACAACTGCCATTTCCGCGGCACCGTGACGAACTACTACCACGCGGCGGGGCTTGTCGGCTTCGCGAGTTCCGGCACGGGCGCCGTGGAGGTGCCTTCCGTCGTCCTGACGAACTGCTCGGTGCGGGGCGAGATCGTCTCGAAATGGGTCTACACGGCCGGCGGCCTCGTGGCGAAGGGCACGGGCGTCCAGGCCTTCGACTGTTCGGTGGAGGGAGAACTCCACGGGGGCCGGACCGGCGGCCTCGTCGGCTGCCCCAACGGCGGTTCCATCGCGGACTGAAAAGCCGTGGAGGATGGCGTGCCGTACCTGATCCGCTATGTCTTCGACCGCCCGACGGGCGCGTTCTCGCCGTTCACGGGCATTTCGTTCAACGACGATGGTGACGTTGTCGTCTCGATGCTGCCGATCGCCAACGCCGACGCTGTCACGGTGAAGGTGCTTGCGTCAACCAGCCTCACGGACTGGTCGCATGCAGAGGAAACGGAGATCACGGTCCAGTCCGACGGCACGATCGTGTTCCCACGCACCACCGACCCGTCGCGCTTCTTCAGGCTCAAGGTGGAGGAGTAGGCGCGATAGACTCTTCACGGGTATAGAAATTTCTGACACAGGCATAGAATTTTTTGGTATAATGCCGCCGTGCCCGTGGGGGTAGGCGATAGAGGTCGTCTGCTCTCGACAGGGCTGAAGTAAGGAACAACGCCATGAAGAAGACGCTGCTTTTTGCTATCGCCGTGGTTTCGGCACCGCTTGCGACTTTCGCTGACATCTATGTCACGCCCACGGGTGCCGGAAACAAAGACGGCTCGTCCTGGGCCAACGCCTTCGCCGGCATCCAGGCCGCAGTCGACTTTGTCGACGCCGCCGTGGCCGCCGACCCGAACTACGCGATCCCCGTGATACACGTCGCCGACGGCACCTACTCGCGCGTGTCGATCACACGCGACATGGCGCTCGACGTGCGCTCCGTGAACGGCGCGGCCGCGACGGTCATCGACGGCGGCGGCACGAACAACTGCGTCGCCGTCATCACCGGCAACTACATCTACAGCCAGAGGCCGACGTTCACGGGCTTCACGCTCCAGAACGGCAACGTGCGCAATCAAACATACGACTACGGCGGCGGCGCGCTGGGCGGCACGCTCGTCGATTGCGTCATCCAGGACTGCGAAGCCTGGCAGGGCGGCGGTACCTACAAGGCGAACACGACGCGCTGCATCATCCGCCGCTGCTACGCCTCGAGCTACGGCGGCATCGTCGGCTACGGCCTCCACTTGAACGACCTCATGTATGGGAACTCGGGCTACTGGGGGCCCATCTACAGCGCCGATCTCTATAGCTGCACGATCGCGGACAACACCGCGGAATCCAGCTACTACAGCTTCATCGAAAGCTCGCTGGCCCGCAACTGCATCCGCTGGAACAACACGATCTACAACTACGAAACCGGGCAATACGAGCCCTCCGCACAGAGCGACCCCTCCGACCCGAAGTTCGTGGGCGGCGGCGACTACCGTCTACGCGCCGGCTCGCCCGCGTTCGACGACGGTCTCGCGGACTGGCAGACCGAGGCGTATGTCGGCCTTACCGACCTCGCGGGCAACGCCCGCGTCCAGGGCGTGAAGATCGACCGGGGCTGCTACGAGGGGACGGCGCTCGAAGGCGTCCTCGTCACGGCGAGTGCGGAGGGCAACGGCTCCGTCTCCCCCCCGCATTCGTTCGTCCCCGTCGGCACGTCCGTCACGATCACGGCAGACACCTCGACCTGGTACCGCGACGTGGCGACGTGGAAGACGAACGGCGTCGTCGTGGCGGGCGCGACGGGCAATTCCTTTACCTTCACCGCGACGGGCGAGGAGATCGCCGTCGTGGCGCAGTTCGCCACGCTCGACTGGTTCGTGAACGGCACGACCGGCAGCGACACCGTCAACAACGGACGCACCGCCTCCACCGCGTTCAAGACGATCCAGCACGCGATCGACGTCGCCGCGCCCGACGAGCAGATCTTCGTCGCGGCGGGCACCTACGCGCCCATCGACGCCTCGCGCGCCAACGTCGCCATCATCGGCGACGGACGCGACACGACCGTCATCGACGGCGGCGGCACGAACCGCTGCGCAAACCTCGGCGAGCGCAATTTCTCCCTGCTCCAGGGCTTCACGCTCCGCAACGGACGCCGCATGAACGTCGGCACCAACCCCGGCCACGGCGAGGAGGGTATCGGCGGCGGCGGCGTGAAGGGCGGCATCCTCTACGACTGCACGATCACGAACTGCGTCTCGACCTTCGGCGGCGGCGCGTTCCATTCCGAAATCCACCGTTCGATCATCGTGGACTGCTCGGCCTACGACGGCGGCGGCACGATCATGGGCGAGTGCTTCAACTGCCTTTTCGAGTGCAACTGGGCGGTGCAGGGCGGCGCGGCCTCGATGGCCTCGCTCTGGGGCTGCACGGTCGTGAAGAACCGCGCCGTCGATTACGCGGCGGTGTATGTCTCCTCGGCCTACAGCTGCGTCTTCAAGGGCAACAAGTCCGCGAACGGACGCACCGCCTATGCGCTCCAGGGCCACGGCGAGTGCTGCTTCGAGGAAGAGAGGGACGACTACAACGTCTCTTTCACCGCCGATCCGCTGTTCGTCGATTTCGAGAACGGCGACTACCGCCTCCGCGAGGATTCGCCCTGCATCGACCACGGCTGGGGCGACGTGCTGCATGACGAATATGACGTGCGCGGCCCGGGCTTCCCGCGCCGCATCGACGCGCTCCACGGCGAGGAGATCGCCGATATGGGCTGCTACGAGGGCGGCGTGCCGCTCGAGCAGGTTCCGACGCCCGCGGTCCCTGCCGCGACGCGCACGATCAACGTCTCCGGTGGCGGTGCGGCGCTCCAGAACGCGATCAATGTCGCGAACGACGGCGACACGCTCCTCGTCGCGGCCGGCACCTACTCGGCCATCGACGCCTCGGGCAAGGCGCTCAACATCGTCGGCGCCGGCCCGGCGACGACGATCATCCGCGGCACGGCCTCGACCCGCGCCGTCACGTTCTCCCCATCGATGACGCGCCCCAACTCCTCGATCTCCGGCTTCACCATCGAGGGCGGCACCTCGACGGATCTGCGCTATGGCGGCGGCGGCGTCCTCGGCGGCACCGTCTCGAACTGCGTCATTCGCGGCAACTCCGCCTACATGGGCGGCGGCGTGGCGCAGGCCTATGTCACGCACTCGATCATCTCCAACAACACAGCCACCGTCTCGGGCGGCGGCGCGTGCGCCTCGTGGCTCGACACGTGCCTCGTCGTCCACAACGCCGCGAACGTGAACCTCGCCGGCTTCGACACCTCCGCCTACGGCGGCGGCGTGCCGAGCGCGAACGACAACGAGTCCGGAGGCGGCGGCATCGCGTTCGCCGCCGCGAACTTCTGCACGATCACGCGCAACACCTCCACCACCTACGCGGGCGGCGGCATGTTCGTCGTGCTCGACAACACCTACTTTGCTGGCAACACGGCCACCCTCGGCGGGCAGTATCGCCAGAACGGCGACCTCTTCCCGGTATATCCGAGCTACGTTTGCGCCACCAGCCCGACTTTCCCCGACGCCGACGGCTTCGTGAACGCGACCCAGGACGATTCGCTCGCCGATTCCGACAACGGCGACTACCGCCTCAAGGCGACCTCGCTCTGCGTCGAGGGCGCCGATCCGACGGACGAGACGCGCCGCACCGCGACCGACCTCGACGGCAACCCGCGCTGGCGCGGTTCCGCGCCGGACATCGGCTGCTACGAGGCCGCCGGCGTCCTGCCCGCCGCCGTGCAGGGCGTCGAGGCCGCCACGGGTCTCTCCGCCATCGAGGGCGGAGAGGGCGTCGCGCTCTGGTGGGACGTCACGCGCGGCGCGGAGTGGTACACCGTCCATCGCGGCACGACATCGAACGACTACGCTTCCGCGACGCTCCTCGCCACCGTCCAGACCCCGACGGTCGAGTTCAATGATTTCACCGCCACCGCAGGCGTGGACTACTACTACTGGGTCGTGGCGCACTCCTCCCTGGGCGACGGCCCCGCAGGTGCTTCCGTCCTGGGTAACTGGGTGACGGAGCTCGTCATCACCACGCCCTACCTGCCGGACGGCCTCACGCGCGAGACCTATACCACCAACCTCACGGCGCAGGGCGGCATCGCGCCCTACACGTGGACCGTCACGACGCCCTCGTGGCTTTCCTTCTCCGGCTCCACCCTTTCCGGAATGCCGCCGTCGCGGGGGACGGAGACCGTCGTCGTCACCGTCTCCGACGCGAGCGGACAGCAGGCCGAGCGCAGGTACGACCTCACGATCAACCGCAACCCCGCCCCGCTCGGCCCCGCCACGCCCTACGCGGGCGAGTGCTACGAGGGCAACTACCTCATCCAGAACTACGAGCAGCTCCGCCTCTTCGAGAGCCGCCTGCACATGGAGGACGGCGAATACGGCTCCTACTTCGAGGACTGCACCTTCACGCTCTCGGGCGACATCGACTGCGGCGGGCGGGCGTTCGTCCCCGCCTCCAGCCGGATGTACGCCTTCAAGGGGACGTTCGACGGCGCGGGTCACCGCATCTACAACTTCACGAACGACGTCGTCGGCTGCGGCTCGCTCGTCGGCTACGCCTCGGACGGCGCGGTCGTGAAGAACGTCACGCTCGATGGCTATATTCGCCTCTCGCGGGTTGACGGCACGCCCGACTGGGGCGCTGCCGCGATTTCCGAATACGTCGAGGGCTCCGCCGACGGCACGCCCGGTCTCACGATCCAGAATTGCCAATTCAACGGATCGATCATCCTCTATTCCTCCGCCAACAACCCCTACGCGGGCGGCCTCGTCGGCTGGGCGGACAACAGGACCTTTGACGCGACGAACGCCCCGCCGAACTTCACGAACGTCGTGATCGCCGGCTCGTCCGTGAATGTGGATCGCCTTTCGGCCAATACCTGGGCGGGCGGCCTCGTCGCCATCGGCTGGGGCGTCGACGTCTCGGGCTGCGCCGTGACGGGCACGGTCGCCACCGCGAAGAAGCTCGGCGGACTTGCCGCCGAGTTGACGAACTCGACATTCCGCGACTGCTCGTTCGACGGCGAGGTCTCGACGGGCCGCGACATCTCGCAAACTCCCGCCTCCGGCGGCGGCGGATTGATCGGCGTCGCCGCCGGCGTCCGCTTCGAGCGCTGCGCCGCGCGTGGCCTCGTGAACTGGGAATACTTCGTCCGCCACGACAACTTCGTTCCCAGTGAATGCTACTACCGCACGGATCCGGACTGGAACTTCACCGGTTGCGGCGGCGCTGCCGGCATCACATTCGGCGACACCGCCTTCCACGACTGCTCGTTCGAGGGCACGGTCGCCTCCACCAACGGCTTCTTCGGCGGGTTCGTGGGATGGACGGCCGGCTCGGAGACCTTCTCCAACTGCTCCGTGCGCGCCATATATGCGCCGGGCAACTATTTCTTCGGCTACGGCACCGGCGGCTTCGCGGGCGTCATCGCCTCCGACGGCGCGAGGTTCATCGACTGCTCCGTCGAGCAGCTCGGCGGCGTCCGCGTCAGGGGCGGCTTCTTCGACCGCCAGACGCCAGTGACGGTCGGTGACATTTCGGACGGCGTCGGCTCCAACGCCTTCGTCCGCTGCTCTGTCCTCAACGCGCGCACGAGCGCCGCCGGCTTCTGTTCCGGCGCGTGGAACTGCTCGTTCAAGGACTGCTCCGTGCGCGGCGGCACGACGCAGGGCGCCGGCTTCGTCAGCGGCGCCGGCCAGGTGCCAGGCGACGGCTACCTCTACGCCCAGAACTCCTCCTACGAGGATTGTTCCGTCTCCGGGCTCGCCACACGGCAGGGCTTCGTCTATATTGCCAACTCCGGCGAGAAGAACGGCAGCACCAACGTGTTCCGCCGCTGCCGCGCGGGCGGCTGCATCGGCTTCGCCTACGAACTCAACAAGGGCACGCTTGCCGAGGACTGCATCGCCTACGGCGTTTCGCTCCAAGGCGACTCCACCTACGGCTTCGCGGAATACATCCGTGGCGGCGCGACGGTCCGCCGCTGCGTGGGCGCGGTGCTGCCGCGCGCCACCGAAACTTACGGCGCGGGCTTCGCGTGTCGCGTCATCTATGGGGCGAAGATCGAGGACTGCTACTCGGTCTATGGGCCGAGCGCGGCCGGCGTAGACCAGAGCGGCGGCTCCTCCTACGGCATCCAGGGCGGGTTTGTCCAGTCCACGACAATCGGCTACCGCGAGGGCGACGACCCCATTGCGCGCTGCTTCGCGCTTTGGCCGCTTCGCGAACCGGCAAGCGGCAATTGCGGCGCCTTCTGCGGCGGCACGCCCTACACGTCGTATCCGCCGTTCTTCGAGGACTGCTATCGTCCCGCTGAGTCGGCCGTGGACGACTGCCACGACGCGGACGACGCCAACGTCGCCGCGCTCACGAAGGCGCAGTTTGCGAATGCGACGGCGGTGACGATGCCAAACTACGACTTCCAGAACGTGTGGATTGCGCCGCAGGGCATCGCCTCCAGCCCCTATCTTACTTGCTCCACGGACGGCGGCACGAACTTCTGGTTCGCGGCTGCGGTCGTCTCAGGCGAGGGCTCCATCCTCGTGAACGGCGAGGCGCCGCGCGACTCCTACCCCATCGGCGCGACGATCACCGTCCGCGCCGTCCCCGACGGCGACGGTCCATTCACGGGCTGGGTGGGCGAGGGCTTCGCCGACCCGCTCGCGCAGGAGACCACCTACACCGTCCGCAACGTCTCCGCCATCGGCGCCACGTTCGGCACGCCCATCCGCACGGTCGAGGACTTCCTCGCCATCCCCAACAACGCCTCGGACGCCTACGTGCTGATGAACGACCTCGACTTCACCGAGTTCCTCTCCACCAACACGTATTTCAGCGCCCTGAGCGTCGACAGCTTCCAGGGCAAGTTCTTCGGGCAGGGGCACACCCTCCGCTATGTCTGCACGAACTGCAATTCTACCAGCGAGGCCGCCGCGCCATTCTCCTCGCTCTTGACGGGCGCGGAGCTGCGCGACCTCACCGTGGAGAGCGTCGTGAGCAACTGCTACGGCAAGGCGGCGGGTCTCGTCGCCTCCATCGGCAACGGTGTGCTCGTCACCAACTGCCACGCGCGCCTCGTCGCGACGGCCAAGCCCTATTCCAGCCAATACTACGACAACGGCGGTACCTGCCACTATTACGGCTTCGCCAAGGACGTGAACGGCTCTGACATCCGCATCATCGACTGTACGGCGGACCTGAAGGCCGTCGCCAACGGCGCGGCGGCGGGATTCGCCAGCTCGATCCAGATGACCGGTGGCGAGATCGCCCGCTGCGCCGTGTTCGCCGAGATGATGGCGACGAACTCCTACTGCACCGGCTACGGCCGCGTCTCCGGCTTCGCAAGCGACATCTCCCTTTCAGGCGGCGCGACGGTGCGCGAGTGCTTCGCGGCGGGCGTCGCGGACGGGAAGGGCGAGACCGTCGGCTTCGCCTACCAGATCAACCTTGGTGACGCCGAATCCTCCATCCGCGACTGCTACTCGACGATGGAGGTCGTGAGCCGCGAAAACTCCGCCGCCGGCTTCGCCTACAACCTCTACGACAGCACCTACAACTACGAGGCCGGCGTCTCGAACCTCTGGTTCGGCGGCTCGGTCCGCGCCGCTTCCACCGCCTACGGCTTTGCCAACTACATGAGCTACGTGAACGCCGTGAACTGCTACCGGGTGAAGGCCGACACCGCCTCCTCGACCGACGGCGTCACGGACATCGTCCCCGCCGCCGCCCGCCAGTCCGCCTCGTGGACGGGCTTCGACTTCGACGACGTCTGGACGATGGCCGACGGCGCCACCACGCCCTACTTCGCGTGGTCTATCCTCAGTAGCCTTGGCGAAGGAGGATCGTCCGGCTTCCGCCTTTTCGCCGAAAATGAACCCGGAACAACCATCACTTTCCCCGACGTGGCGACACCCGGTTCCAACGTCGCCATTACCGCAATCGCCACCACCGGCGACAAGTTCTTCGCCTCGTGGGCGGGTGCGCCTGCGTACGCGGACGCGGGCGCGAATCCTACTACATTCCTCGCGGACAACCACCGTACCGTGCGCACCGTCTGGGGCCAGGCGATCTCCACGCCCGCGCAGCTCGCCGCTATTGCGAACGACCCCGCCGGAACCTACGTGCTCGCGGCGGACCTCGACCTGGCGGGCATTGACTGGACGCCGCTCTGCCAGGACGAATATACGCCGTTCTCCGGCACGCTTTACGGCAACGGCCACACGATCTCGAACCTCACCGTGGATACCGCCGGCGCCGCCTGCGCCGGTCTCTTCGGACGGCTCCAGAACGGCGCGACGGTCGTAGGCCTCAACCTCGCGAATCCTGTCGTCCGGGGTGCCAACTGCGTCGGCACCCTCGCGGGATACGTGGACGGCGCGACCATAAGCGGCTGCACCGTCTCGGGCGCTGACGTCACGGCGACGTCCGAGCGGGCGGGTTGCTTCGTCGGGCAGATTTATGGTGCCGCCTCCTCGGTTTCGCGCTGCTTAGTCGTCGGCGAGATTGTCGGCAACGATCGATACGTCGGCGGGTTCGCCGGTTCCGTGGAGGGATCGGTCGCCATCGACCGGTGCTACTCGCTCGGCTCGGTGACGGGAACGGGCGGCGAGGGCTTCGGTGGCTTTGTCGGCTATACCGCCGACAATTCGGTCTCCTTCTCCGAGTGCTTCGCGTGCGGCGCCGTTACGGCATCCGGCCGCAACAGCGTCGGCGGCTTCGCCGGATACGTCGGTTCCAGCCCCGCGATTTCCGACTGCTACGCGCTCGCGGACGTCCGGGGCGGCGGCTACGTCGGCGGCTTCGCCGGGCAGCTCAACTACTGCAATTCGGCGTTCGATCGCTGCTACGCGGCGGGCTCGACCGTCGGCTCCTCCGAAGCCGGTGGCTTCGCGGGCCGCCAATACCGCGGCTCGCCGTCCTTCACGGACTGCTTCCGCCCGGCCGACGGCCTCCCCGACCTCGGGACGGACTCGGCCGACCTCGTCGGCGTCGACGCGCTCGACGCGGCAGGCTTCCTCGATGCCGACAATTTCGCCTCCTTCCACGACACCGGCAAGTGGACGCAGACGGACGGCCGGACGCAGCCCTACTTTGCGTGGGGCCTCGTGGACGGCAAGATGACGCTTTCCGGCACGACCGCCGGCACGGGCGACGGCTCGATCTCCGGTCTTGGCGCCTACGCCCCCGGCACGGTCGTCCAGATCTCCGCCGTGCCGTCCGGCTCCGTCTTCCTCGGTTGGACCGGCAACGCGCCCTATGCGGATCCCTCCGAACAGACGACGACGGTTCCGCTCGACAACTTCCGCATCGTGACCGCCGAGTTCGGTTCGCTCATCATGAACGTCGACCAGCTCGCCGGCATCACCAACGTGCTCTCCGGTTCCTTCGCCCTCGGCGCGGACATTGACCTCTCGGAAGCGGCATGGACGCCGATCGGCACCTCGTCGCAGCCGTTCACCGGCTCGCTCTACGGGCAGGGGCACTCGATCTCCGGCCTCACGTTCGGCAACACGTCCTCCGGCGACGCGAACGGCAGCCACGCGGGGCTCTTCCGCTACGCCAAGGACGCGACGTTCGTCGGGATCGTTCTGGAGGACGTGGACCTCGACGGCTACCAGTACGTCGGCGCGCTGGCGGGCGAAGTGCAGGGCACGACGACGGTCCGCGACTGCTCCGCGAGCGGGACGGTGAAGAGCTCGAACGGCTATGTCGGTATGCTCGTCGGGCGCGTCTACAACGCGAACGGGACGGCCTTCGAGGGGTGCGAAGCGGAAGGCGCGGTCGAGTCCGTCGGCGCGAACGCGGGCGGTCTCGTGGGCGACATCTACAACTCCACGGTCTCGTTCGAGGACTGCGCCGCGGGCGTCGCCGTCTCCGGCACGGGCGGCAACAACAAGGGCGGCCTTGTCGGGTATATCGAATACGGCGGCAGCGCCTCCTTCACGGACTGCTGGACCGAAGGCGACGTGACGGCGCCGAGTTCGCAGTACGTCGGCGGATTCATCGGCAACGCCACGCGGCCGGTCCGCTGCGAGAACTGCCAGACCCTCGGCGACACGAGCGGCGCCAGCTACACCGGCGGCTTCGTCGGGCAGGCGAGCGGCGAAGGGTCGGCCTTCGCGGACTGCGTCGCGAACGGCGCCGTGACGACGGCGACCGCGAACGGATCCTATGTCGGCGGGTTCGTCGGCTACGCGAACGGCGCGAAGTCGCGCTACGAAGACTGCTCCGCCTGGGGCGCCGTCGCCGCCGGTTCCGGCGGGCAGGTCGGCGGGTTCGTCGGGCAGTCCTACGCCGCCGGAATCGTGTTCGCGGACTGCCTCGCCCGCGGAACGGACGTCCGGACGACGGGGAGCGCGGTCGGCGGCTTCGCCGGCAAGTCGACCGCGTCGAACGAGTTCACGCGGTGCCAGGCCAAGGCGCTGGCCGTCTCCGGCTCCGGAAGCGTCGGCGGTTTCGTCGGCAGCTCGGAAGGCGGCAACTTGCAATACGCCGAGTGCGAGGCGCACGGGTCCGTGGCGGCCACGGGCTCGGGCGCGGGCGGCTTCGCCGGCCAGACGACCGGCGGCGGCACGCGCTACTCCGAATGCCGCGCCCTCGGCTCCGCCGCCACGACGTCCAACCGCGCAGGCGGCTTCGCCGGCTACGTCTCCGGCGCCAACGCCTTCTGGCGCTGCTTCTCCGCCGGTTCCGCCACCGCGAGCCACGAGGTGGGCGGATTCCTCGGCTACAACAACGGCGGCGGCACCACCGCGACGGAGTGCTTTGCCCTCGGCGACGCCACCGCCACGCGCACCGGCAACGACGCGATCGCCGGCGGCTTCCTCGGCTACGGCTACTATGGCGTGGGCTTCACGGACTGCTACTGCCTCGGCACCGTCAAGGGCGAGCGGATCGTCGGCGGTTTTGCGGGCTACCTCTACGACTCCGGCAACACCTTCACACGCTGCTACGCGGCGGGGGCTCTCGAGTGCTCCGGCACCTGGACGGGCGCCTTCGTTGGCTACCCGCGCAACTACGGCGCGATCACGGACTGCGCGGCGCTGTGCACCGGCGACCTCCACGCCTTCGGCACCGGAACCGCCGGAACCTCGGAGGCGAAGGAGAACATCGCCGAATACGACGCGGCGGGGATGAAGGACTCCGGCAACTTCGGCACCTGGCTCCTCGTCGATGACCTCGACGGCTCCGTCTGGTCCCAGCAGAATGGCATCACCCAGCCCTATCTCGCTTGGAGCGCGCCGAACGGCAAGCTCATCGTCTATGCGTCCGTCGGCGGCTCCGCGCGCGGCGAAGTCGAAGGCGCTGGCGAATACGCTCCCGGCGCGACCGCCAGGGTGACCGCGATTCCCGACGGCGGCTTCTTCGTCACGTGGACCGGCTCCACGCCCTATGCCGACGCATCCTCGCCCACGACCACAATCGCGCTCGACAACCACCGCGTCGCCGCCGTGCAGTTCGGCAAGCTCATCACCACTGCCGACGAACTGGACGCCGTCCGCAACGACCTCGCCGGCGTCTATGGCCTCGGCAGCGACATCGACCTCGCAGGCCGCGACTGGACGCCGATCGGCAGCACCGAGAGCCTGAAGTTCACGGGAGCCTTCTACGGCAACGGACACGCCGTGAAGAACATGGCCTGCACGAACAATCCGTCGAACTACAGCAACAAGTGGCGCGGGCTCTTCGGCTGCGCGGCCGGCGCGACGATCGACGGCGTGGCGGTCGAGAACTGCGACGTTGCGGGATACCAGTACGTCGGCGCGCTCGTCGGACGCATCTACGACGGCACGGCCATCACGGACTGCTCGGCGTCCGGCAAGGTCTATGGCTACAATGGCTACGCAGGCGGACTCGTCGGCTCATGCGAGGACGGCGCGTTCTCGATCCGCGGCTCATCCGCCGCGGTCGAGGTGACCGGCGGCTCGAATCTGGGCGGATTCATCGGTCGCGCCTACGGCAGCGGGGCGTCGGTCATCGCCGACTGCCGCGCGGACGGCTTTGCCGGCGGCACGGGCAGCGTCGGCGGCTTTGTCGGCTACGTCTCCGCGCCGCTCTTCGCGACAAACTGCGTGGCGCGCGGCGACGTGAAGTCCACGGGTTCCAGCTACGGCGGTTTCGTGGGCTATGTCTCCAACGCCGGCGCGACAAACATCGCATGCTGGTGCTCCGGCGCCGTGTGGGGGACGGGCAACAACATCGGGTCGTTCGTCGGTCAGAGGTCGAATGGCTCGTTCGTCGACTGCAATGTCTATCCGTACGCCAACGGGGTGCGTCCGTTCTGCGGCAACAGCGCCAGCATCACGGGCGGCGTGTTCTCGTCCGAGGAGGTCAAGACCCGCTCCGCCGGATGGCCGAAGGTCGCGAAACGGGAGAACACGGTTCCCGCGATTCCGATCGCGACAGTCGATGAGCTTTTCGCGGTCACAAACAACCTCACGACGAACTACGTGCTGACGGCGGACATCGACCTGGGCGGCGCGGCGTGGACGCCCATCGGGCAGTCCACCGCCTTCACGGGCGAGTTCTACGGCAAGAACCACGCAATCTCCAACTACATTGTCACCACCACGGCGCAGAACGCAGGACTTTTCGGCAAGATCGGCGGCGGGCGCGTAAGCGGCGTGAGGGCGTACGGAAGCGTCACGGGCTCCAATTCGTACGTAGGTGGTTTCGCGGGCAAGGTCGAGTCCTATTCGATGGTCGACGGATGCTCGTTCGAGGGCGCCGTTGCAAGCTCCTCGACCTACGTCGGCGGGTTCGTCGGGCAGAGCTACAACTCGCCGAACATCCTCCGCTGCTGCGCCTCCGGAACGGTGGCGAAGACGGACACGAGCACCAGTTCCGCATACATCGGCGGCTTCGTGGGTCAGCATTCCGCCGGCTGGATCTCCGACTCCTACGCGCTTTCGTCGGTGAACGCGGGCAAGGCTGGATACGCCGGCGGATTCGCGGGATACGTGGGAAGCGCGAGCAGCGCCCGGATCGCGACGTCGTACTGCTCGGCGAGCATCGCCACGAACTCGTTCAGCTACATCGGCGCGTTCGGCGGAAACGTGGCGGCGGAGTCGGTCACGAACTCGTACTACAATTCCGGAGTGACGGACCTTCTCGCTCAGGGGCAGAGCGGCAAGGCGTCGATCAGCTACGTCGGCATCACGCCGGTCGCGGGCGCGGACATGAAGACGGCGGCGAGCTTCCCGGCGTTCGACTTTGATGCGACGTGGAATATCGACGAAGGGGAAACGATGCCGTATCTGCTGGCATTCCTCGTGCAGCGGAACGCGTTCATGACCTGGCTGGAAGACGAGCTGAACCTGCCGCCGGACACGGATCCGCTCACCGTCGTGAACGGAGTCCCGCTCCTCGCGCGCTACGTCTACGGCATCCTCCCGCTGAGCGGTCGAACGGACGCGGACGGGAACCCGCTCGTGGACTTCGGCATTGACGCGGACGGCACCCCGTGGTTTGCCCTCGCCTCGCGGAAGAACGAGGACGAATACGGCATGCAGTT
>JAEEOY010000171.1 GCA_016284515.1 Kiritimatiellia bacterium | reverse complement strand
GCAACCACGGCGGCGGCTTCATCGCGGACTCGAGTGCCCAATCGTCAGTGGATAGCAGCGACGGCTACGGCGGCAATGGTGGCGACAATGTCGGCGGCTTCGCGGGCGGCGTGTCGAAGGCGGCCCGAATCGACACCTCCTGGTGCTACAGCTACGTCTCGAGCGATGGTGGGCACTATCGTGGCGCGTTCGTCGGCCTGGCCAGTTCCGGTCTCGTCACGGATTCCTACTATGAAGACACCGAGAACGACTTAAAGGCCGTCGGCACGAGTAGCGGGTCCGACGACTACGCCGGCATCACGCCGCTCGGCGACGAGGAGATGCGGCGGAAAGAGTCCTTCGCAGCCTTCGACTTCGACGACGTGTGGAAGATCGACGAAGAGACGTATCCGTACCTGCGGACGTTCTACAGTGCGTATGAACTCTGGCTGAAGGATGTCGGCATCACCGACGAACTGGCACCGGAAGACATGCCGAAACCGGAAGACATGGTGGAGGGCATTCCGGCCGGCATACGCTACGTCTTCGGAATCGACCCCTCGATCGGTCCCGCCGATCTTGCCGAGCCGCTGATTGACATCGGCTTCGATGCGGACGGTAATCCGTACGTGAAAGTCCCGCCTTTAGTGAACACCGAGGGCGCGACTGTGACGGTGCTTGCCACCGAAGACCTCAATGACTGGTCGAACGCAGAGGCTGTGGAGGTCACGGTCCTCTCCGGCGGCAAGCTCGTGTTCCCGCGCACCGCCGCGCCCGCGCGATTCTTCAGGTTCGTAGTCTCGATGTGAAGTCGCGATTTTCACTCGGAGAATCATCAAGGCTGCGGCAAAGACGGCGCGAATATGGTAAAATATAGACATGTGAAGATGTCGGTGTTCCTTCCGTTCGATTCGGCAAGGGGACTACTTCACAAACCAAAGCAGACAAGGAGCAGACGACATGGCTAACGAACTGGACGAAATGACCGGACCCGTCAACGGCGCGGGACGCGACATCAACGTTATCGAGAAGCAGATACCCGTCCGCGTGGGATGGGGCTCGACCCTGTTCGAGGTGCTGCTGTGGTGCCTCTTCATAGTGCCGGGGCTTGTCTTCCTCTTCATGAAGATAGGGGCGAAGAACTACTTCCAGAAGCTCCAGCAGAAGATACAGGCGGATGCGTCGACGATCGACAACTACCTTGAGCAGAGGGTGCAGATCCTCAAGAACGTGGCGAAGCTCGTGGAGAAGGCGGTTGACCTCGACAAGGACGTCATGAAGGCGGTCGCGGCGTTCCGCGGCGGCAGGCTCCCCGACGCGGAGAGGAACGCGGTCGCGAACCAGATCGACGGATGCTTCGGGCGGCTCTTCCCGCAGGTCGAGGCGTATCCCGAGCTCAGGGCGCACGCGGCGATCGCGGACGCGATGCAGCAGAACAGCTACCTGCAGAAGGAGATAACGGCCGCGCGCCAGCTGTACAACGACAGCGTGATGCAGTGGAACACCGACGTCTTCTCCTGGCCCACGAAGCAGATCGTCGCGGCGCGCGCCGGGTACACGACGCGAATTCCGTTCACGGCGTCCGCGGAGGTCAAGGCCCAGGCCAGGGGTACGTTCTTTTGATCGAGGACGTCTACGAGCCGCTTGAGCGCTACCGCGACGAATTCAGGGAGAAGTTCGCCGCGCTGGCGCGCGAGAAGTTCAAGGAGCTGACGGAGCGCTCCGGCATCGACGTCGAGGCTAACCGCGCGCTCGTCAAGGAGATCAAGGGGATCCAGTCCGCGGCGGACTCCGCGAAGTCGAAGAAGACGTGCTGGGGCTGCCTTATGGCTCTCGGCTTCCTGGTCGCGGCGGTCGCGCTTGCAGTAGTGTACGCCGCCGGCGGTATCGACGGCCAGACAAAGACGGTCTGCGCCGCATGCATAGCTGGCGGGATCATCTTGGGGATCATGATGATCCCGCTCTACTCCTCGGCCTCGAATCTCCACTCGGAGCTCACGGCGCGCGTCGCCGACGGGAAGCGGAAGGCGTGGGCGCAGATGGAGCCGCTCAACAGGCTCTATACGTGGGACATCCCCGTCAGGCTTATCGAGGCGACGGTTCCGAGGCTGGAGTTCGACCCTTATTTCACGGCGGAGAGGCTGGAGTCGCTGAAAAGGCTGTACGGATGGAACGACTCGTTCAACGAGGGGAAGTCCATGATCTTCGCGCAGTCCGGCGTCATCAACGGGAATCCCTTCGTCTTCGGACACTATCTCGACATGGAGTGGGGGGAGAAGACGTACGAGGGAACGAAGGAGATAAGCTGGACGGAATGGGAGACGGACGCGGAGGGCAACGAACACGAGGTTGAGCGGCACGAGACGCTCCATGCGCGAGTTACGAAGCCGATACCGGTCTACAGCGAGCAGAAGTTCCTGCTGTACGGAAACGACGCGGCGCCGAACCTCACGTTTTCGCGTGATCCGTCCGGACTCACGGGGAAGGAAGGGAATTTCTTCGGGGCGCTCCGAAAGAAGCGTCGCCTCAACGGGCTGAAGGCGTTCTCGCGCAATCTCGACGACGACTCGAACTTCACCCTGATGAACAACCACGAGTTCGAGACGTGGTTCCATGCCAAGGACCGCGACAACGAGGTGGAGTTCCGGCTGCTGTTCACCCCGGTGGCGCAGACGCAGATGCTCAACCTGATGAAGGACACGAAGGTCGGGTACGGAGACGACTTCACTTTCATAAAGCAGCGCAAGGTAAACGTGCTGATGTCCGAGCACCTGAGCAATGCGACGATCGACACCGATCCGGAGCGCTTCCGGCACTGGGACTACGACGCGGCGTTTTCGTTTTTCGTCAAGTTCAACGAGAGGTACTTCAAGGACGCGTACTTCGCGCTCGCGCCGCTGCTGGCGATTCCGCTCTACCAGCAGACGAGGACCCACGAGGAGATATGGAAGGACGTCATAGGCCGCGGCGCGACGTCCTTCTGGGAGCAGGAGGCGGTCGCGAACTACCACGGGGAGTCCAGGTTCGAGCATCCAGACTGCATAACGCGGAGCATCCTCAAGACGCGGGTTGTCGGACGCGGGGACGGCGAGAGCACCGTGGCCGTCACGGCGCATGGCTACAGAGGGGAGGAGCGCGTCGACTACGAGGATGTGCACGGAGGGGACGGGCACTGGCACGAAGTGGCCGTTCCGTGGACCGAATACCTTCCGGTCGCGCGGACGAGCGAAATGTGCCTGAGCGTGCGCGAAGATCCGTCCGAGACTTTCAGGAAGCGCGCCGAGGCATCCCCCGCGAGCGCGTTCCGCCGGTCGATACTCTCATACCTTGCGGCAAAGTGACGCGGCAGATGTGCCGCGCAGATTCGTTGAAACAGATTAGCCAGGTCGGAATCGGCGTTCGCCGACTGTTTTATGATATAATATCGCAATCGAAGAATGGGATGCACAGCATGGGCACAAGAAACAACGCATGAAGTTCCACATCCACACATACGGCTGCCAGATGAACGTGCGCGACAGCGAGGCTGTCGAGGCGCTTCTCGTGGCCGCGGGGCACGTCAAGGCGTCCGGCGAGGCCGACGCCGATCTCGTCATAGTCAACAGCTGCACGGTGCGCCAGAAGGCCGAGGAGAAGGCCGTCGGGAAGGCAGGCAACCTGATCGCGGCGAAGAAGACCGTCGGCCTCATGGGGTGCGCCGTGAAGCGCATGGGCGCCGACGTGTTCAAGCGTCTCCCGAAGCTCGACTTCGCCGTGGGGCCGCGGGCGTTCGGGCTCATCCCGCGCATCGTCGCCGAGGGGCGCTATCCGCGACTCGAGCTCGGCGAGGACATGGTACCGGAGTGCCTTGCCGCTCACGTCGAGGGCGGATGGCAGGCGTTCGTCACGATTCTGCTCGGATGCGACAACAGGTGCAGCTACTGCATAGTCCCCGACGTGCGCGGACACGAATACTCGCGCCCCGCCCGCGAGGTCGTCGCCGAGGTTGGCGCGCTTGCGCGGCGTGGTGTGAAGGAGGTGTGCCTGCTCGGACAGAGCGTGCTCCGCTACGGCGTGAGGAACGCCGCGTGGGACGAAAGCGACGCGCCGAGTCCGGGCGGATACAAAGAGTCCTTCCCCCGCCTTCTCGAGGCGCTTGCCGCGATTCCGGGGATCGAGCGAATCCGCTTCACGAGCGCGCATCCGAAGGGCTGCACGGACGAGCTGGTGCGCGCGTACAGGGAGTTTCCGCAGGTCTGCCGGCATCTGCATCTCCCGGTGCAGTCCGGCTCGGACCGCGTCCTTGCGGAGATGGGGCGGCGCTATACGCGCGAGGAGTATCTCGCCGCGGTGAGGAAGCTGAGGGATTTCGACCCGGAGTTCGCCGTTACGACGGACGTGATCGTGGGCTATCCGGGCGAGACGGAGGCGGACTTCGAGGAGACGCGCTCCCTCATGGACGAGGCGGGCTTCGACAACTCCTTCGTGTTCAAGTACTCGCCGCGTCCGGGCACGCGCTCGGCGGCGCTTCCGGACGATGTCCCGACGGAGGAGAAGGAGCGGCGCGACCAGGTGCTGCTCGCGGACCAGGAGCGCCGGGGACAGTCCCGCAACGAGGCGCTCGTGGGAACGGTCCGCGAAGTCATCGCCGAGGGTCCGTCGAAGCGCGTCGCAGACAGATGGTCGGGACGCGACTCGGGCAACCGCATCGTCGTGTGGGAATCTTCCGATGCGCCGTGCAGGGCGGGCGAGAAGGTGCGCGTCGAGATTCTGGAGGCGCATCCCCAGGTCCTGGTTGGGAGGATGGCAGTCCAGTGAGACTTTGCGTATACAAGGACAGCCTTTCCGTCGGGAGAGGCGCGGACAAGGCGGTGAAGGCCTTCGCCGCGGCGCTCGAGGAGCGTGGACACGACGTCGCGCTTGTCGAGCGCGGCGCATTTGCCGCGGCGCTCGAGGAGCGGTGGGACGCCATCGTCGCGACGGGGTCGAACGAGGCCGTTGATCTCGACGAAGCGGGATACTTCGAGCGCGCGGGACGCTCTCCCGTCGTTCTGCAGCTCCATCTCGCGCCGCGCGGATTCTTCAAGTGGAAGCACCCGCTGCGCAACCGGGCGATCCGGCGCGCGTTCCGCAAAGCCGACGCCGTCCAGCTTCTGTGCTCCGAATACGTCGAGGAGTTCGGCCGCATCGCGCCGAAGGTCCCCGCAAAGGTGATCGGCAACTACACCGAGATGCAGGGGACGGGGAACGGAGAGCGCGAAGCGGCAGGCGGGGAGAGGGTGATTCTCTATCCTGCGGCCGCGGTGAACAAAGTCAAGAACCAGAAGCTGCTGATAGAGGCGTTTGCGAAAATAGCCGTGGAGTTCCCTGGGTGGCGCGTGCGGCTGCTCGGCAAGGCGGACTCCTGCTATGCGTCGTCCTGCCGCGCGCTCGCGAGAAGGCTCGGAGTCGCGGAGAGGGTCGATTTCGCCGGCTTCACGGACGACCTCGCGGGGGAGTATTCGCGTGCGGAGTTTATTGCGTTTCCGTCGGTGCTCGAGGGCTTCCCTCTTGCCATACTGGAGGCGGCGGCGTTTGCGCTCCCGGCGGTGGCGCAGAGTTCGCTTCCCGGCGCGCACGACATCGTGAAGGACGGAGAGACCGGCTTCGTTGCCGACGAGGGAGTGTCCGCGTACGCCGATGCGCTCTCGCGGATGATGCTCGACGGCGAGCTCAGGCGCAGGCTTGGCGTGAACGCGCGCGAGCGCTGCGCCGCCGAGTATTCCAAGGAGCGCATCCTCCGCGAATGGGAAGAATTCCTTCAGTCTCTTCAAAACCCTTGAACCTTTGAACCATTGGACTTTCATACCATGAACATCATAGAAACATCGATTCCCGGCGTAAAGATAATCGAGCCCCAGGTTTTCGGGGACGCGCGCGGATGGTTTGTCGAACAGTACAACGCGGAGCGCTACAAGGCGGCGGGGATTGACGCCGACTTCGTGCAGGACAACGAGTCGTTCTCGTCGAAGGGGGTGGTGCGCGGACTCCACTGGCAGGCCGCTCCACACACGCAGGCGAAGCTCGTTAGGGTGATAAGGGGGGCGGTGTGGGATGTTGCTGTCGACATAAGGAAGGGCTCGCCGACGTTCGGACAACATGTGGCGGTCACGCTCACGGCGGAGAACAGGCGGCAGTTCTTCATTCCGAGGGGCTTCGCGCATGGTTTCATAGTCCTTGAGAACGACACGCTCTTCAGCTACAAGTGCGACAGGGTGTACTGTCCGTCCGCGGACCGCGGGATGCTCTTCAGCGATCCCGCGCTCGGAATCGAATGGCCCGACCTCGGCATGGAGCTGAACCTTTCCGAAAAGGACAGGAAGCATCCGCTGTTCAGGGACATCGAGCCCTGGTCCGAGTCGTAGCCGCCTCCGCCCCCGGTTTTCTCCGGCGATTTTTGTGCGCCACCGCGCCGCGTCCGCGCGAGCGCAGATGCTCTGGCGGCGATAATAGTTAATTTACGGACGAAAACGCAGTTTCATGTTTCAGTGTTTTGCTAAAATACATAATGTTTGGTGAAATGTATCGCCAGACGGAAAAAGGAGACAAGATGAAAGGGATGCTAGTTGCTTTGTCTGCGGCAATGCTTGCCGTGTCGTCGTTTGCGGTGGAATACGCGCCGGAGAAGTGGAATCTCGAAGCCCGCGAGAAGTTCGCGGCGCAGCGTTTCGGCATCTTCATCCACTGGGGAATCTACGCCAACTACGCGCAGGGCGAGTGGTATCAGCAGAACATCGGCATGGACACCGAGACGTACGGACGCATGAAGGACGGGTTCTATCCGTCAAAGTTCGACGCGAAGGAGTGGGTGCGGGTGTTCAAGGACGCTGGAGCGAAGTACGTGACGATCACCTCGCGCCACCACGACGGATTCTCCCTGTGGCCGACGAAGGTGGACGACGGCTTCAACGTCGCGGAGACTCCGTTCAAGCGCGACATCCTCGGCGAGCTCGCGAAGGCGTGCGACGAGGCGGGGCTTCAGCTCAACTTCTACTACTCGCTCATGGACTGGCACCGCAAGGACTATCCGGCGGGCGGCGCGGCCAAGGCGTGCCTCGGGGACCAGAAGGGCGACTACGACTCGTACAAGAAGTTCATGATGGGCCAGATCACGGAGCTCATCGACAGATACCATCCGGGCAACATCTGGTTCGACGGCGAGTGGGACAATCCCGCGAAGGTCGTGGACGGGAAGCTCGTCCCGACGCTAGACTGGGACTTCGACGCGATCTATGACCTCATCCACTCCAAGAAGACGCTCGTGGCGAACAACAACCACCAGATAATCCGCCCGAAGGAGGACATCCAGCTCTTCGAGCGTGATCTCCCCGGCGAGGGCGCGATGTTCTCGAAGAACCAGCCGCTCATCCGCGACAGGCCCGTCGAGCAGTGCGACGTGATCCAGCACGACGTGTGGGGCTACAAGATCAACGAGCGCCGCTTCCGCACGCCGGAGGAGGTCTGCGCGATGATCTGCCGCTGCGCGGCGAAGGGCTCCAACCTTCTCATGAACATCGGGCCCGACGGATCCGGACGCCTCCCCGCGCGCGCGGTCGAGGTGATGGCCGAGGTCGGAAAGTGGATGCGCGCGAACGGCGACGCGATCTACGGAACGCAGGGCATCGGCATCGTCAAGAACGAGGACGGATCCGAGACGGCCAAGACGAAGAAGGGCGAGCGCATCTACGAAATCACGATCCCGAAGGACTGCAAGGGGTATCCGGTGGTCAAATAGGCAGTTGCAGCCCAAGGAGGTGCACCGTCTCGGTGCGCCAAGAGTGGGTGCGGCGGAGCTGGAAGCTCCACCTCCTTGGATAAGTTGCGAAGCCCAAGGAGGTGCACCGTCTCGGTGCGCCAAGAGTGGGTGCGGCGGAGCAAGATGCTCCACCTCCTTGGACAAACCGCGAAGCGCAAGGAGGTGCGGCGGAGCTGGAAGCTCCACTGCCAGCCGCCGACAGGATTGTGCCGGGGCCCTAAAGGGTGTGCTTCCTGCGGAAGTCCTTCATCGCCGTGCCGGTCTTTCGCTTGAAGAGGGCGCAGAGGCCCGACGGCGCGCTGAAGCCCATCTGTTCGGCTATTTCGGACACGGAGATGTCGGTTTCGCGGAGGAGGCGCTTTGTGTCTTTGACGATCCTGTCGTGGATAGCGTCCAAGACCGTGAGCCCCGTCTCGCGCTTGAAGTTCTTGGAAAGATAGGAGTGCGACGTGCCGCACGCCTTCGCGACGCTCTCGACGGAGAGCTTCCTCGTGTCCGTCGCACGGATGAAGTCAATCGCCGCGGCGACATGCGGATTCGTCGGCGCGAGGCGTCTTGTCGACTCGCGCTCGATGACGCGCACTGCGGGGCAGAGGATCGTCTTGTCGCGGTGTTCGCCGCCCTGGAGCATGTGGAGCATCAGCGTCATCGCAGTGCGCCCGAGGCGGTGGTGCTCGATCTTTATGGACGATATGCGCACCGCCGCCGTCTCGCAGACGTCGCGTTCGTCGTCCACTCCGAGCACCGCCACTTCGCTCGGCATCCTTATCGCGCCGAGTTCGAGGAAGTCCACGACGTCCTTCGCCACGCGGTCGTTGCAGGCGAAGATCGCTATCGGACGCGGAAGGTCCTTAAGCGCGTCGAGGAAGCGCGCGGCGTCTTCGTCGGGCGTCGTCGCGGTTGCCGGGATGCGCGGCACCTCGCCCTGGAACCCGTGCTCGGCGAGCGTCTCGGTGAATGACCTGAAGCGGCGGTCGGTCCACCAGTCCCACTCGGCGTCGGGCGCGTAGTCCGCGTAGACGAAGCTCTTGAAGCGTCGCTGGCCGTAGAGATAGTCGGCGGCCATCTGACCGATCCCCTCGTTGTTCACAGAGCAGACCGTGACGGGGCCTTCTGCGGCCTTGCGCCATTCGGAGACGGCCGATTCGCCGAGCAGTATGACGGGGATCTTCGCCTTCGCAGCGACGCGGAGCGCGGGAAGGTCTGCCGGATGGCAGATGATGCCGCCGCATCCCGTCTTGAACAGCTTCCGCGTGAGGAACGACTTGTCCACTATGGATTCGTCGCGCATCAGGCGGATGTTGTGGAAACCGCGCTCGTGCGCCAGTTCAAGCGCGCCGGAGCGGAACTCCGAGTCGAATATGTTTGTCCCGTCGGTGATGATCACCCACTGGGAATTTATGCAGGGAATCTTTTCCATGACACGAAGATTATAGCCGAAATTTTCCGAGAAGGAAAGGGCAAAACATAAAATCGTAAAAAACCAAATATAAAAACGGAAATGGGGTGTGCATATTTGTGATACAATCTCTGGCAGACAAAACCAATGAAAGTGTGATACAATCTCTGGCAGACAAAACCAATGAAAGGTTGATTCAATGAAAAAGCGCAGCATCTTCGAAAGCCCGATAACGATTGGCGGCGTGCTTGCCGCCGCGATTGCGACGCTCTGTTCGCTTGCGGCAGGGGCCGCCGAGTTCAAGTTCGCGTCGGTGATATCCGACAACGCGGTTCTGCAGCGCGATGTCGAAGTTCCCGTGTGGGGCTTCGGCGAGCCGGGGAAGAAGGTGAAGGTGTCGCTCAACGGGAAGGCGGTCGGCGAGGCGACGGTCGAGGAAAACGGACGCTGGACGGTGAAGCTGCCGCCGCAGAAGGCGAACAAGAAGCCCTCGACGATCACCGCGGAATACGTCGGCGGCGGAGCTGGAAGCTCCACCTCCTTGGGCGCGTCGCAAGGAGGTGCGGCGTCTCGCCGCGCCAACCAAGGAGGTGCGGCATCTTGCCGCGCCATTTCAATCAAGAACATCCTCTTCGGCGACGTCTGGTTCGGCTGCGGCCAGTCCAACATGGCCTACACGTTCGCGGGCTACGGACGCCTCCCGATCGGCGGCGAGGAGTTCCTCAAGAAGGCGGAGGGCAACCCCAACATCCGCACGCTCCTCATGAACGACGGCGACAACCGGAACTCGCCGTTTCCGCGCGAGGACGCGATTGGCATCCACTGGGAGACCTCGACCTACGAGTCGATGCGCAAGAACGGCGCGGCGCTCTACTGGATGGGCTGGAAGCTCAATCAGGCGCTCGACGTCCCGATCGGCCTCGTGAATGCATCGTGGGGCGCCACGAAAATCGACGGTTGGATTGACCAGGCCTGGGCGAAGGACCACGGCACGGGACACGCGAAGGGCGTTGCCGGCTTCTGGTACAGCCGCTGGACCGACTTCATGAAAAGCGGCGGACCCGAGGCCTACGAGAAGAAGATCTACGAGTGGAACAAGCGTTTCGACCCCGCTTCCAACTTCGTCAACACCAAGCCGTCGCTCCACGACCCGGATTTCGTCGAGGACGAGAGCTGGAAGGAGCTTACGATCGACGGACGCGGCTTCCAGTGCGATCCTTTCCCCGCGGGCTTCACCGGCGAGGTCTGGATGCGCGCGACATTCGAGCTTACGGAAGCCGATCTCAAGAAGAACTGGTCCATTGGCTACAGTGAGTCGTACGGGCAGGACATGAACTATCTGAACGGCCATGCTTTCGGCGGCTCGGGTAGCCCCAACCATGGCTACGGCGTCCCCATCAAGGAACATGGACGCGTCGGCAAGAACGTCCTTGCTGTGCGCTACAAGGTCTATGCCGCAAGCAAGGAAGGTCGGCCGGGCGGAATGCTCAAGCCGGTGTCTATCGCGCTCTGGCCGTCGCGCGCAGAGTCGCACGAAATGAAGTTCAAGGCATGCATCGGCGAGCAGATGCCGAAGGACATCTGGAATCACCCCGAGTGCCGCAAGCCGAACGACGCGCGCGCGATCAACATGTTCAGCGCGACGACAATGGACGCGGGGCTCGTCCATCCGCTCTATCCGATGGCGATCAAGGGCGCGGTCTGGTACCAAGGCTGCAGCGATCTTGGGAACGGCAAGTACCCCGAGTTCTTCAAGACGCTCGTCGAGGGATGGCGCGCGCAGTTCACTTACAAGGACACTCTCCCCGTCATCATCACCGAAATCTGCCCGCACCAGCTCGACACCAAGCCGAACTCCACGCAGCGCATGGCGAACGGCGAGACGAACGCCCCGACGTGGTCGGTGAACGCCGACATGCGCCGCCAGCTTAACGAACTCGCGACGTTCCTCCCCGACTGCGACACCATCTCGCTCCTCGACCTCGGCGAGGCCGACATCCATCCGATTCGCAAGGAGGAGGTCGGCGAGCGCTATGCAAACTGGGCGCTCCAGAACGTCTACGGCAAGAATGTCGAGGGACGCTGCCCGCAGGTTGATTCCGTCGAGTGGAAGGGGCCGAAGTGCGTGGTCAAGCTCAGGAACGCGAAGGGGCTGAAGACGCGCAACGGCAAGCCCGTGAAGGGCTTCGAGCTCGGCGGGCCGGTCGAGAAGGTCAAGGACAAGAACGGCAAGGAGAAGGAGGGTGTGGTTCTCCATTTCGCGTCGGCGAAGATCGTCGGCGACACAATCGAGCTCACCTGCCCGGAAGTCAAGGAGGCTTTTGCGTTCCGCTACGCCTGGTTCGACCTCGACTGTGGATGGAACGTCGTGAACGGCGCGGGGCTTCCGCTCGGAACGTGCCGCGGCTACAAGGACGGCAAGTACCATGACCAGCTCGCGAAATAGCGACGGCGCAAGGAGGTGCGGCGTCTCGCCGCGCCACGACGTGGACGGCGGAGCTGGAAGCTCCACCTCCTTGGGTACGTCGCAAGGAGGTGCGGCGTCTCGCCGCGCCACGATGTGGACGGCGGAGCTGGAAGCTCCACCTCCTTGGGGTAAATCGAAATTATAGGAGAGGCATCCAATGGTTGGCTTGATGATGGCAGTAGCGGTCTTCGCGCAGGATCCCGTTCCGTCCTTCGATTCGATTCCGAAGGAGGAGCTCTTCCCCAAGGGCGGGAAGATCACCGTCGCCGATGACGGTTCGCTGCTGCTGAACGGCAAGCCCCGCTACTTCCCGGCCACGCAGTGGTACGGACAGATCGAGTTCTCGGGCCAGCCCTCGACGAACAACGAGGAGGCCGTGAAGTGGTTCTACGAGGGCATCCCGAACTACGAGAAGATGCAGCGGCTCGGACTCGACTGCGGCGGTTTCTACGGCGCCATGGCGTGGATGAAGCGTATCTACCGCCCGTGGTTCCGCGACGAGCGCCGCGACGACGCGAAGCTCTCCGCGATGATCGCCGAGCTCGGCATGCCGATGTACGTCGACATGACGGCGAGCGAATGGTCCCACGGGTCGCTCTGGCACTGGGACTGTCCGCTCGACCCCAAGCGCACGGTCGACCCGCCCAAGTGCAGGAAGCCAGGCAAGGACAGTCCGTTCTGCAACCATCCCGAGTGCGGCGCGAAGCTCGACACGCCCGGACGCCTCTCGTCCAAGGCCTGGACGCAGGGCCACGCACACTGGATGCCGTGGTCCATCGTCTATCCGCAGGGACGCGACATCTGGCTCAACATGTGGGAGAACGTCGCAAAGGACGCGATCGCGATCTGTCCCGCGGACAACAAGCCGTGGTGCTACGAGCTCCTGAACGAGCCGTCCTGCTTCGACACCTCCGACTACGCGAAACAGCTCTTCGCCGAGCGCATGAAGGCGAAGTACGGCACGATCGAGAACCTCAACTCCGCCTGGGCGAACAGCGCCTCCGGGAAGCTCAAGTTCAAGGGCTTCGACGAGCTTCCGGGCGCCTACGAAAACCCCGACAAGCCAATCGCCTATCTCGTCGAGTACGCGAAGTTCATGGAGGGCCAGTTCGCGTCCCTGCTGGCCGAGGGCACCGCGCGCATCAAGAAGCTCGACCCGGACGCGAAGACCACGTTCCAGCCGTGCACGATCCGCACGTCGGGCATCGACCTCTTCCGGTGCTACCGGAACCTGGACGTCGTCTGCTCCCAGACCGGCGGACGCGGCGTCATGCCGGCGGCGCTCCTGCGCGGGCTTGCGGACGGAAAGCCGATCGTCGACAACGAGATGTACATCGGCAACACGACGAATTCGATCCGCGGCTCCTACCTCGCGCAGTACATCCGCGGCTTCAACGTCTCCTATTCGTTCAAGTGGGAGTCGGGCAAGTCGGGCTACTACTTCATGAACCGCGACAACGTCCAGCTCGACGCGCTCCTCGGCTCGCGCATCGCGAAGCGCGACGTCATGGACGTGAACGAGTTCTTCACGCCCCGCCGGCGCGGCGTGCCGCACGAGGTGGCGATCCTCTTTTCGAGTCCAACCGAGCGCGTCGCCGAATACGGCCTCGACGGCTACAAGTGCTTCGACCAGGCGCAGTCCGTCGCCGAGTTCGAGCACCTCGAGCACGACGTCATCTTCGAAGACCAGATCACCAACACGACGGCGCGCCTCGACAACTACAAGGTGCTCGTCTGCGCCGGAACGCGCGCGTCCTACCCCGGCACCTGCACGCAGATCAGGAAGTGGGTCGAGAACGGCGGCTCGCTCGTCCTCGTCAACACGCGCCTTGACGGAAACGAGTACGGCGGCAAAAACCCCGAGTCGTTCACGCCCGACATGAAGAGCGGCGAGAAGAAGGCGCTCGGAAAGGGCGTCGTGCGCTGCAGGGACCTCGCCAACGACGAATACGCCGACTATCTGCTCGCCGCCTGCGCCGAAGCAGGCATCGTCCCGACCTGCACCCTCGTATCCGAGGAGTCGGGCAAGAAGGCCGGCGGCGTCGAAGTGCACGTGGCGAGGCGCGACGGCATGACGGCCTGGGCGATCAACTCGTGCGCCGGCGGCGGACAGCTAGTCCGCTTCACGCCCGGCGTCGACGTCGGCGCAGGGCGCCATTTCGTCCACGTCTGGAACCAGGTCGACGTCGTGGACGGAAAGCCCGTGATGGTCTCCTACCGCCAGGAGCTTCTGCCGAACAAGAAGGGCGAATACGTGATGTACCTTGTTCCCGGAGACGTGCAGTTCTATGTCGCGGGCACGAAGGAGCAGCTGCTTAAGCGCTATCCCGCGGGCAGGTACGTGAAGAGGCTCAAGTCCCTCGCGGCCGCAGATTCCCTCAAGGCGGGCAAGGCACTGCTCGATGCGGAGATCGCACGGCGCGTCGTCGAAAAGCCTGCGTTCGCCGTCGACCCCAACAAGTGCCGTCCGATCGACCTCAGGAAGTTCGTGAACCGCCGCTTCATCGACAAGGTGGCGAAGGACGGACGCGACGGCTGGGTGGACCAGGGCGCGAAGTTCTCGCTCGAAGACACTCCGTGGGGCGTCACCAGCTGCAACGGCGTGCCAATGGACTTCATCCGCTACGACCAGAACGGCTACCGCGACTGCCTCGTGATGAAGTCGACGAAGCTCGTCGACGCGCCGGCGGACGAACTGCCGTTCCCGCTCGAGGTCAAGGGCATTCCGGTCGACGCGAAGGCGAAGAACATATACTTCCTCCACGGCATCGGCTGGGGCACGCTCGGACGCGTCGAGACGGCGTTCACCTACGTCGTCAACTACGAGGACGGCACGAAGGTCGAGGCGCCGTGCCGCAACTTCCGCGAAGTGTGGGACTGGTACTTCGTCTCGCTGACGGAGGACATGACGGCGAACCGCTGCTTCAAGGGCTGGACGAACGGGCAGAACCGCGGCCTCTACATCTGGCAGTGGCAGAATCCGCATCCCGAAAAGCGCGTGAAGTCCCTCGACATCGTCTCCGCCAACACGCAGCAGATCCCGCTGATAGTCGCCGCCACCGTCGAAGAACCGTAACCACGAGGAACGCCAATGAAAAGACAGTCTCTCGCACTCGCAATCACCGTCTTGTCCGCCGCCGCGGCTGCGGACGAATACCTCGACCCCAAGGGGCTCGGATTCGACCCGTTCGTGCCTTTCGGGGCGATCCCCCAGTCGGAGCTCTATCCGAAGCAAGCGAAGTTCAGCGTGTCGAAGGAGGGGCACCTTCTCGTAAACGGCCAGCCGCACTACTTCACGGCGACCATCTGGTACGGCTCGACGGAACTCGAGTGCAACGAGGACACGCCCGGGTATGTCGACGAGCTTAAGTGGCTCTACCAGGAGATGCCGGGCTATGACAACCTGCAGCGGCTTGGGCTCGACGGCATTGGCTACGAGGCGCCGATGGACTGGTTCCACAAGTTCAACCCCGAACAGAAGGTCCGCCGCCGCGACGACAAGAAGTACGACGGCGCGATCGCGAGCGGACTTCCGCTCTACGTGGACTTCACCGCGTCCACCTGGAGCCATGGCGCGCTGTGGCTCAAGGACGAGAAGATGAAGGCGCCCGGCGGGCACCACTTCATGCCCTATTCGATCGTCACAGAGGAAGGGCGCAACGTCTGGAAGACGATGTGGACCGAAGGCGCGAAGGATACGATCGCGATGGGGTGGAAGCCCTGGTGCTACGAGCTCTTCAACGAGCCAGCCTGCTCCGAGGAGGGGCGTGCCCCTGAGAACCTCAAGGGCGCAGAGCGCATCAAGTTCATCGAGGAGAAGTTCTCGTCGCTTCTGAAGGAGGGACAGGAGGCGCTCCGCAAGGTCGACCCCGACGCGCTCGCGTGCTTCCAGCCGACCACGATGCGCACGCGCGGCATCGACCTCTACGAGGCGAACCGCCACCTCAAAGTCGTCTGCGCGCCGACGGGCGGACACGGCGGCGCGGTCGAGGCGCATCTTCTCCGCGCGCTCGCGGACGGAAAGCCGATCGTCGACTCGGAGATGTACGTCGGCTGCTCCACGAACTCGATCCGCCAGAGCTTCCTCGACCAGTACCAGCGCGGCTACAACGTGAGCTACATGTTCAAGTGGTCGCGCCGTCCGAGCGACTGGCGCGCCGCGCACGAGGTCGTCGGGACGGAGGGCCGCTGGAAGGGCCGCAAGCACTGGTGCATGTGGCCCGAGGAGTCGCTCAAGAAGGTCGGCAAGGTCAGCGCCTACAACTTCCTCTGCCCCTACAAGGTCGCGACCGACCAGCTCCTCGGCATCCGCATCGCGAAGCGCGAGATACAGGACGTCAACGAGTTCTTCACGCCCCGCGACCGCGGCATCCCGCGCAAGGTGGCGGTGCTGTTCTCCCAGACGAACGAGCGCGAGGCCTTCGCGTGCGGCGGAGGCAACCACCGTCTCTTCGACGCGCTCGTGCAGGCGCTCGAATACGCGCACCTTCCGGTCGACGTGATCTTCGAGCCGCAGATCAACGAGACCGACCGCCTCTCCCGCTACGACGTCCTGACGTTCGCCGGCGTGAGCAAGATGGATCCGACGACGCGCAGGCGCATCGACGAATGGGCGGCGAAGGGCGGTTCGCTCGTCGAGTTCAAGGAGAAGGTCCCGACGGCCGACATGGTCTCGCAGGTGCTCGCCGCCGCGGCGAAGAAGGGCGTGAAGCCCTGCTGCGAAATGCTGGACGCGATCAAGGACGACGGAACGCCCGCGAACTCGATTGAGGTGACGCCGGCGCGCCGCGGCAAACTTGACGCGTACATGATCACTTCGCGCGCGCCGACGCTGCCGGTCGTCCGTTTCAAGCCCGCGCCGCTCGCGGGCGCGAAGAAGCCGGTGCTGGTGCGCCTCTCTACCCGTCCCGGGACGGAGGCTGTCGAAGGCGCCGATCCGCGTGTCCGCAACCTCGTCACGCACCGCCAGCCGCTAAGGCCCGACGCCAACGGCTACTACACGCTCGTCCTGAACGGCGGCTCGCACTTCTACGTCTACGGCGACACGGCGGACGTGCTCGCGAAGTATCCGCGCTCGAAGGACGTGGTTTGGGACGCGGGATTGACCGCCGAGCAGGCGCTGGCTCTCGGAAAGGCCGAGATCGAGCGCGAGAAGGCCGAGCGCGCCGCGCGTATGCCGGTGTTCGACGTCGACCCGAACCGCATGGTGTTCGTGCGCCTCAACGAATTCGCCAACATCCAGAACCCCGGCTTCAAGATCCCGTGGGGCGTCACAGACTGGCGCGGAATGCGCTTCGACTTCGTCCGCTTCGACCAGAACCAGTTCAAGGACGTGATCAAGGTCGACAAGCCCGTCAAGGGCATAGCCGTCGACAGCCGCGCGGCGTACGTCTACTTCGCCCACACGGCCGCGCCGAAGTACCGCGTCGTGTACGACGACAAGACGTCCGTCGAGGTCGACGCGAAGAGCGGACAGGAGGTCGTCGGCTGGAAGGACGGCGAAGGGCACAAGTACCTGATCCGCCAGTGGCCGAATCCTAAGCCCGAGAAGAAGATCGCCTCGATCGACATCGCGCCGGGCAAGCCGGGCGCGACCGTCGCGGCGATCACCGTGCAGAAGCCGGAGCCGAAGACAGTGGTGTTCCCGAAGTTCGCCCGCACGGGCGGCGGACGCGGCGTGCATCCGAGCTACGACGAGGCGACGAAGACGTGGAACGTGGCGCTTGACGAGACCGCCGGCAGCTGGTGCACTGGCAACGCCGATCTCGCCGAATCCATCCCTGTCGAGCCCGGCAAGTACTGCCGCCTCTACTTCGAGATGAACCGCCTCCCGGACGCGGACGGAAACTACCATGACCACGCGACGCCGCAGCTTAAGCTCAACGGGCGCGACGAGAACGGCAAGCTCGCCTTCGGCGGGTGGCGCGTTCCGATGTACAAGCGCGGCGGTTGGGCCTATCGCGCCGACAACGACCCCGAGACATGGGAGACCGTCTGGATCGGCATCGACAAGGGGACTGTCCCGGAGCATTTCCGCAAGATCATCTCGGTCGCCGTGCAATTCCAGATGATGCCGGCCGAGCACTCCGGCCTTGCGTTCCGCAACTTCCGTTTGGAGGAGGCGGAATAGAATGAAGCGAATTCTCATACCGTTCCTTTTCGCGGCGCTTACCGCGTCCGCCGAGCGTGAGAACCTCTGGCCGGAGGGCAAGATGCCCGACGCCCAGCCGCATCAGGTCGCCAAAATGACAAACGAGAAAGGGGACAATGCCGCACCCTACATTGACTGGCTTCCCGCGCCCGAGAAGCCGAACGGCTGCTGCATGATCCTGATCTCGGGCGGCGCCTACAAAAACTGCTGCGACGTCGGGCTTGTGGACATGTGGGGGAAGAAGTTCACCGCTGCCGGCTTCCAGTGCGTGAACCTCGTCTACCGCACGCCGCGCCCGAAGGGCCTCCCGTTCTACCAGAGCGCGTGGGAGGACGGGCAGCGCGCGGTGCGGCTCGTCCGCTCGCAGGCGGTGAAGCGCGGGTTTCACGCCGATCGGATCGGCACGATCTCGATGTCCGCCGGCTCCCACCTTGCGACGCTCCTCGCGACGAGCGCACTGACGCCCGCCTACGAAAATGTCGACAAGATCGACGATATTCCCTGCCACCTCAACTGGGCGATCACTGGCGCGATCGGCTACGCGCTCGACGACGGGCTTGGGGTCGCGAACGCGCGTGGCGGCGAGGGCGCGAAGCTCGACCCCGTCTTCCAGTTCGACAAGAAGACCGCCCCCATGTGCATGTTCCACGGCAGCGCCGACCCGTATTCGCCGCTCGCCTCGACGCAGGTCTACCGCGAGCTGCGCAAGCGGCGGATCCCGGCCGAGCTGCACCTCTTCGCCGACAGGCCGCACGGCTTCTGGGGCCGGGACGGCCGGGGCGACAAGGCCTGCGCCTACGACAACTGGTTCGACCGCGCGATGGAGTTCCTCCGGCAGCTGGGCTGGTTCCTGGGGCCGCTCCCGCACGAGGAGTCGCTGATGGCCCGCTACCCGGCGGACTTCCACGACCCGGCCAAGTACGCCCGGGAGAACCTCTGGCCGGAGGGGAAGACGCCCGACTTCCAGAACTATCAGTGCGTCCCGTACCTCGAGTGGTACATCCCCTCCAACCTGACGACCCGGGCGATCCAGATCGTCTACTCCGGCGGCTCGTACCAGTTCAACGACGTGGGCAGCTTCGAGGTCGCGCCGGCGCGGCGGTTCCTCAACGAGAAGGGCATGGCGGTCGTGACGATGAAGTACCGCACGCCGCGCCCGAAGGGCCTCGCGAAGCACGTCACGGCCTGGCAGGACCTGCAGCGCTGCATCCGCCTGGTCCGCTCGGAGGCCGCGTCGAAGGGACTCGACCCGGACCGGATCGGCATCATGGGCTCGTCCGCCGGCGGGCATCTCACGCTCCTGGGCGTCACGAGCTCGCAGACCCCCGCCTACGAGCCGGTCGACGACATCGACAAGGTCCCGTGCAACGTGCAGTGGGGCGTCGCGATCTATCCCGCCTACTCGCTCACCGACGGCGTCGACCGGGAGAACGCGACGGGCGGCAACGACGACTCCGCGGTGCCCGTCCCCGAGTTCGCGTTCGATTCCGCCACGTGCCCGATGCTCTTCATCCACGGCGACTCGGACGGCTGGGCCGCGATGAACTCCGTGAAGGCGTGGGAGAAGATGCGCGCGATGGGCGTCGCGGGCGACCTGCACACGCTCTGCCGCCGCGGGCACTGCTTCCAGGCCAAGGCCGCGCCGGGCACGGGCAGCTACACCTGGCTCGGCCGCATCTGGGAGTTCATGAACCACAAGGGGTTCAACAACTAGCCCTCCGGGCGGCCTTGCGCGGCGCGGCAAAACAAGGAGGTGCGGCGTCTCGCCGCGCCACGTACGAACGGCGGAGCAAGATGCTCCACCTCCTTGGGTAAGGCGCAAAGCACAAGGAGGTGCACCGTCTCGGTGCGCCAAATATAGTTAGGAGAACAAAAATGAACAAGAGCAAACTTGGTTTTTGGATCGTCAACGCCGGCGTCTGCCTGCTGTCCGCGGCTGCGTTCGCGGGGGAGACTCCTTTCGACAAAATGCAGCTCAAGGGCCGCACCGACAAGGGAACAGTCCCGGACCATATGCGCAAGATCATCTCGATCGCCGTGCAGTTCCAGATGATGCCGGCCGAGCACTCCGGCCTTGCCTTCCGCAACTTCCGTTTGGAGGAGGCGGAATGAAGATGAAGAAGTCGGTTATCGTATCCGTGTTCGCCGCCGCGAGTCTCGCGTTTCCGGCTTATTCCGAGGTCTACAGGCTCGTGTCCGGAAAGTCCATGATGCTTTTCGAGACCGCCGAGGCCGCCGGCGCGCCGCGCCTGTTCCTGCGTCAGTTCGGCGCCCGCGTCGAGGACGCGCAGAGCGCGCTTCGTCTCGCTTGGAACCGCGAGAGCAGTTCGTCCCTGGGGATGGAGGCACCGCTCGCGTATTCCGTCCTCGGCGATTCGGCGGGGAACCTCAACCGCTTCGGCGGACTCGCCGTCGAGTTCGCGGACGGCTGCCGCACGCTCGATCTCGCCGTGACCGGCGTCGAAAACCGCAGTACCGGCGGAAATCAGGAACTGGTCGTCAGCTACGCCGACCGCCATTATCCGCTGCAGGTCGTCCAGACCTTCCGTCTCCGCAAGGGGAGCGAGGTCTTCGAGACGTCCGTCACGATCCGGAACACGGGCAGGGACGCGGTCCGTCTCCGCACCATGGATTCGCTCGCGGTCTTCCTGCCGCTCGTCGGCGACCGCTTCCGTCTCCAGTCCGCGGCGGCGCAGTGGGCTTCCGAAGGACAGCTCGGCACGTCCGAGATCGTCCGAGGACAGACCGTCTCGATCGGTTCGCGTTCGGGCGTCCGTGACGCGTGGATGAACAACCCCTCGTTCATGCTCGAGATCGGCGCTCCCGCGACGGAGACCGACGGCGAGGTGATCGGTGTCGCGCTCGCCTGGACCGGCGCCTGGCATGCGGGCGTCCGCCGCAGCCAGACCGATTCGATCGAGATCTGCGCGGGCGTGGACAATTTCGCCGGCGACTACGTGCTGGACGGCGGCCGCTCGATCGATCTGCCGACCGCGCTCTTCAGTCATTCGACCGAAGGCCGCGGCGAGATCTCCCGAGCCTTCCACCGGTTCGCGCGTCTTCACTGGCTGCCCGCCGGCACGAAGGAGCGTCCGACGCTGCTGAACAACTGGGAGGGAACCTACATGGCCTTCACGGAGCCGCTCCTCAACGAGATCATGGACGGCGCGGTCAAGGCCGGGGTCGAGATGTTCGTCCTGGACGACGGCTGGTTCGGCCGCGGCGAATTCGCGCGCGACGACGACCACCGCGGACTCGGCGACTGGTGCATCAACGAGAAGAAGCTGCCGCACGGACTCGTCGGCGTCGCGAACGAGGCCGCGAAGCGCGGACTCAGGTTCGGCTTCTGGGTCGAGCCCGAGATGGCCAACACCCGCTCCGAACTCGTGACCGCGCATCCCGAGTGGGTGCTGCGTGAGAAGAACCGCGAGCTCCGTCAGGGCCGCGGCGGCACGCAGGTCGTGCTGGACTTCACGAATCCCGACGTGCGTGACGCGATCTGGAAGCAGCTCGACGCCGCTTACGCGTCCGTCCCCTCGCTCGCCTACGTGAAGTGGGACGCCAACGCGGACTTCATGAACCTCGGTTCTCCTTATCTCGATGCCGCGCATCAGGGCAACCTCGTCTACGAGTACACGATGGGTTATTACGACGTCCTGAACCGGCAGCGGACGAAGTACCCGAAGGTCGATCTGCAGGCGTGCGCCTCGGGCGGCGGGCACATGGACTACGGTTCGCTCCGGTACGCGGACGAGTTCTGGACTTCCGACGACACGGACGCGCGCGAACGCGTGATGATCCAGTGGGGCGCCTCGCAGTTCTATCCGGCCTGCGCGATGGCGAGCCATGTGACGATCTGCTGGGGACGCAAGACCCCGATGAAGTTCCGCTGTGACGTCGCGTCGTCCGGACGTCTCGGACTCGAGATGCAGCCGAAGAAGATGACCGCGGACGAACTTGCGCTGGTGAAGAACGCGCTCGCGGAATACCGCCGGCTGCGTCCGGTGATCCAGCAGGGCGACCTCTACCGTCTGGTTTCGCCCTACGAGCGCGACTACGCGTCGCTCATGTACGTCGACGAGGCGAAGCGGAATGCGGTGGTGTTCGTCTACGGACTCTCCCGCCGCATGCAGCAGAACTACGTCCCGCCGCTTCATCTCCAGGGTCTCGACCCGGCGAAGAAGTACCGTCTGCGCGAGCTCAACACGTGGCCGAAGTCCTGGGCCCATTCGAAGCTGCTGAAGCGTCCCGACGCCTATCGCGCCGAGATGGCCGACGGCGTCGCGCCGGTCTCCGGCGAGGCGCTGATGAAGTTCGGGCTTCCGATCTGGCTCGGGACGGACGACTACGATTCCGCCGTGTTCGAGCTCTTCTGCGAGGACTGACAACCGTATGATTCAAAGGGAAAGGAAGGTAAGATGATCTCATCTCTGGTTCTGGCCGCCGCGTTTCAGTTCGCGAACGTGTGCTCTGACGACACGGTCCTGCAGCGTGATGTCGATGTTCCGGTGTGGGGCTTCGGCGAGAAGGGCAAGACCGTCGAGGTCGCCCTGAACGGCAAGAAGGTCGGCAAAGCCGTCGTCGGCGAAGACGAGCGCTGGACGGTGAAGATCCCCGCGCAGAAGGCGAACCGGAAGCCCTCGAAGATCGCGGCGAAGTGCGGCTCCGAGAAACGCGAGATCACGGGCGTCCTCTTCGGCGACGTCTGGTTCGGTTCGGGTCAGTCCAACATGGCGTTCTCGTTCGACTCCTTCGGCTGGAAGGCGCTCGGCGCGAAGGAGTTCGTCGCGAAAGGCGGCAATCCGCTCATCCGGACGCTCCACATGAACGAGGGGCAGAACCGCAACGCGATCAAGCCGCGCGAGAACGCGGTCGGAGTGAAGTGGCAGAAGCCCTCCGCCGAGACGCTCGCGAAGTTCAGCGCCGCGCTCTACTGGATGGGCGACAGGCTTCAGAAGGAGCTCGACGTTCCGATCGGGCTCGTCGACGCCTCCTGGGGCGCGACGTCGATCCAGACGTGGCTGGACGGACGCTATGCCGCGAAGCACGGCAAGTGGCATCCGCAGCAGATGGCGTTCCGTGCGCTCGGACAGGAGAAGGTCGAGAACGCGAAGCTCAACATGAACTCGCCCTGCAGCATGTTCAACGGACTCGTCTATCCGCTCTTCCCGATGGGCCTCAAGGGCGTCGTCTGGTACCAGGGCTGCAGCAATCTCGGCTTCGATACGCAGTGGACGCACTGCCTCGAGACGATCGTCGGCTCGTGGCGCGAGAAGTTCACCTACAAGGACCGTCTCCCGGTGATCATCACCGAGATCGCCCCGCATGCGATCGGCAACACCGACAAGCGCATCGCTGCGGGCGAGAACAAGCGTCCCGACTGGTCCGTGACGGCCGATATGCGCTGTGCGAACATCGAGGCGGCGCTGGCGATCCCCGACTGTTCCTTCGTCTCGCTCCTCGACCTCGGCGAGAAGGACATCCATCCCGTCCGCAAGCAGGAGGTCGGCGAGCGCTGGGCGCTCACCGCGCTTCAGAACTTCTACGGGAAGAACATCCTCGGGACCTCGCCTTCGGTCGAAAAGGCCGAGTATCTCGGGAACCGGATCGTCCTGCACTTCCGGAACGCGAAGGGACTCAAGACGCGTGACGGACTCGCCCCGAAGGGCTTTGAGATCTCCGGTGCGCCCGTGAAGTCGGTCGACGCCAAGGGCAAGGAGGTGGAGACGCTTCCGACTTACTTCGCGGACGCCAAGATCGTCGGTGACACCATCGTCCTCACGCATCCGAAGGTGACCGACGCGTTCTCGTACCGTTACGCCTGGTTCGATCTGCCCCAGGGCTGGAACGTCGTCAACGGTGCGGATCTTCCGCTCGGCACGTGCCGCGGATACAAGGACGGCAAGTGGCGTCAGTCCGTCGCCGCGGAGTGACGGATGCCGAAATCGCCGCGTTCCGCGCCATCATGTTAGGAGAAACGAAATGAAGAGAATCAAACTGAGAACCTGGATCGTCAACGCCGGCGTCTGCCTGCTGTCCGCGGCTGCGTTCGCGGGGGAGACTCCATTCGACAAAATGCAGCTCAAGGGCCGCACCGACAAGGAGAACCCCATCGCCTACAAGGTCGGCGAGCCGATTGTCTTCACGCTCCGCACCGACGGGCTCGACGCCGTGCCGACGAACGACCGCTACCGCGTCCGCTGGGAGCGTACCGGCGACGACGGCAAGGTGGAGAAGGGCGAGAGCAGGCTCGTGGTCGGCGAAACCTGCGTAGTGACGACGCGTCTCGAGTGCGCGGGCTTCGTGCGGCTCCAGGCGCATGTCGTCGCCGGTGGCGGCGGGCATTGGGTCCAAAGGAGCAAGCCCGCCCCGGGCAACGAGGGCTGGGACAACGACAAGAGCGTCTTCTTCGACGGCGGCGCTGGTGCGGACGTCGACAAGATCGCGCTCGAGAAGCCGGAGCCGAAGGACTTCGACGCCTACTGGGCGAAGCAGAAGGCGGAGCTGAAGAAGGTTCCGGTCAAGGCCGACGTCAAGGAGGTCCGTTCGACCGCCGAGAAGAAGATCTACGCCGTCACCGTCGACTGCGCGGGTCCGCGTCCCGTCACGGGATACCTGATGGTCCCCGCGGACGCCAAGGCGAAGAGCTGCGTCGCGCGCATCCATTTCCAGGGATACGGCACCGGCGTCCAGCAGCCTCCGTACTGGCCGGCGCAGAAGGGCGAGATATTCTTCGACGTCAACGCCCACGGCTATGACCTCGGCAAGGACAGCGGCTATTACAAAGACTTCTTCTCGAAGATCGCGCCGAAGGGACAGCAGTACGCGTTCTCAAAGGAGGAGAACGCCGATCCCGACACCGCGTATTTCCACGGGATGGCGCTGCGCGTCCTGCGCGCGCTCGAGTTCATGAAGACGCGCGTCGAGTGGAACGGCAAGGACCTGATCGTCGAAGGCGGCAGCCAGGGCGGACTGCAGACGAGCTGGGCGGCGGGGCTCGACAAGGACGTCACGCTGGCGCGTCCCTTCATCACCTGGGGCTGCAACTGGGGCTTCGTCGACGGAAAGCGCATACGCGGTCCGTGGCACATTCCCTGGGCGCCGGGACTCGGCTACTACGACGCCGTGAGCCACATCTCCCGCGCGAAGTGCCCCGTGGAGATTTCGCGCGCGGGACTCGGCGACTACACCTGCCCGCCGTCGGGCCTCGCGCTCTTCTACAACGCGATCAAGGCACCTAAGTCGATCACCTGGGTGCAGGGCTCGCGCCACGGCCACACTCCGGTCGGCGACAACCAGGTCTACGTCGAGAAGTCCGCAAAGCGGAAGTAAGTCCCCAACCCAAGGAGGTGCACCGTCTCGGTGCGCCACGTACGAACGGCGGAGCTGGAAGCTCCACCTCCTTGGATTAGCCGCAAGGAACGCAAAGGACGCAATACACAAGGAGGTGCACCGTCTCGGTGCGCCTCTTGTGTATCGAGCGGTTAATAAATTCATAAATAGTCGTGTATGAATTTGTATTTACTGCGCCTAAAATCTGCTATAATTCCTTTCGCAAGTTCCGAACGGGGCTTGACGAAAAACAAAAACAAGGAAAAGCAGATCATGAAAAAAGCAGTTGCAGCAATGTTCCTCGCGGTCCTCGCCGCAGCGGCGATGGCCACCGAATATACATGGAAGTCGTCTGTCGCCACGGGCGAATGGTCTGACCCCGCGAACTGGACGGGCGGCGACGGTACCTCGTGTCCTGGCGACGGCGATTCGGTCGTCTTCGGCGACGCGGAGAGCGACGTCACGCTTGCGGCCAACGTCACGGTCGCGAGCCTCGAGGTCTCCTCCGTCGGCAAGCATGCGTTCCGCTCCGACAAGACGATGACAACCCGCACGCTCACGGGTTCCGTCACCATGTCCGGGACAGGCGGCGGCACGCTTGTCCTTGATTCAGTCAAGTTCGAGAATGAAATCTCCGACCTCGCAGGACTCAAGCAGCTCGTGGTCGAGAACATGGGCTGGGCGTCGGCGAAGTCGAGCGCAATTACGGACATCGTTCTCGTGAACGGCGGCACGCTTTACAGCGACGCGATCTACGGAAGCGGCCCGGCGCGGACCTTCGGCAAGCTGAAGCTCGTCGGCGGGCCGAACCGCATCAGCTTCAGCCAGTACACCTCGTATGGCATCCGGTTTGCCTCGTTCGAGGCGGTCCCCGGCTCCGGCGCACCGGTCGTCAGCATCCGCGAATCGGCCAACAACGGGGACCGTCCGCTCGTCGCCTTCGACGACGCCACGGGCATCGAACTCGTCGGCGGCGACGCCTCGCTCGCGGACGCCACGTCGAAGATCCCCGTCTGCCCGAACTTCATGCTCAACGACACCGACACCCTGTATGGCAAGGGCGCCTGCACGATCGTGAACGGCGAAGTGCGGAAGATCCCGCAGTCAACGATGCTGACGACGCTCGCCGGCGCGACGGAGACCGACAACGTCTGCCTGAGTTCGGACTGCACGCTTGACGCGGACGTCACCGTCAACGCACTCCTCTTCACTGGCGCGAACATCGACCTCGGCGGGCACACGGTCACCGTCCGCTCCGGCGTCTTCCGCGAAGGAGACAAGGGCATGTTCGGCCATCTCATCCAGAACGGCGTCGTCAAGCTCGGCCGTCCCGACGCCCTCGGAGACGGCACGAACAACAGCGATGCCCGCAACAAGGTCGATTTCGCCGTGGATGGAAATAGCGACCCCGAGGCGGGCATGCTCGCGCACAACGCCCCGAATACCGGGTGGAACAGGTACGCCACCTACGCCACCTTCGTCGGAACCTTCGCGGCCCCGCCGAACAAGGACTATTCGATTTCAGGCAGCATGCGCGGAACCAACGCGGTCGTCGAAATGCGCGGCGGCGCAATCCGCCGAACCGGCAATCACGGCGAGAAGTCCCTCTTCCGCGGGGTGTCCGGCGTTGGCTCGATCAACTTCCAGGACAAGTGGAACTGCGTCCTCTGGCTCGGCGACTTGGCGTCGGCCGAAGACCAGGAGTATTTCAACTCGCTGGCGGGCCGTGTCGTCGTCGGTCACGGCGGGCTCGTCAAGCCGGGCTGCATCGACTACGACGGCGGGCGTCGCGGGTGCTTCTCGATCCCCTACGTGACCCCGAACGGTGACCTTCCGAAACTGAGCGCGCTCGAGTTCCGCGACGGGGCCAAGCTCAAGGTCACGCTTCGCCCCGACGGCACGTGCTCGTGGCTCGACGCGTCGCAGACGCAGTCGGCGGGCACCTTCCTCGACGTCACGCTCGCGGGCGACCTCGTGCTGGAGGAATCGGGACGGGTCAAGGGCGGCAGCGGACCTTGGACCGTGCTCAAGACCGGCAAGCCTGCGGCGGGCTTCTTTGCGAACGCCGGTGCCGACGGCAGGGGCATTAAGGGCTACAAGGTCGCTTACAACGTGGCGCTCCCCGACGGCACCTACGGCGTTCAGGTCACTAAGAAGCAGTCTGGCTTCAGCGTCAAACTCAGATAGCGGCGTCTCGCCGCGCCAAAACAAGGAGGTGCGGCATCTTGCCGCGCCACGTACGAACGGCGGAGCAAGATGCTCCACCTCCTTGGATAGGTCGCAAAGCACAAGGAGGTGCACCGTCCCGGTGCGCCACGTACGAACGGCGGAGCAAGATGCTCCACCTCCTTGGGTAGGTCACGAAGCACAAGGAGGTGCACCGTCCCGGTGCGCCACGTACGAACGGCGGAGCTGGAAGCTCCACCTCCTTGGGTAGGTCACGAAGCGCAAGGAGGTGCACCGTCCCGGTGCGCCACGAGTGGAGGGCTCCTTGACGCTCGTGCTATAATTGACTCATGGAATACCCGCGTTTTCTTTCGCCATATGGTGCAATCGACAAGTCCTTGCACCACCTTCCTCATTGGGAACAGGAAGAGACCTGCGTCTTTGTCACTTTTCGTCTCGCCGACTCGCTCCCGGTCGAGAAGCTCGCGCAATGGGAGGAAGATCGCAAAGTGTGGCTTGAAGCGCATCCTCGCCCCTGGACGGACGCAGAGGCGGAGGAGTATGGGCGCGAGTTCGGCGCGCGTTTAGACAAGTGGCTGGATGCCGGATTCGGATCGTGTGTCCTCGGCGAAAAGGAGAATCGCGAGATTGTGTGGAATGCGATCCTCCATTTTGACGGGACGCGATATGATGTCTATGCGTTTGTTGTCATGGGAAACCATGTGCATGTGCTGTTTCGTCCTTTGAATGGTCATGAGATGTCGGCGATCCTCCACTCCTGGAAGAGCTTTACGGCGAAGGAGATCAACAGGCGGTCGAATAAGGATGGACAGCTTTGGCAGCACGAGAGCTGGGATCGCCTTGTACGCAATGCGGTTCATTTCGCGCGTGTCTCGCGCTATATTGCGCGCAACCCTGGCGACTCGGGTGTGCCGGTGTATATAAAGAAGGGCTTTGAAGCCTTGCTCGCTGTGTAGCGGCAAAGAGGTGGCGGCGGCGGAGCTGGAAGCTCCACCTCCTTGGGTAGGTCGCAAAGCACAAGGAGGTGCACCGTCTCGGTGCGCCAAAGCAAGGAGGTGCGGCGTCTCGCCGCGCCACGTACGAACGGCGGAGCAAGATGCTCCACCTCCTTGGATAAGTTGCGAAGCACAAGGAGGTGCACCGTCTCGGTGCGCCACGAGTGGGTGTGGCGGAGCTGGAAGCTCCACCTCCTTGGGTAGGTCGCAAAGCACAAGGAGGTGCACCGTCCCGGTGCGCCACGAGTGGGTGTGGCAGAGCTGGAAGCTCCACCTCCGGAGGCGCGGCATCGCG